>NZ_JAWPOJ010000048.1:0-22354 GCF_033344235.1 Vibrio sp. Vb1554 | reverse complement strand
GTGCGATGGAACCGGAGTACCTTTATAAGGTTTTGACAGCCCTTGTAGGACGGGAATGTTCATGAATTTTCCCTGGGGCAGGGAGTTTAACTATCATAGCTAACACCTTTTCGACGAAAAATAGGCTATTACTTTATAAGCCAAAGTTATTGTAAAAATAATTAAATAATAGTAATTCTTAATTTATTTTTAATTGGTTGATATAAAGGTTTTTTAGTTGCCATTAATATTATTGTCTGCCAGATAAGATAGCGTATAAAGAGGCAGATTACCTTTTTGTGGTGAAGAGCAAGATATTGGGAAACCCTTCTCCAGGTAAAAATCTATCTATATGAGGTTGAAATTTGCGGTTAAGTAAGCAGATCTATATAAATGCATTCTTTACTATTGCAACAGCCAGCTTTGCGTTTGTAATAAATAAGAGCTTTGTTGTTCATTTAGGTATGGATAATCTTGGTATAATGAAGCTGTTCACGCAGTTAGTTGCCTATTTGAACTTGGCGGAATTGGGTGTTGCTACAGCTTCTACCTACGCTCTATATCGGCCTATTGAAGAAAATGATGATGCAGCAATAAGCCGAATATTATCAACAGTTTCCTTTTTTTATAAGAAAGTGGCAATCTTTGTACTAATTGTTGGCACAGCTGTAGTATTTGTCCTTCCTCTTCTACTTGGGCAGGTAATTGTGGAAGGAGAAGTTTATGTAATATGGATACTCTATGTCGTAAATGTTGCTTTATCTTACTCATACGCAAAGTTTGTTATACTATATACTGCTAATCAAGAATATGGCTATGTTCGATTGGTTCAAGGAGTATGTGTATTATTTTTTAACATTTTAAGACTAGTGGCAATAATATACTATAAATCTTTTGTAGCATTTGTAATATTCTATTTGTTAGAAAATACAGTGATCTACTTCATATTCCGGTCTAGGTTTATAATAAATTATAAGCAAGTGACAAATGTTAAAGAGAGGCAGTTAAGTATTTATCGTGATATGAAGAATATATTTTGGCATAAAATTGCAGCCTTAGCTGTTTATAATACAGACCTTATTTTACTCTCAATTTTTACTTCTTTATCTGTTGTTGCAATATACTCTAGTCATATTATGGTTATTAATATGGTAGCGATGTTGGTGGGTATCGTTATTCCAGTGCTATCTCCAAGAATTGGAAAGTTTATCGCCAAAAATAAAGGTAATAACAGAAAGATTTTCTTGAGATGGAAGTGCTATAACTTGGTTTTATTTTGTATAGGATTGGCTCTTTCTATTACTACTTATAATTCATTCACTCCATTTATGAATATATGGATGGGGCCGGAATTTGAGTTGTCAAAGTTTACTGTAGCCTTAATA
The DNA here is from genome assembly GCF_033344235.1 of Vibrio sp. Vb1554. Classification (NCBI taxonomy): domain Bacteria; kingdom Pseudomonadati; phylum Pseudomonadota; class Gammaproteobacteria; order Vibrionales; family Vibrionaceae; genus Vibrio; species Vibrio sp. Vb1554. The sequence continues at coordinate 20,990 of NZ_JAWPOJ010000048.1, read as the reverse complement.
GTGATGAATTTATTCTTTAAATTAACTAGAGGAATAACAGAATCATTCAAATCTAATTATGGTTTTTTTGACGATATATATGTTCCCATTTTAGAGTGCTTTGTAAATTTAATTTTATCATTATTATTGGTTAATATAATGGGATTGAATGGTGTAATTATTGGTACCTTAGTTTCAAATATTATAATTGTTCTAATACTCAAACCTTGTTTAGTTTTTGAAAGGTGTTTTTGTATTTCGTGGACTAAGTATATAGGATTGATTAGCTGGTATATATTACTTTCAATACTGTCTTTGTTAATATTCTCTCTATTAGATTCTTCATTCGAATATAATTTACCTAGCCTTGATTGGCTTCATTGGTGTCTTAATGCTATGCGAAATATGCTGCTAGCAACGTTCAGTATTACTGTTGCATTTATGTTTGATAAAACCTTTAGAGTTTCAATAATAGAACCATCATACAGCTATGGAGTGAGATGGTTTAAGTCCTCCACTACTAGCTAATATATAATAAGTTTATATGTACTTTTACGTTTGACGTTATGTGTATCAAATTTTGGTTAATTATTTAAGGTTTTGAAGGAAGCGAAGATATTGAATGCTTTGATTAAGCTAATTTAGATTGGTTTCAGTCAAAAAGCTAACTTAATCTTCCATTAGGATTGTGGGTAGGAGTATGTGTCCATGTCATACCCGAATGAGGCTAGTTGTTAAAACCAGTGAAAAACCAGTGAAAACAAGTTAATAATAATTTTGCAATGGCTCGACACATAGAGTTTATTCTTATGACAGAATAAATACTTCAAATCAATTATAAAAAGTAATCATAAAAGTGAAACAGAAATAACTCTTATCTTTTTAAAAAATTTCCGTTATCGTTCTTTATCTATCAATGCATTATTCTAATATTATCTCTTTGCCAATACAGACAGGTTTATATGTTAAAATTTAAAAGTGCTATCTCATTAATAATTTTCAAGCCACCACATGAAATAGTAAAAATATATTATTCTATTATCGAATTCTTCTGTTCAAAAGGTTTTTATAGATTAGCTTATTATATGTCTAAAAGATGTATGAGGAATTATGCTGTAGAGTTTTGTTTAGGAGCTAAAATTGATTCCTCAGTAGTATTTAAACATCCAATTGGGGTAGTTATTGGTGGACAAGCAATTGTCAAAAAAGATGTTATTATTCACCAATTAGTAACTATTGGTGCTAAGGATATTGATCAAAAAACTAAGTCTGGGGTCATATCTACTCAGGTTATTGAAGAAAATGTAGTTTTAGGTGCTGGATCCAAAATATTAGGCAATGTGACAATAGGTAGAAACTCTATCGTAGGCGCTAATGTTGTAGTTACAATCGATATTCCGGAAAATAGTATTGTTTATAGTCATAATAAGTTTAAGAGAATTAGATGAAACCAAGTTGTAAAAAGTTAATCGTTTGCAGGCATTCAAGAGATTTATTAATAAGTTTAACTGAATACTATCTGAATGATAACTCAGATTTATTAGTATTTATTAACGATCGTCTTCTACCTAAGAGTGTAGTTAGTTCTTTAATGCTCAGTCAGAAGGGTATGGAACGGGTGTATTTTTTTGATGAAAGTATTAAAAAATCAAAAAATAGAATGAATTATGGCTATAACAAGGTTCGCACTTACTTGAGGAAGTCCGCCTTTTTATTAAGGTTACATTTGACACGAGCATATAAAATAGCGGTGATTTTTTCTGATGCAGACGTTGAATTTAATCTCTTGAAATTGTTTTCTATCCAATTCTGGTTATTCGAACATGGAACTGTCAATTATCTTGAACCTAAAAAACCTAAACTAGGTATTATTTCTTATTTTAGAAAGCTTTTATTCTATAGAGAAGCTACTTATGGTTACTATACAGATATTGATAAAATTTTTCTTTTTAATCCCGATCATGCTCCTAAATCCATAAGGAGCAGAGTGTATAATATTAATTTGAAGGAAAAATTTGGAAGTATAGATTTAAATAGCAGAATGATGATTAATTCTATATTTAATCAGCAAGAATTTTTCGATGATACTATAAATAATTGTACTGTGTTAGTCACGCAACCTTTATCAGAAGATGGAATAATATCAATGGATAAGAAGTTGAGTATATATAAAGATATAGTATCTCAACTAAAACGGAATAATGAAGAGGTCGTAATAAAGCCCCACCCTCGTGAGGACTCAACAGTTTATGGCTCGCTAGGTGTTAAAGTATTAAGTAATGTCGCGCCGTTTGAACTATACGAACTTAACGGTGTAAGATTTAAAAAAATAGTAACTATATACTCATCCGTATGTGAAACTATATCTTATCCAACAGAATTAACATTTCTAGGAATAGAGTATTCTACGGAGTTAAGAGATTCTATAAACCAAAATAAGCCTGCACATTCTATTTTTACCAGTGATTACTTCAAAAGAAATTAAACTTAGGTAAATGTGCTTTCATAATTTATATTGTTCGTTCTGTTTCTTTATTATTGGGTTTAAATAATGATTATGAATAAAAAACCTAAGGTTCTTACTTATAACCTGAGAACCTCAAATGTAATTGGTGGTGTAGAAGAGCTAATTAGACAATTACATACCTTAAGTTTGAGCAAAGGGTTCGAGGTAGAGGAAGTGTGTCAGTATGAAGTAGAGGGGGGGGCTCCTAAGAAACATCATAAGTATAATATAACAATTTTACAGAAAGCTTTCCGGACAAGAACCCGATTTACAAAATTACTAGAACGATTATCTATTTATAAATACTTCTCTTTGTTTAAAAATTCTAAAGGGAATATATTATTTGTCTTTGTTCCTGGGGTGTTATTGTTTATTCCCGCGAAATTTATAAAGAATAATCATATTGTTTTGGTTCAGACAAATAGTATTAGTAAAATTTTCAATACATTAGCAAAGTTAGCAATGAGAATACACAAGTCCAGAATTGATTCTATTTGTGTTTACACAAACCTGGACAAACAAAAGTTGATTGAAAAATACAATGACTTAAATATCAATAATATATATGTTATCCCACGGGGCTGTAAGATAGATCCTATTGAAAGTGAAAAGAAAATTAATAAGAAATTAGTAACAATAGCACGAATAAGCGAGGAGCAAAAAAACTTTATAGGTATGATTAAGGCATTTTCTTTACTTCCCCACGATTATTCCTTGGATATATATGGTGTTGGAAGTGACTTAGAAGTAGAACGCTTATTAGCTAATATTAGCGGCCATCCCAGAATAAGATTTTGTGGAATAGCATCTGATATTAAGGAAACTCTAAAAGAATATGGAGTATTTTTGTTGACTTCTCATTACGAAGGATTTGGACAAACGCTAATCGAGTCTAGGAGTCAAGGGGTGCCCATTGTTGCTTTCAATACGTTTGATGCTCTAGATTGGATACTAAAAGATAATAAGTGCGGAAAATCAGTACCATATGCAGACTATAAAGCTTTTTCTGAGGCAATTCTGGAAGTTACTGCCAGTGAGAACACTTACGCAGGTTATAGCAAACATTGCATACAATATTCATCAGAAACAGATATGAAATTAGTTAAAGAAAAGTGGTCTAGATTATTAAACAGATTTTGCACGGATAAATTATGATTAGATTGTTAACCATAGATGATTATCTTATATCACTTTTATTTTTTATTTCATGTGGATTTTATACTACTTTATTTGGTTTTTCTCCTGTATATATATTATCTTTACTAGCTGTATTTTTTTCATTCTATTTAGTCTTGAAAAGGTTTGAGTTTATATTTATAAGAGAATCGTCTTTATTGTTTTTTTCTTTTTTACCTTTCATTTTGGGACAGTTTTTTCGCTCTAATGAATTAAGTGATCCTATAAATGTTAACTATATAATATCAATATTATCTTATGTTTTTGCAGCGCAAGTCATATTTAGGCTTGGCTTGAAACAATATTTAAAAGTTATTCGTGTTGGAAATTTATTTTATTTTATTCTTCTTTTTTCTGAGCTTTTTTATCGACTAAGTCACCCTTCGGATATGAAAGACATGCTTGAGGCTAGTGATGGTCTGGTATTTTACGCGTATAAAGCTAGCTCTTTTATGTTTAAAGATTCGAACGCGGTAGGAGTTCTAGTTTTATATATTGTTTTTTTTAATGAATTCGTGTTTATGCATTATCGAAAACATTTCAGTTTTAAATATATACAAATATTTAGAGTATTATCAATAATACTAGTGATCGGTACTCTATCTCGAGCTGCAATAGCGTCCGGTATAATAGGGTATGTTTTTTTACTGTATTTTACTTATCCATCATTTAGGTATATTTTCCGCCTACTTTTGCCATTTGTTTTTTTTAGTATAATTATAACTTCCATTAATCTTGTTACTGGAGATAGTAGCGGCAAGCACAAGGTTGCGGAATTTGAATATATGTTTCAATTTCTTACTTTTGAAAATGTTTCTATTTATGATTACTTTTTTGGTATTGGTTATGGCTTTGGAAATGAGTATACCCCAACTTATATTCATACTTTGCCTGCGAAACTAGTAATTGAAGGTGGGGTGTTATCATCAATTTTTGTGTTTGGTTTTTATTTCTTGGTTATTTTAAGAGATAAATTATCTTTGGTGATGCTTGCTCCTGTTTTTATTTGTTATTTAAGTTTTTCTGTATATGTGTTTGTCCCTTTTTCTTTGATTTTCATATGTATGTTGCAATATAAGTATTATAGGATTGTTTAATGTATTCTGTTGCTGTTTTAATGTCAGTTTATAGTAAAGATAAGTTTTTATATGTAAAGCGTGCAGTCGAAAGTATTCTTCTTCAGGAAGATTGTAATGTATCTTTATATATTTATTTGGATGGTGATGTATCAAATCAAGTTTCTGTTTATCTTGATGACTTATATGCACGTAATGATATATATCTATATAAAGGTTCAAAAAATAAAGGCCTTGCTACTCGCCTAAATCAATTAATTGAAATTTCAATGGAAGGGGAGTATGAATTCTTCGCAAGAATGGATGCGGATGATATTTCTTTTCCCAATCGATTGTTTAGACAATGCTCGTTTTTGTCTAACAATGATTATGTTGATATTGTAGGAAGTAGTATAGTTGAGATAGATAAAAACGATGTCAAATTATTTACTAAACGTATGGAATCGGAACATTCACTTTTAAAGAAAAATCTAGTTACTAATTGCCCTCTCTGTCATCCAACTGTTGTGTTTACTCGTCGCATTTTTGAATCTGTTGAAAATCGTTATCCATCTCATTTGAAAAATACTCAGGATTATTATTTATGGGTTGATTTGATGTCTAAAGGGTATGTTTTTTCTAATATCGAAGACCCCTTGTTATATTTTAGAGTGGACGATGATTTTCATAGTCGTAGAGGTTTGAAGAAAGTAATAAACGAGGTGAAATCACGCTTCTATGCTATTAACCGAATGAACTACCATAGCTTCCGTAATTACCTATACATATTGTGTTTGATTGCATTGAGGTTGTCTCCTGTTCACTTGAAAAAATTTGCTTATAAACATTTAAGATAGGCTTAACTTTTTAAAATAACCATTGACGACACTAACTTTACTTAAATGATAATCACGTAGGTATTAATGCAATATTGGTGGTAATCACCTTATACTAATGCATCTACTTTTTTACCAAAAGACACCAATCAGATTCCCGGTAATTACTCGCTAGTAAAAAATAACATTATTGGTTCCATCGCGGGTTTTATAACAACACGTAACTCTAAACGTGTCGGTATTTATTGGCTTGTAATGAAATTCGGGTCTGATAATTTCCGTGCATCTTCGATTCAAGGGGTGATGAAGCGTTTGAAAGCGAAAGGTATTGAAGTGGTGGTTTAAGAACCATTACTGAAAGAGAGAACGTTTTTCAACTCGCTGGTTCTTACCGATCTGGGGTAATTTAAGTCGGCTCGTGATGTGATTGTATCTAACCGTATGGTGGATGAAATAAGCGATGTCGCAGAGAAGGTTTATACTCGCGATTTATTTGGCAACGACTAATACAAAAAACAAACAATTGGCTAGAAAAAATTATGATTAAAAAATGTCTATTCCCAGCAGCAGGATACGGAACTCGCTTTCTTCCTGCGACGAAATCCATGCCCAAGGAAATGATGCCTGTGGTGAACAAGCCGCTGATTGAATACGGCGTGGAAGAAGCGATTCAAGCGGGTATGACCGATATGTGCGTGGTTACTGGTCGCGGTAAGCACGCATTAATGGATCACTTCGATAAGAACTATGAACTCGAGCATCAAATTAGCGGTACCAGCAAAGAATCCCTGTTAACGGATATTCGCTCACTGATTGATACTGCAAGCTTTACCTATATTCGTCAAAGTGAAATGAAAGGATTAGGGCACGCGATTTTAACGGGCCGCCCATTAATCGGTGATAATCCATTCGCCGTAGTATTGGCTGATGACCTCTGTGTTGATCCAGGCCGAGGTGTTTTGGCCCAAATGAAGGCGTTGTATAATCAGTTCCGCTGCTCAATCATTGCTGTGCAGGAAGTACCTGAATCAGAAACCCATAAATACGGTGTGATTTCTGGTGAAATGATCAAAGACGATTTATTCCGTGTGGATGACATGGTCGAAAAACCGGAAGCCGGGACGGCGCCGAGTAATTTGGCGATCATCGGTCGTTATATTTTAACGCCAGATATTTTTGATCTGATTGAACAAACCGAACCTGGCAAGGGCGGTGAAATCCAAATTACGGATGCGGTGCTGAAACAGGCTAAATCTGGCTGTGTGTTGGCGTATAAATTTAAAGGTCAACGTTTCGATTGCGGTAGTGTGGAAGGCTATATTGAAGCCACCAATTATTGCTATGAAAACATTTACAAGCAGCCTTCGGCAATGACGTCTCAGAAAACTGAGCAAAAGGTGCTTGACACTGAAGTCGCCTGATTTTATTCAGAGCACCGACTTAACGGTTGGTGCTCTCTCTTCTTATCTCCTTCCTCTATCCTTTCTTTTTGTTGGCTATCGGAGCTCGCTGCGCTTCTTTTCGCAAAGTTACCTCTGTTTTTGAGGGATACCGCCATGCTAAATTGAAACCCCAATCGTCAAAACCCTTGGTAATGATCGTTGGTGATCCTTTTTTGCCTTTGTTTTACAGGGCATTAGCTTAGCGTCCGTCTCAGCAGTGAGACGATATTGAGACACTTTCCTGAGGTTGTCGTTTTCTCCCCCAATAGATCATTTCTGCAGCGCTTGATATCGTGACGAAATTGAGCACCAACCAATCTGCCGATCCTGATGGAATTGCCTTGATCAAATGTGCTACACGAAACATCGACAGTATTGTATCTCATTGATTTTAAAAGAAGTGAAATTAATTCTATGTGTATTCCGAAAGTTATCGTCATTGCTCTTGGTATTGCTAACAGAGTATGACTGAATTGGCTACTCCATCGTCAAAAGCAATCGATCCTATGTGTATTCCGAAACATCGACAGTTTCATATCTCATTGATTTTAAAAGAAGTGCAATTAATTCTATGTGTATTCCGAAAGTTATCGTCATTGCTCTTGGTGTTGGTAACAGAGTATGACTGAATTGGCTATTCCATCGCCAAAAGCAATCGATCCTATGTGTATTCCGAAACATCGACAGTATCATATCTCATTGATTTTAAAAGAAGTGCAATTAATTCTATGTGTATCCCGAAAGTTATTGTCATTGCTCTTGGTGTTGCTAACAGAGTATGACTAAATTGGCTACTTCATCGCCAAAAGCAATCGATCCTATGTGTATTTCGAAACATCGAAAGTATCATATCTCATTGATTTTAAAAGAAGTGTAATTGATTCTATGTGTATTACGAATCCAACTATTAGCGACAAGGATTTCCCTGCGTTAGGGGCATCGAGAAAATGATGGGGGCGGGAAAAGATGGAGCAAAAGGTAAATATAGGCAATTAAGACTGCCCATAATAACACCTACTATATTGTCTTCCGACACCTGTCGATTTCACGGTGAAATTCAACATCACGACCAGGCGTCGATTTCATGATGAAATTGGACGCCATAACCGTTGTCGATTTACACGATGAAATTGAGCACCGCATCAGATTATAGCAATGCCACCTCAGTTTTATGAGGGGTACCAACAATGCCAAAATTGACACCCCAATGCCTTGAACGGAAAGAATGCTTTGTCACTGCAAATCACAATCCACCGAGTTTCAACATCCATGATGATGACCAATTGCTCACCGTACCCGACGAGTCGATCAGGGCAGTATGACTGCTGCTCCATCGCGAGGCACATGGCCTGAGTCAAGCGAAGGTGTTGTAGCCACAAGTCTCCCTGATTGACCGGATATTCTCGGCAGCAACATGACGCCGACGCGAGCCAAAACTTAATCAACGGCAAATCGGGATAGCGGTGGTGTAACTCAAGATCAAAATAGTAATGGCTCTGAGAGCTAAAACACGCAGTCACGTGGTCATTGAGCGCGTGAAATAGAGCTGTATCGTTTCGGTATTGTTGCCAGCAGCGCTGAGCATAAAGCGACAGGCTGTCTTGTAAAAGCGCCGAAGGGTGCAAATCAAAAGGCGCTTCGGACTGCCACCAAATCCGCTGCACATCCTGAGATAACCCACCTAATGCCATGACGGTCAGCGTGTTGTCGTGAGCGTGTTGAAAATCAAGCAAGCTATGGAGCTTATCCCATTGCGCTTCAAATGAGAGGCCATCATTCATAGAAACCCCTCCTTCTTCATCAATTCATTAAACGCACTGCCATCGCTTCTTGACGCATTGGCGACATAGGGCGCATACACTTTGAATAATAAGCGGGTATCGCTGTGGCCAAGCATGTGAGAGATATAAAGCGGGTTTTCGTGTGCGGCGATATGAAGCACGGCGGCGGTATGTCTGGTTTCATAGGGACGTCGGCGTCTAAGCCCGGCTTTGTCGAGGGTCGGGTACCAAAGGCTTTTGCTCACGAAGTGGGTGTCGAGCGGTTTTCCTTGGTGTGTGAACACAAAGGGGGAGTCATCCGTTTTTTGGGCTTTTAGACGGGTGAATACCTCCAATAGGGTGTCACACATTTTAAGTTCTCGGCGTGATTTCGGGGTTTTGACTTCGCCCAGTTCGCCATTGACCAGATTCTGACGAACACGAATGAGTCGGTGGTCAAAGTCGATGTGCTCCCAGTGCAGGCCATGAATTTCACAGCTGCGGATCCCGGTCCAGAAACGGACAATAAAATAGTCGCGCCATTCGGCAGGCACCGTCACCAGAAAATGCTGAACCTCCTGTAGGGTCATCGGGTGAGAATCGGCTTTTTCTTCTTTGAGCGTTTTATAGCGGCGAAGCGGGTAGGTAAATTGATGCTCATCGGCGGCGAGGCCTAAAATGGAGACCAGCGGCCAGAAGATGCCGTTGATACGTTTATTTGAGAGCTTGCGATTGCCCTTGTCGTCCCGTTGGTTGATGAGAGTTTCACGAAAGAATTCCACATTGGCTAACGTCACTTCATTTATGAGCGTGTTACCAAAGGCGGGAATCAGATAACGGTCGAGGGTGTTGCGCACCGTTTGTTGATAGCTGCTTTTCCATTTGCCTTTTTGGCGGTCAAACCATTGATTGGCAAAATCATCGAAAAACGGATAGAGACGGTCAGGGTGTTTTTCTCGTTGCAGCGTTTCAAAGAGGGGCACTTTTTTGCTGTGCGGGAAATAGTCGCGGTACTGGAAGGTGTTGAGGTCAATCTCAGCATTCATCTGCTTGAGAAGGGCTTTGGCTTGACTGTGGTTTTTCGGGGTCGCCATTAGCTTCGTGCCTTCACGAAAGCGGCGACCATACAAATGAAGATCGAATTGAATACGCCCGTTGGGGCGAATACGAATGTGCGCCATGGTGGCCTCCATCAGTGTGGGATCCATAAATAGATCTGTCCCTGACCGATGGAATTCGTTAGAATCGTGCCATCGGCTGGGTCTGGTTTAAACGTCGTCGCAGCCGGTACGGGGTAGGGAGGTTGCCGCCTTCCTATCCCAACTGCTTATCTGATTTTCGAGTAGTGCGTTTTTAGCCACTATTGGTGAAAATCTCATCAATTACCATATCAGGTGCTGGTTATTTGTCCAGTGCTTTTTGCGGCAAATGTTAAATGTCGTCATAGCCAACCATGTCAATCTGAGCCGTTTCATCATCCACTTTGCCTTCGAGCTGCGCCTCGAGTTTGTTTTTGGCGTCTAGGGCCAGTGAGAGCTTATCGGGCGCAGGGGCGACATCGTCGACATACGCGTAAGGGTGCTCGCCTTTCACATCATTATAAAAGCCAAGCTTATACACGCCTTCGCTCGCATTTTTGAGTAGCGCAAGTTTGATCTGCTCAGCCGACGTGATGTCCGTTATCCGCACTTTCGCCAGCTCACTTAAATTGATGCGATGCACCATGTCGTGTTTGTGTTTGATGTCTTTGACATTGAGAAAGGCATTTTCGCCGGTCTCCAGCGTCAGGCCGGCGAGCATCACACGATCTCGACTCACCAGAAGCAGCGCTTCATTGGCTTGTTTCACTAAAGCCATGGCGCGGTAGCTATCGATTTCTTCTTTAAACCGGTGGATGTCGACCACGAGACGAAACTCGGTGTGATACGCGACTTCTTGCTTTTTTTGATACTCGCGTAACGACTTAAGTGAACTGCTGAAGCAGCGCTGACCATCGGAGAAAAGGGCACGCTCGTCATCGGTATAGATCTGGATCTCGTCAGAGTCCGTGGTTTCGCACAGGTGTCTTAGCGTATCCACGCTTTCTTTGTTGAGCAGTAAGTTACAATTTGGCACAAATTCCTCGGGCAGCGCATACGAGTGGATGTTGCCACCGCGTTCAATACGAATGCTGGATTTTCCCTTTTCTAGCTCATACGCATCAAATGGTCGATAAGTGTCAGCGACATCGAGCGTGTTTAATATCTCACGGGTTGGCTGACGATGACCGCTGGACTCTTGAATTGGCTTAAAAAAGGTATCGTGATGACGCGCAAAAAAGGCAAGGTGCGTGTCTAACGCGTCAATCGACTGAATATACAGCCGCGATTTTCGTTCGGTCAGGGTGTCTATTTGGGGCAGGGTGCGATATTGATCGTAGTTTAACTGTATCGTAATGGTCTGCTTTTGCGCTCGTAGCGGACTTTGCAATGCCCAGTATTCTTTAAAGCTGCTGGCATTGAGGCTCCATTGGCCAGGTTTGAGTTTCCAGTCGCGCTCTATCGGCAGCGTGATGTATTGAAGCGCTTCGAGAAGGCCACCGATCACATAGGCATGAGTTTTATCAATAATAAACGTGAGCAGAGCCGTAGAGTCGCTTTTGGCTATGGGAGCAAGGAGATGCTGGAGATTATCATGGTGCTTTGGGTCGATAGATAAGCTAGGCATAGACGGCATCCTTTTGTTTGTTATGCGTGAGGTGATCGAAATAGGTTTGCAGTGAGTCTTGTAAGTCCTGCGCTGGCACACGTGTGTGAGCCGTAATAACCAGACGAGTATCGCCGGCCGGCACGATGAGGCGTTTGACGCGATCGTGTGGGCGCGCAAACTCAGCGTTGAGCTTGTCTAGCTTCGGGCTGCGTGCTTTTTGTTTGCGATTTTGATACAGCGTGAGTTCGGCGTTGCAGCGCTGAAGTGGGCCGTGATGGAACAAGGCCAGGTAGGCCTTGCGCGTTTTGTCATTGCAGCGACAGTCAAAGGACAGCGTCAAATACGCTTGACCATCTTGCGCTTTTGTCGCGCCTACCGTGGCGCGGCCCAGAGCACGAAGCTGCGTTCTGGCTTTGCGGTCAAATCGAAACACGTCACCTCGCGCCATCGCGAGCCATTGTTCACTGAGCGTGAGGAACGCGACCGGTTGTCCTGGACGTAACGAGAGCGAGCGCTTGGTGAAGGGTGAAAACGGGGCAAGGGCGTGGGATTGCGCATCAAGTGTGCTGAGCCACGCTTTGATCAGCGTATTCTCATCCCAGCACGGTGGCTTAGGTAACGCCGCGCTGCGATAAGTGGTGATGTCCTGGCTAAGGGCTTTGGCCTGGCGCGTCGTCGAGTCACAAACCAGCGTAATGAGCTGCGCGTCACGCAGCGAGAGCGAACACCGTTTTTTTTGCTCATTGGTCATCAGCGCGTAATTGGGCTCGAGCGCATTCAATACGCGTGAGATATCGTTAGAACCCGGTGACATGCCGAGCAGATAGCGAAGTTCATCACGGTGATACACTCGCCTGTAGGGATAGATGAGCAGCCCCACCTTGACCATATCATGCAGGTAGTGCTTTCGAGTCGTGCTGTAGTAAGTATGACCGATTTCATCGCCAATAACGTCCAGTAAAATGCCATCATTGACGTCATCAAAGGCGCGTCCCTCTAGCCAAAAATCGAAGCGGGCCTGGCATGCCTGTGGGGTGAGCAGGCTCAGCGTGGTGGATTCAAGAATGCCTTGAAGGTGCTCACCGCTTCGTTGGTAGGCAAGATGCAGCCCTTGCAGGTAGAGAAGCTCGGCGCCGCTGTGCCTTAAATGATGAAAACGGATCTGTGGGCCAAAGTGCGCTTTAAGCCGCTGGCTGACAGGGTAAAGGTAATAGTGATCTCGCTGCGCGAAGCTTTCCCCCACATAACCGAGCAGCGGCGTGTCGGGAGGGCACTGTGCTTTGAGCTTAATGACGGCGCGTATCAGTTTGGCACAGACCTCAGGTAGGTAGGCGTGCGTGATGCGCGTTTTATTGCCTTTGGGTGCCCCTTCCTTGGTGCGAGTGATGATGAGCTCAAAGCGCTGTTTGTCATGCTCATGATAGCTGATGTCACCAAGGCGAAGTCTCAGCATTTCTCCCCGTCGCAGCATCGCATAGTAACCCAGTAAAACGGCAGTGGCGGAAAACAGGCCATCAAGAGCGCCGCTTTGATCGTCACGGAGCAGCGCCATAGCCACGTCGTGCACCTCTTGGGCACTGAGGCGAAAAGGGTCGACTTGGCTTGGCAGTGTCGGGCGCTCAAACTGCGACAGATCAAGGTGATCAGTGAGCTCAATGTGTGTCATGAAACGTAAAAAATTGAAGAGATGCCAAGGGGTCGTCTTGTCCGTTATCCGTTCAAACTGATCACGAGCCCAGCGAGGCAGTGCTTCAGGATCGCTGGCGTCTTTGAGTGACAAAGGCGAAAGCTGCGAATAAAAGTTGGTATAACGGTCGATGGTGTCGGCTCCAAGCGTCTTTTTGATGACGCCGCCTTCACGATGCAATGAGTCCGCAAAATGATAAAAAAACCATGGCAGGACATTGTCACTGCCCAGTGTGGGCGGCAATCGGTTTTTCTTGCTTTGCGGCTTTAAGCCACGAATAAGCGTTTTGTGTGGCCATGAACGGGAAGCGGAAGCGGGGGAGCTGGCTTTGCCCTCTGAAGGTGTTGATAGGAGGGGAACCCGCGCGCTCGGGGACGGCGTAGAGGCCTTTGTGGACGCACGTGCCTGCCTTTGATGCGCACACTCAAGTGTCGCGACGTGACGCTCAGGATCGCTAAAATCACGCAAAAGAGGCACGGGAAGGGCGTGATGGTGATACCAGATGGCCTGAAAGAGTTTATGCCAGTCTTGGTCTGATCTTGGCGGCATGCAATAGGGCACGCCTTCGCACCAGGCATTGAGCGCACGCGTGAGTCTTGTCGTCGTAAGGTGTTTCACGGGAGGGTGAAGATAAAAGGATTGTAAGACTTTGTAGGCAAAGAGGCTCAGTGGATAGCGCGTAAAGCTCGGTTGCTCTTTGCTGGTAAAGTTGGCCAGTGCTTGCGTGTGTTCCACGGTGAGTGTCATGCGACCTTCAAACCATTCAATGGACTCGGGAGAGGTTAAGATGCGCTGCCAATATCGTAGGGGCAGTGGCGCCACCTCAATGTTAAGCACCAGCAAAAGCCAGCCCATTTCCTCCCAGCGCTCACGCACAAAAGGGGCTCGCTGCGCGTGATAGGCGTGCAGGAGCGAACTGGCGGCCGCGCTTTGTTTGAGAATGGAGAGCAGCCATTGCTGCTGGGTATCCTTAAAGATGGGCGTTTGTTCGGCCGGTAGCTCCCACTCACAACGCTCTTTGAGATAATGCAGGGTTTGATCGAGCGCTGCCTTGAGGTGGCGCTGACGACCGGTGACAAATTGACGGATACGAGTATTGAGAGCGTTAAGCTGCGGCACGCTGAGCGCACGCGTGGGTAATTCAAACGCTTCAATCTGTTCACATACCCAGCAAAGATCCGCTTTTGCGGCGCATGGCAGCCCCAAATTATCATGGAACTCGGCAATCGCGTCAGCGCGCAGCGTGGTGTGTGACATCGTACTCCTCCATCGGCTCAGATAGGTGCAAAAAATCGGGTAGCTTATCGAGAAAGCGATGCAGCTTGCGCTGCTTGGCGGGAAACAGCACATCGCTGCCGAGCTGCTCGCCGAAATTTGCATGCCCCATGAGCCTATCGATGTCTCCGGCGGTTAACACAGGATCAAGCGAGTTCAGTGCATGCTGGGCAAAAAAATGGCGAAGCTGATAAGGATCGACACGCTCGCTCGGGTTCACGCTCTGCCACGTTGAACTCATAAACTGGCGAAGTGATTGGGCATTGAGGTGCGCAATACTCATCGCCTCGGTCACGGTAAACCAAAGGTAGGGACTCTCTAACGCAACCCCTGTCATGTCGGCCAGCTGGCGCTGCAGGCTGAGATAGCGACGGAGGGTACGTTCAAAGGCGGGGCATAAATACAAGGTTCGATAAATGCCTTTATCGAACACCAGCGCTGAACGCCGATCAAAACACAGCGCTTTCTCAAGCGAAATCGCGTGGGTGGGCCGAGTCCCCGTGAGCGCGATCAGTAGCAGCGCCAGTTCATAAGCGCGGAAGTTGTGAAGCTCACGCAGTGAGGCGGTGGTGTGTCTTTTTTTCTCCAGTGCTCGGCCTTTGTTGGCAAGTCGGGCGAAAAATTGGCGAACGTCATTAACCAAAAGCTGTCGAGTCGATCCAATCGGCTGAGCCGGTATCGGAAGATACTCGCGCGTCGAATCAGTGATCGCGTAGCGAAAGGCAACAATCTCTCCGGGCGTGGCCAAATAGGCCGGAACCGATGACTGGGCTTTGAACAGCGGCGCATCGTTGCCGGTGACGGGCTCGGGCGCGCAAAACAGCGCCAGTAAGTCACTCGGCATGGCTTGGTGCAGCCGAGAAAGATAGCG
Source organism: Vibrio sp. Vb1554 (assembly GCF_033344235.1). Taxonomy (NCBI): domain Bacteria; kingdom Pseudomonadati; phylum Pseudomonadota; class Gammaproteobacteria; order Vibrionales; family Vibrionaceae; genus Vibrio; species Vibrio sp. Vb1554. The sequence continues at coordinate 5,715 of NZ_JAWPOJ010000048.1, read as the reverse complement.
ACCTTGGGCATGAAAAAGCTCATACCGAACGGCGTTGGTATTACTGCTCTGATAAGCGGGCGCGCTATTATGATGCGGCGACTTGTCCTGAAGTGCGCTGTATTTGGTGCACACAGACACGTGCGGATCGCGATGCAGCATTGAGTCAATATAATGATAAAAATGATCGCGCCGCATCATGTCGTACCCCTTTAAGGCAACGGGCGTGCGCCATTTTGTCTGAAGAAATCTCAAGAACGCGCGTTTTTCATCCTCACTCATGTGCCACGCCTGGCTGTTCGCCTTGGTGTGGGCGAGGGCACCCACGAACCAGTGATTGAGACCGTTTGGGATGGGCTGCCAGCGCCATTCGGTGCCTTGCGGTGTGCGATGGGGCATCGCGTATTCTACCCAGCTGGGCGCGGTTTTTCGTATCTTTCGCAGGCGATACGCGTCGCAATCGTCACGGCCACTGACTAAGCGAAGATCGGGGATATCTTCAATCGAGTGGCAATGAGGCAAGCGATTGATCAGCCACAGGTAGAGAAAGAGCAGCAGCGCTCTGTCCAGCGGAGAGATTTTCTCGGTATTGGTCAGGTTGGCATCAAGGTGGGGGGCAATCTGAACGGAGAATCGCTGTTTGAGACGTATAATGGCGGCCAGCAGCTTTAAGGCGTGACGTTTCGCATTCGGGGCGACCCCTCCTGCGTTTCGTTTTCGCTCCGCTTTTCTTCGTTGCTCTGAGTCTCTCATCGATCGATTGCCTCTGGTTGTCCAATACCAAGCCTGTTGCCTCCAGAGTCCAAAAGGAGAAGAAAGCGTCTCACATCGTCACGCGGTGCTTTTGGCCACTGGTATGTTTAGAGGACTGTTTAATTCTATATATGGTGTGTCATTTGTGTTTCGCGCCCAATATATTGGGTTTTATTATAGGCGTATTGGTGGGTTTTTCGTCAAGGGAGGAACGGGGAATAATAGCACGGACAATGTGCGATTGATCTCATATCTGAGCAAAAGTGGCTTCAATATTGAGAGGTTGTGGCAAAAAAGGTGGGCCTGGCGCTTTTCTTTGGTGGGGACTTTAGAATCATCGAGAGATCACCAGGAGGCCACCATTTGGGAGCTGAGATCGGTCGCCGTTGCACGTGATGAGAGTCAGCGAGGAGGGGAAGTGGTATGAGTAATAGTGGAAATAGGGGCCTGCCTACGTTGAATGGTGTGAACGACATCTTGTGAGCATTGCCTATATGGGTGTGGGCATCGTAACCGTTGTGACTCTTGTCTTTATGGTTTATTTCAACAAGGAAGAAAATATTTTTTTGCTAAGTCGATGCCGATGATTTTATGCATGAGTCATGGTCTTCTCCTTTTGCTGCAGGACCTGAACACTCCAAGCATGGCTTATGACCATGTGAAGTGGTAGGGGGAGACCATCTCATCACTTAACGCGTCTATGTGTCAGGAAGAAATGGAGGTCAATATGCCGGTAGATCTTAATGACTTGGAAATGGCAATGGAGTTTGTTTCTGGGGATTTGAGTTTTGGTGCTGAGGCGTATTTGAATACGCAGTCTGGGCAAATTCACTACATTGGTGATGGCGTAGATGAGGTTGTACCTGACGATATCGAGGACTCAGATCATTACCTTTGTATTCCGAGTAAGTGTGATTTAGGTGTAGGTCGAAGAACCGTTCTAGAATTTGTTTCCCGAGAGTTGCCAAGTGAATACGATTTGATATCTGATTACTTCAGCCGAAAAGGTGCTTTTGCTAAATTTAAGCATCGTTTAGAACAAATTGGCGCAACAGAGCAGTGGTATCAGTTTCAAAGCTTAGCCACAAAACAAGCTCTGAAAGATTGGTGTGAAGAAAATTCAGTTACATATGTCGCTTAACACATCAAATGCTTTAAGACGGATTCGCAACGCTCGGCGGTTTTGGCTTGATTTGGCTTTTGTGTTTACGGTGCAAAAATTAGGGTTTGTGGTAGCGTCGCTCACCACTTAAGCGGGCTATGACACAGTTTCACTGACGTCCGGAATTACGGATAATTTTCAGTTGTTGAAACCTGCATCTTCAAGTTGAACGGGTATAGAAGTAATCCAAATATCGTATCGCTGTGTATGCTTTAAGCAAGAAAAGGTTAACGGAAATCGGTCACAACAGACGAAGTTGATAGGTTTTAAGATGAACTACTTTGCAAAGGCTCCCTTCTAGGTAACGTAAACCTGGAGGGTAAATGAAAAAACTGAAGCAACAGTACCGAAGCCGAGACAAGGAGTATGGGCATTATTTGTGGGATGTGTATCCTCGTGTACGTAGTGGGACTCATAAGCACTTTTCAACCAAGCAGGAAAAGAGTTACTTTTTCCTCCATGAAATCGAGTGTCGAGAGTACCCAATAAAACTGAGAGCAGCTAGAGGAAAAGCACTAGCCGACCCTTGGGATGATTATCCAGCATGCGTATATGACGTTGCGAAGTGCTGGAAGCATAATTCAAAAAGGCGTCACCAGTACTACAAATAAACATCATCGAGCCTCGCTAATGCGGGGCTTTTTTCTGTCCGTCGGCGTGTTCATTAGAGTCTGCTAGCTCGGATTTGCCTCAAAAGTTGTTGGCCTAATATTTATGCAGTACACACTTCTCTTGCCATTAATTGGCTATTTTTTCTAATGATTGGATATGGTTATTATTTAATAAGGATGTAGTTCTACTTTTGCCGTGTGAGTCGGTGGCGATTCAAGCAGTAGAACATCGGATTCAAAGCTAGCGGAATCAACATTCCAGATTGACAGCTAGTAAAATCAACAATCCTTAATGCCTGAAGACCGCTTCATGGCCTTTTGGTTACTGTAAAAGAATTTACTGTAACTTTTTTTACAGTAACCCAATTTACACTAAATACCTCATGCTCTATTCTATTGCTAATACGTGAAAGCAAAAGTAGAAAGCAATGAAAAAATTTTATAACCGTCAGAAGGAATTAAAAGCTCTACAAACTGTTTCTGAGCAGATAGTAGAAACAAAGGGGCAACTTAGCGTAATGGTTGGGAGAAGACGCGTAGGTAAAACCCGTCTTTTAAACGAAGCTTTTCACCAAGAAAATACCAAATTCCTTTACCTTTTCATAAGTCGAAAGAGTGAACGCTCCTTAGTGGCTGAGTTCGCAGAAATCATCAATAGTGAGCTCGGTGTTAAGTTTTTCCAGCCCCAATCACTGCGAGATATCATTGAGTTCTTGTTGGATTATACAAAGCAAAAACCTCTGACAATCATCATTGACGAGTTTCAAGATATCGACATCGTCAACCCTGCTCTATTCTCCGATATTCAAAATTTATGGGATGCAAACAAGAGAGACTCGATGATGCACCTAGTGTGCTGTGGCTCCCTCTACAGCATGATGACGAAGATTTTCAAAGGCAAAGACGAACCTCTATTCAATCGTGATGATAGATTCTTTAAAATTCAACCTTTGCAGCCCTCTTATCTTGCCGAGGTAATGAAAGATCACGATCAATTTGATGCTGAAAACATGCTTCGATGGTGGTGCCTATCTGGCGGGATACCAAAATACCTTGAGTGGTTAACCCGATTCTCTGCTGAGAACGATGACCTATTTGAGGGGGTAATCTCCGAATTTTCACCACTAATAAAAGAAGGAACTCATCGACTCGTTGAAGATTTTGGCTCAGAACATCGAGTGTACTTCGATATTCTTGGTGCGATATCAAAAGGCAATACAAGCCGTGCTCGAATTGAAAACTTCTTAGATATGAGTGTCGGTGTTCATCTGGAAAAGCTTGATGAAGTTTTTGATGTTATTACCAAAAAGCGCCCGATTAGCTCTAAAGAGAACTCACGAGATATTCGTTACTCCATTTCCGATCCGTTTCTAAACTTCTGGTTTCGATTCATCCATGCCAACAAAAGTGCTGTTGAGATGGAGAACTACGAATACATCCGAAGATATATTGAACGAGATTTCACCGTTTACTCTGGTCTGGAATTAGAGAGCCTGTTCGTCGCGATATTGGTTGAATCAAAGCAATTCGGAAAGATTGGTGGATACTGGGATGCAAAAGGTCACAATGAGATCGATATAGTGGCTATTAATGACTTAGATAAGAAAATACTCATTGCCGAAGTAAAGAGACAGCAAAAACGTTACAGTGAGGTCAAATTAGTAGAGAAGTCCCACTGCCTTTTGAAAAAGTTAAATCTAAAAGGTTATGACGTTGAATATCGTGGATTTTCATTGGATAACTTAGTTGAAACAATGAAAGAGTATCAAGCGTAATCAACACCTATGTGCTTGCGAACTTTTTCGCTGTACTCTCGCGATGAACATAAGATCACAAAGGCATTACGATTGACGATTTCACCGACATTGTGATGTTATGAATCCCCAAAAGTGTAACTCTGCTCTTAGTAGGCTGATAAGTTACGGGGGATCTGATTCAGCCGGTTCCCCTTTTTTACTGCCAATAAAATCAATGCCTTAAGCCTAACTCATTACAAAAAACGTAGGGAGATGTAGATTTTATTATTAAAAACAGTGAGTTAAAAGATTAATTTATAAGGCGGCATTTCAACTTAACTTAAGGTTACATTCCTAGCGCGTATACATGAAGGATGTCAGCCTTGCTTTTTTAATCTGCTATTATGATAGCAAATTATACCATAAAACTCGTTAATTTGTCATTATAGTAATAATAACATCACCGTCACGGTGATGGTTTTTTACGTCATTCGTTTTAATGAAGCAATGATTATTATTACCTTATATTTGCTACAATAATAGCAATAAAACCATAATTGGTGCTATAATCGATATCATGGTAGCAACTTACGAGGCATGTATGTTATCTCTTTATACCGCTTATGATTTGCAAATGGATCTCAAAGAGTTTATCAAGTCCGCTCGGAAAAAAGATAAACTCAGTGTTCAGAAGATGGCCGATCTCTCTGGCGTGCCTTACGCAACGATCCGAAAGTTTGAGTCATCTGGCAACATCTCATTGCGTCAGTTCCTCATGCTGTATGAGACAGTCGGTGACTTGAAAAAAGTGAAAGAGCTGACAAAGTCGTCTGAGCCTGAATTTAAATCAATAGAGGATGTGCTTCGACGTGCTTAAATCAGCCCTAACCGTAAAACGAACGCTTAGCACAGGTGAAAAGGTACTTGTCGGCAAGCTCGTTGAAAATAGTAAGCAAAGCTTCTTTCAATTTGATGAGGCTTATTTAGGCGCTCACTCAACCTCTCTGGCTCCGTTCAATTTAAAGGCTGATACAAGCCTGCAAGTTGCGCCTAGAGAACCGCATTACGGCATTCATGGGGTTTTTGGAGATAGTCTCCCTGATGGTTGGGGTCTTTATCTCATGGATCGTGTATTTAGACAGAACGATCATAACCCAAAGGAAGTTACCGCCCTAGAGCGTTTGGCTTACCTAGGTGACAGATGTATGGGGGCGTTGAGTTATGAGCCTGAATTAGATTTACTTGATGAGCCTAAGGAGTCAATTGATATCATTACCCTTGGCCGAGCTGCGATTGAAGAGTTTGAAGGCACCGAGTCTGCTTTGCTCGAGCACTTGATGAATACTGGAGGATCGGGTGGTGCTAGGCCCAAGATGAACGTTACACGTTTATCGAATGGTAAGCGTTCACCGAGGTATCTTGACTTACCAGATCTGAAGAAACATATGCAGTTTATAGATCAAAAACGTTTGGG
>NZ_JAWPOJ010000486.1:0-1017 GCF_033344235.1 Vibrio sp. Vb1554 | reverse complement strand
ATAAAAAAGGGCTGACGCATAACGCCAACCCATTTTTGTTTTCAATTAAAATTCCATTTCTTTACTAAGGTTATTTGATTTAGTAACCCATCAATTGCAGTAAATTCTCCGCAGTTACAATGGCTTCTTTACGATTAGCGATGTTGAGCTTTTGATACAAGTTGCGAATGTGGGTTTTGATTGTCGTACCTGCCACATCCAATTCTTGTGCGATTTGCTCGTTACTAAAGCCAGAATAAATCAAACCTAGAACCTGCCATTCGCGCTGTGTTAACGGGCTCGTGCGTACAAGCTCCGGCACATTCGGGTGATTTACCAACTTTTCAATAAAGTCTTCATCAAAGTGGATCGAGCGGCTGCGCTGATTCGATGAAATGTCTTTCATTAGTTGTTGAGCGCGGTGACGTTCTAGATCGCCCAGCTCATGACGCAGGCTGAGTTTCTCTAGCAGGCCACCAATCGTAGCGCCATCAATCAGGAAGTTTCCGACCATACCGGTTTGGTTCGTCATCACTAGCGCCTCTTTTAACAGTGCTTTGGCTTGATCTTCGTCTTTTTGGCGTGCGGCCAAGACTGCTTCGACAACGAGGTTGCGATTGGTATCGGTAATGAGGTTGGTACGGCGCGCTTCACTTTGCAGGAAGTTTAGCGCTTGGCGTGCTTCCTCATACTGACCCAAATTGATGTGTGCACGCACTATATTGCGCCATTGCAGTTGTAAGAAGTGGTTACATGCCGATTCTGGACGAACCGCCGTGTTCAACCATTCTTGCATGGCTTCTGTATTGCCACGCGCTTGCCAGAATAAGATCAACGATAAAGAGGCGTTGGCGGTCCAATCTACGTGGTACGTAGACTGCTTCATTAAATGTTGAATGTGCTCAATGAATTTACCGGCTTTGTCTAGCTCGCCACGGCCAATCGCAATGCGTGCCAACATTGAGTAGCTATGTAAGTGCTTGCTTGGTGAATGGTTTTCGAGAATTTGTAGGCCTCGGTACGCACACTCTTCGGCTT
>NZ_JAWPOJ010000485.1:0-1021 GCF_033344235.1 Vibrio sp. Vb1554 | reverse complement strand
TTTAGTATAATTGACGCTGCGTTATCCCGATCAAGAACGATGTTGACCTTGTTGGTGATGATCCTCATCGCAGGGGTCATTACTTACGTCACCATCCCAAAAGAATCTAGTCCCGATATCACTATTCCTATCATTTACGTCTCTGTGGGGCATCAAGGTATTTCTCCAACTGATGCTGAGCGTTTACTGGTTCGTCCTATCGAACAAGAACTGCGCTCAATTGAAGGGGTGAAAGAGATGACATCGGTTGCCTCCGAAGGCCACGCCTCAGTCACTTTGGAGTTTAGCGTTGGCGTGGATCTCGATAAAGCGATGGCGGATGTTCGCGACGCGGTCGATCTGGCGAAACCTAAGCTACCAGCAGACAGTGATGAACCGACGGTCAATGAAGTTACTTTTGCTTCAGAGGAGCCTGTTTTAACCGTTGTGCTTTATGGCACGGTGCCAGAGAGAACCATTGTTCAAATCGCTCGAACGTTGCGTGACAGACTAGAAAGCTTCCGTCAGATCTTGGAAGTCGATATTGCTGGTGATCGTGAAGATATTGTCGAGATCGTGGTTGATCCCCTTCTAATGGAAAGCTATGGATTGGATCAGGCCGATATCTATAATTTGATCGCACTAAACAACCGAGTGGTTGCGGCTGGTTTTGTCGATACTGGATATGGGCGCTTTTCGGTCAAAGTTCCGTCGGTGTTTGATTCTCTGAAAGATGTTCTCGAATTGCCTATCAAAGTGAATGGCAAAGAAGTGATCACCTTTGGTGATGTGGCCACAGTTCGCCGAGCGTTTCGTGATCCGGAAAGCTTTGCCCGCTTGGATGGTGAGCCTGCCATTGTGCTTGACGTGAAAAAGCGTGCTGGCGAGAACATTATTGAAACCGTCGCGTTAGTTAAAGAGGTGATTGCTCAAGGGCAATTGCGAGTAGAGTGGCCAAGTAATTTGCAGGTTAAATACACTTGGGATCAGTCGGATGATGTCAAGCTGATGCTTAGTGATCTGCAAAACAACATTCTCTCGG
>NZ_JAWPOJ010000484.1:0-1021 GCF_033344235.1 Vibrio sp. Vb1554 | reverse complement strand
TTACAGGCACAAGTGGTGGTTTTTTCTTTCGCCCTGAAACCGGGTTTGCTCTGCTAGGAAAGGGAAAAAGTCAGCGTTATAAAAATGACCTTGTCTTAGCTTTTAGAGGTACAGCAGGATTAGCTGATGGGATTACCGACTTAACGTGTAGCGGGAAAGGAACAGATACCGGAGAGACCGTCCATTCGGGATTCCAAACTACGTTCTATTCTATGAGAAAAGGTCTAACTCGTTTTCTTCGTGATAATCCGGTAACCGCTAACGGTACTATACATTGTGTTGGACACAGTTTAGGTGGTGCATTAGCGACTCTGGTTGCGAATTGGATTTCTGCTTCTCCAGAGTTTAAAGGCAGAGTTAACTTATATACTTTTGGCTCACCAAGAGTCGGAATGAAATCTTTTTCGATCAACTCATCATCTCGAATATCGACGCACTTCCGTTGTGTCAATGGTGCGGACCCCGTAACAAAAGCGCCAGTATGGCCTTTTTATCATGTGCCTTATGATGGTTCGGAGTACATATTGAATCGTGCTCAAGGTCTTTTTCCTAGCGCACATTTTATGGCGGAGTACAGTTCTTATACACAGACTGCAACCTGGGATAGCCTTGGCTTTCAAAAGGCAAGCTCCACTTTTAAACGCGTAGTTTTAAACTATGAGAATCGACTTCAAGCCACACCTTCTGCTGATTGGGCAGATAAGATCTCGGCAGCGCTCCTTACGTTGTTAGTTGATGGTGGGGCTGCGGCGTCAGTCTTTGCCCTGCAAAATGTAAGCTCTGCGATTGCTACCATTTATGATGCCATTGCTCGATCAATGGTTAAGATTTCAGAACTCTCTAGCGAATTTTCTGAACGCGTAAAAGGTTTACTTGGCCACATGTTGGTATTTGCGGGGAAAGGTGCAAATATCGCGATCAAATTTACTTATTCCTTTATTCGTTGGGTGTTTGAATTGGTGCTAAGTAAGTTGAATCAGGCTGTTAAAGCCGCCCTCAAAACGACCTTCTGATTTTGATT
>NZ_JAWPOJ010000483.1:0-1021 GCF_033344235.1 Vibrio sp. Vb1554 | reverse complement strand
GGCTGCGTCAGCTTTACACAGCAGTACTTCAAAAATGGCAAGTTATCGAGCAAAAACTTCAGCAAAGCCATGCTCGCTGCCGAACAAAAGCTAGAGTCCATCGCGACCAAATACCGCAAGAAAGGTTGGGATATTGCACTCGGCTCATCAGGCACCATCAAAGCGATTCAAGAGGTATTGATTGGGCTGGGCTTTGAAGACGGTTTAATCACAGCAAAGCGTCTGAGTAAGCTCATTGATACTTTAAACGAGTTCGCGTCAATTGATGATATTCAGTTGGCTGGCCTGACCGATGAACGTAAACCGGTATTTGCCGCTGGTGTGGCGATTTTAGCTGCGATTTTTCAGGCACTAAAAATCGACCAGATGTTTTTCTCTGATGGAGCATTGAGAGAAGGCTTGTTATATGAAATGGAAGAGCGGTTTGCTCGCTCTGACATTCGCATGCGTACCACGGAAAACCTAGCACAAAAACATCGCGTGGATCTCGAGCACGCTGCACGCGTAAAAGGTCACGCACGCGAGATGCTTGAACAAGTACATTCTGAGCTTGGGATTAAAAAGAAAAGCGAACTGTTTGATTTATTAGAATGGGCCGCTCTGTTGCATGAAGTTGGGCTAAGCATCAACCTACGCAGCTTCCATCGCCACTCGTTTTATATTCTTCTGCATTCAACCCTGCAAGGTTTTAACCGTGAGCAACAACTCGTCTTGGCGACGCTTGCACGCTTTCAACGCAAAGCGCTAAGGCTCAATGAGTTGCCAGAGTTCAACCTCTACAAACAAAGTGATGTGTTAAGCCTGATTAAGATTCTTCGTCTGTCCATAGTCCTTAATGGGCAACGCAACGACGACCCACTACCTGACATCACTTTATCGATCAAAGGCGATGAATGGATGATCACTTGTACCGATGAAGTATGGTTAGATAATAATAAGTTGCTGCATGCCGATTTGCTGGAAGAACAAGATAGATGGGCAAGTGCGAAGTGGACACTCACTTTTTAGTTTTCGGTACAAT
>NZ_JAWPOJ010000482.1:0-1025 GCF_033344235.1 Vibrio sp. Vb1554 | reverse complement strand
CCAAGCAGCGAACAAATCAAATCGGGCGGCTTGGCTGCTCAAGTCGTCGTGAACACGGGTACCCAGAGCAACACCGACTTTTTGCAAACCATTAATGTGGAGCAAGGGAAAACCTATCCGTTCTCAGTCTCGGTGTATCACACTGAAGGGCATGTAAAAGCTCGATTGGTGGCAGACGGTTATCACGGCTACTCCAATCCGCAGCAAACGAATCAGTGGCAAGAACTCACACTCAATTACACCGCGACGACCACGAAAACCATCGATGTGGGATTACGTTTTTATGATGAAGCGGGCTTTGACGGCTCAGAAGTGGTTTATGTCGATAACTTCCAACCGACCGAGACAAGCACGCAGCCTCCCGTAGAGAGCTGTAGTGATCACCAAGTGGTCTTGACTCTCACGACCGACAACTACGGCTCTGAAACGAGTTGGACGCTGAAAAACAGCCAAGCCGAAGTACTGTTCTCTGGTCAGGGTTATGAGTCGGCAACCACCGTTGAAAAAAGCATGTGTTTAGCCGACGGGGACTACCATTTCACCATTCAAGATGCGTATGGTGACGGTATTTGTTGTGGAAGCGGCGCGGGTTCGTACACGTTGATGGAAGGAGCCAAGACCCTTGCTTCTGGCGCTGAGTTCGCCAAAAGCGAAACCACTGATTTTACGTTAGGTGACACCACTACGACTCCAGCAGTGGTTGATGGGTATTATCAAGCCGCGTCTGGCAAGACAGGCTACGCACTCAAAACGGCGTTGTTTAACATCATCAATAATCACTCCAGCCGTGGCTATTCAGCGATTTGGACTTTGGTAAAAGACGCAGATTTGGATAACTACTACGAGAAAGACGGCTCCATTCTTGATATGTATTCAGAGAAGCCTGCGGGCAACGACGCAGTGAGTTTCACGAAAGTAACCGACCAATGCGGTCAATACAGTCAAGAAGGGGATTGCTACAACCGTGAACACTCGTTCCCGAAAAGCTGGTTTGGTGGGAAAGTTGAACCGATGAACTCAGACGG
>NZ_JAWPOJ010000481.1:0-1025 GCF_033344235.1 Vibrio sp. Vb1554 | reverse complement strand
GCGAGAGAAAACGCGCTGACGCGGAATGCTACTCGCTAGCATTTGTTTTTCTACTTCGCGAGCTCGTTTTTCGGAGAGCGTATCATTGAAACTCGCCGCACCAGTGCTATCGGCATGGCCATCAATCACCACATCCACATCGGTTCTGCCTGCTAAATAGTGCCCCAGCTTTCGTAACCAATCTTGTGAGTTTGACGACAATTGCGCCGACCCTGTCTGAAAGTGAACTTGCTCTTTTAAGCGAATCATAAGGTGACCACCACCGATCGTCTCATGCGGGATATTGTGTCTATCCAAGAACATTTCTAGTGAGGTCACGTTGTTAGACTTTTTTTCGGCCGCCCTCGCCGTCTGATTAACACGTGGAGCCGTCGAAACGTGAGATGCACTCGCATACCCCCACTCAGGGTGTCTCAGCTCGGTGTTTGTTTTTGGGGCTGTATCCAACATATTCCCACCCGGAACCATGTCTGGATTAAGGCTGCTACACCCACTAAGAATGCCACAGACAATGAAAAACCAATGCTTCATACCGTCACCAACGTAGAAAGAATTCTTGTTCACTATGTCGACGAAAAACACATATTCTTTAGTGTTTTTCGCTATTTGATTGTTTTATATGCACCGTTCGTGCCATTCTCAGTTCGGGCTTGTCGCCTATGCTGCAAAACAGTAAACGTCCAATTTGCTAACACCATGTCACTATTCGGTTATATCCACACCAATCTGTTACTAATCGTCTCACTTTATTGTTATTTAATGGTTTTAGTCACTATCGTTAACCGATAAACTACCGTAAATTTCTCATTCAGAGCGTTGTTATGTTTAAAACTATCTCAAAAGGCGTCGCTTTATTTGCCGCTATTGCGGCTCTGTCAGCATGTGACAGCGGCAATAGTCAGCCACAACAAGGTAAGCAATACGAAGTGTTGCCTGTTTCTCTTCAAGAATACAATCTGGCGCCACTAACCGAAGCTTTTGCCCTAACTTGCGGCCATTGTCGTTCAATGGAAGAGTTTGTCCCT
>NZ_JAWPOJ010000480.1:0-1025 GCF_033344235.1 Vibrio sp. Vb1554 | reverse complement strand
CAGGACACAACATGGATACCGGAAAGATCAATATTCTTCTCGCAGAGCTAGGGGATTCACTCAACCTTGAGCGTGTTACAGAGTTTGAGCATCAAATGTGGTCGCTCTGTTTCAGCGAAGATAACGCTATCGATGTGCAATTTGTGCAAGAGAAGAACGAGGTGCTTGTCTCAAAAAGTCTAGTGGTAGAGAAAGATATTCTCACCGCCGACAAGCTCCAAGTGCTGCTGGAATACAACTTTTTGTATCGCGAAACGGGCGGAGTGCAGTTTTGCATCAACCCAACTACCAAAGACATTCTGCTTCAAATCGCCATCACGGCAGACACCGAGATCAGCCAATTAGCCAACGTGATCAGTCAGTTGAATGAGTTGAGTGACACTTGGGTGCAACTGTTCCAAAACAACACGGTTGTCGATTTTAGCCAACAAACTGGCTCACACCCGTTTATTCAAGTTTAAGGTTTTTTACATGGTTAATATCAATACGTCACACATGCAGTCGTTGAGCCAGCTGACGTCACATTTGGCGACACAGAATCAAGCGGACGATAAAGAGATTCGAGCACACAACGGCAAAGACATTTTCGTCAAAGAAGGTGCGCCAAAAAACAAAAGCGTGAGCGCTCGTATTAGCCATCAGAACAAAGCGAAAGACATCGTGGTGAATCTGCTCACCAAGCAGGGCATTCCAAAAGATGTGGCGAAGCAAATGCTACAAAACGTGCTCAATGGCGAAAATAAACTGACGCTCGGCAATTTGAAAAATCTTGAAAGATTGTCGTCTGGCCCAAGTTCGCATTGGCCTGCCGCACAAACCGACACCTCGTCTTCCAAAACCAGCAAAGCCTCATCCAGCGTGGCGCTGATCAACGAGCACAAAGACAACCTTCAAAAGCTGGGGGATTTTGCGTGTACAGACTTAAATACGTTTGGTCAAAAAGGGTCGCAGTTTTATGAAACAAAAGGCGCGCCAAGGCTAAAAGCTCTTTACGCGAACCAAGCACGAATCGCGCAAGACCAAAG
>NZ_JAWPOJ010000479.1:0-1028 GCF_033344235.1 Vibrio sp. Vb1554 | reverse complement strand
GTTTGTACCAACCGACAACCCAACGGGCGCTTATCAACGCACATTTACACTTGGTCCACAGTGGGATAACCAACAAACCATCATCAAGTTCGACGGCGTGGAAACCTACTTTGAAGTGTACGTAAACGGCGAGTACGTCGGCTTTAGCAAAGGCAGCCGTCTTACTGCGGAGTTCGACATTTCTGCCTACGCACACCAAGGCGAAAACTTGCTCTCTGTACGCGTGATGCAGTGGGCCGATTCCACTTACATTGAAGACCAAGACATGTGGTGGACGGCGGGGATCTTCCGCGATGTTTACCTTGTGGGCAAAGAGCAGGTTCACGTCCAAGACCTAACAATTCGCACCGATTTCGCCGACGATTACCAAAGTGCGACGCTCAGTGCTCAAATCGAATTGGAAAACCTTTCCACCGCTATCGCGTCTGGCTATACGCTGGATTACGCGCTGCATGACAAAGGCACTGTCGTAGCCAGTGGTCAATGCGATTCACTGACTATCCAAAACCACCACTCAACAAGCTTTGCGATTGATATGGTGAGCCCAACGCATTGGACGGCCGAAAACCCTTACCTTTACCACTTGTTCATCACCTTAAAAGATCACCAAGGCAACGTAGTGGAAGTGATCCCACAACGCGTGGGTTTCCGTGACATCAAAGTGCGCGATGGCCTGTTTTACATCAACAATCAATACGTGATGCTGCATGGTGTAAACCGTCATGACAACGACCACCTAAAAGGTCGCGCAGTGGGCATGGACCGCGTGGAAAAAGATCTGATTTTGATGAAGCAACACAACATCAACTCGGTTCGCACCGCACACTACCCGAACGACCCACGCTTCTACGAGCTGTGTGATATTTACGGCCTGTTTGTGATGGCAGAAACCGATGTGGAAACCCACGGCTTTGCCAACGTTGGCGACCTGAGCCGTATCACCAATGATCCAGCATGGGAAGCGGTGTTTGTTGATCGCGCAGTGCGCCATGTGCACGCACAGAAAAACCACCCTTCTATCATCATGT
>NZ_JAWPOJ010000478.1:0-1028 GCF_033344235.1 Vibrio sp. Vb1554 | reverse complement strand
GACCGCCTAACAAGTAAAGAAGAGATGCAAGCTCTTAAAGAAGAGTTACTGAACATCCTGTCTGATACACGCCTAGTCGTTAATGACTGGCAGCCAATGGTCGACAAACTCAAGATCGTTACAGATGATCTTGAAAAAAACAAAGATCGTGTTTCGATGAAAACCGATCGTTTGGATGAAACCATCGCATTTTTACGTTGGCTTGGTGATCATAACTTTACCTTTATGGGTTACAAAGATTATGACTTAGCGGAAATAAACGGTGATACGGAACTACGACCAGCAAAAGAAAAAGGCCTAGGTCTGTTTGCTGATGAAAAGCGCATTCGCAGCGTTAAATTGTCTGAATTGTCTGATTCAGCAAGACTAGAAGCGAAAAAACCTTACGCTTTGATCATTACGAAAGGCAATCAAGCGTCTCGTATCCACCGTCCTGCTTACACCGACTACATCGGCATCAAAAAGTTTGATGAAAATGGCAAAGTAATTGGCGAGCACCGCTTCACTGGTTTGTACACATCCGCGGTATACAACCAAGCTGTTCACAGCATTCCTCTAATTCGAGAAAAAGTAGATCGTATCTTAGAAGCAAGTGGTTACCGCCGCGGTTCATACTCCTACAAAGCGCTGCATAATATTCTTGAAAACTACCCACGTGATGAACTGCTACAAGCGAACGAAGAAGATTTGCTTGAAGTCGGCATGGGCGTAGTACAAATGCAAGACCGCGACTTGCTGCGTTTGTTCGTACGCAAAGACCCGTTCGGTCGTTTCTTCAGCTGCATGGTGTACGTAACGAAAGACCGTTACAACACGGAACTCCGCCGCCAAACTCAACGCATTCTTAAGCAGTATTTTGGCTGTGAACAAGAAGTTGAATTTACGACGTTCTTCTCTGAAAGCCCATTGGCAAGAACGCATTACATTGTTCGTGTAGACAATAACAACATTGATGTAGACGTGAAAAAAATCGAGCAGAATCTAATGGAAGTTTCTACCTCTTGGGACGACAGATTAAAAGAGTCGAT
>NZ_JAWPOJ010000477.1:0-1028 GCF_033344235.1 Vibrio sp. Vb1554 | reverse complement strand
AAAAGTGTACGACGCGTACTCATTCCACCTATTGCCAAAAATGGGCGAATTGGTCGCGAATGACGCAGAAAGCTACCGCTACCTTGCTGAATCTATTCGCATGCACCCAGACCAAGAAACTCTGGAGGGCATGATGCAAGACGCTGGCTTCGAAAACACCAAATACTACAACCTAACGGGTGGTATTGTGGCGTTGCACCGCGGTTACAAATTCTAAGGGTTAACGGCATGCCATTTGAACCTCTTATCACTGCTGTCATTGAAACTTCGCTGAACACACTGATTAAAGACGATCCTGCATTGGGTCGTCGTTTAGCGCGTCTCAAGGGCCAAGTTATCCAAGTTCACCTCAAAGAAATCGACAAGACGCTGACGTTTGTTTTCAGTCAGCAGATTGATGTGCTGGGTAACTACGAAGGTCAGCCTGACTGCTATCTCTCGTTGAACTTGAGTGTGCTGCCTGAGCTGCGTGACCAAGCCAACATCACTCGCTTGATTAAGCAAGACAAGCTTGAACTTGAAGGTGATATTCAACTGGCGCAGAAATTTTCTCAGTTGATGACCGATTGCAAACCGGACATTGAAGAGTGGTTATCTCGCGTAACAGGCGATGTAGTTGCACACACTTTGGTACAAGGCACCAAAAACGTGGGTGGTTTCTTCGTTTCTCAAGCGGAAAAACATCAGCGTCACCTTGCTCAAGTGGTCACAGAAGAGTGGAAATTGGCACCCGCACCATTGGAAGTCGCGTATTTTTGCGATCAAGTGGATGAGGTACGTAGCCAGGCTTCTCGCGTTGAAGCACGTCTTAATGCTCTATTGAGCAAAGTTGGTTCGGATAAGCCAGCGCTGGAGAAACCATGACGCCAGCAGAACTAAAGCGCTTATACCACATCATCAAAGTGCAGCTGGAATACGGCTTGGATGAGTTGTTGCCCGACCATCAACTGACCAAAGCGCCATTATTGATGCGCAAGAGCCTATTCTGGATTAAGAACCAACACCCAGAAAAACCGCGTGGCGCGCGC
>NZ_JAWPOJ010000047.1:0-23695 GCF_033344235.1 Vibrio sp. Vb1554 | reverse complement strand
TCTAGATTGTGGATCTGGATATCTGCTGGAATCCCCGTATCACGACGAACGCCCACCAATTTCCAGCCTTTAGTGTTCCGAACTAAATCGACGAATGTGGCCTGTGGCACACCATTATAGGCACTAGCGACCTTGGTATAGACTGTAATACTAGCCTCGATGCCTCGCTGATCATGCTTGTACAGTACGTCATCCAAATTCTGTTGTAGCGTACTTACCTTCTCGTAAAAATTATCCAGCGTTAGATTTCTGGCTCGCGATCTTGATTGCGCTTTCTCGAGCTCTTCCTTCAAGTTACGGATCTCTGTGTTTGATTTTGTCATTGCAAAAAGCCTTTATATTGTTGTGATAGTTGTATTCTTATTATTGTTTTTGCCTTCGACACAAATAGTAACCTTAAAGAAACAAATACTTCAAGCCATTGATTTTATTGAAAATATTATAAATAATAATTGAATTACAGATTATTATTTATAATAGTAAAAAATCAGCAAAAATCACTATTATTCAGATAGTTACGACCAAGTTGAGTCAATGTTTGTGAAAGTTGGTTCGAATGGATGCGATAAAATTAAATTACATTTACTTGATGTAGATCAATTTTTATTGTGTAGTCACAGCTTCTCAGTCTACAGTTGAATTGAAATTCAGAATGGTCTTGTAAGACTGTGCTTGGCGGATTAGATACTGGAGGCCTTTAAAAATAATTCGAGGATTGCGTCAATCAGAGCCCAATGGCACTCACATTTTTGATTAGAGGTAAAGACATTAGTAGCCTTTACCTCTGTATGTTTACATTTTACTGGCTAGAGCTCGCCTGCTGCTCTATCTCTTGCAGCATTTTTTCTACTTGCTGAATACGGCTCATGCAGTGCTGGTAGGCTTCTGTTCCCTGTTTTACAAGTGGGATGATGCGATCAACATCTGGAACGTTTTGCTGAGAAAGCTCCTCTGCTGCTGATTTAAGCTGTGAGTAATTATCCATGTAACTGCTAGTTTGTTGGTTCATTCTTCGCATCCTTCTGGAAAGAGTGTTTGGTTACCGTCGCACTGCCATCATGCAATTGGACTGTATACTGTTGATTATTTAAAAGTTGTTGAGTGCTTTTAATTACGTGGCCTTCATCATCACACATCAGTGCGTAGCCTCGTTCTAAAGCTCTTTGAGGGTCATAGGCCTCAATTAATCGCTTGTCATTTCGGACTAAATCTTGGTGAATAGACAAAGCCCTATTGGCGTTTACAAAGAGGACATTCTTGTCTTGTTGGATCTGATTTTTCTGGCCCTGTACATGCATACGCGCATACATCACCAATGAGTTTGAGGCTGCAACCGTCTGATTACTGGCAATATGTATCGCGGTTTTGGAAGACTGGCTCAGGTTGAGCCAAAGTTGACGAGTGTCTCGTTTATGGTTGTGAACCCGATGTTCTGCTAACTGCTTTAAGTCCCTGTAGTCCGATAAAACATTTTGCTTCGCCAGCATCATTACAGCGACACTCGATTGTTTCATAATCTGCTGCTCCGAAAGGGCGGCAGATTTGGCACGACTCAACGCGCCTTTTGATTGGTGATACACTTGCTCTTGGAGGCGATTAAGCCGCATACGTGAAGAATTTAGTTTCTGGTTTGCGTTGGCACTCAGATGTTGGAACTGTCGATTTACCGAGTCTCCATTTTCTCTCACTCGGTTGTGCGCTCGCTCAAACAGCCGCTGACCAAACTCTTCAACCTGACTACGCCAATAACTTAATGTGGCACTCTGTCCTGCACCAATGCGTTCTTTCTGGTGTGTAATTGATTGACGCTGTTGTTCACATATCGACTTCGCTATGTTTTGAAGCGTTGAATAACTCGCACTAACAGACTGCGCGTTTTGGATTATGCTATGTTTGATGTGATCAATGACCTTGGTAGGCGTCGCAAAGGCTTTATTAGCGAATTCATCGAGGATCACAGAATCCGTGCTGTGCCCAATCCCTGTGAAAACAGGGTATGGGCAACGGCAAACCAATCGTGCCAGTTTCGGTTCGCTGAGTTCGTTAAGCCCAGCCTTATCACCACCGCCTCGAATAACACACACTGCATCATACACATGTTCATTTTGAACCAGTTCAGTAAAGGCCATCTCAATGGTTCTTACCCTCGCCTCTCCTTGAAAGGATGCGTAGAAATAGTCGAACTGACATAGGTCGTGCTGTTCAAGCAAGTGCGCCACACTGCGAAAGTCACTTAACCCAGCGGCATTTTGCGGAGCAATGACGGCAACCCTTGTAAACTCCGTAGGCGTTATCAAGCGTAGATTTAACTCTGCTTCTCTTTTATCGGCTAGCCAGTTGCGGATCGACTGTAACTTTAGCTCAAATGCCCCAATCGTGTAGCTTGGATTGATATCGACGATGGTCAAGTTGAGACCATACTTGGTATGAAACTGAACTTCGACTAAACAAAGCATGCTCAAACCTTCTGTAAAGGTCATTTGAGTACTCTTTTCAAACGCATCAATAATAGAGGTTCTATTTGACCAAATAACCGCACGCGCTTGTGACTCCGACCCATCCTCACTGCTATCTGATAACTGCAAGTACACATTGCCAGAGCGATTTCTATTGATACTGGTTACTTCTGCCGTCACCCAATGCCGACCAGGGACACCACGTTTAATTACCGTGTTCACATGTGCTAATAACTGAGAAAGGGACTGCTCAGCACACCCCGATGCTTCCGCTTTCAATACATTCGACATTGCACATCCTCATCTCAGATTAGCTTTCAAAAACAACGGGAGTACTATATAGGAACACTAGCAATCAATTGCACCATTTATATACTGCAATAAATAATTTAGTTGCATATATGAGCAATGTCAAACTTATTTTTGCATCATGTGAATACTGTAATAATCTCATTGAAAGATTTGTTTAACCTGTCAAAATGAACTGATTACTCAATATCGAAAGAATGTATTGTCATGATCGAGGGAAAACGTACCTCAGAATCTGTCGCTTTATCCGAGCTTGTCACGATTCAGGCAGGATATCCTTTTAGGGGGGCTATCCGAGATATCCCCTCGGGTGGTGTGCGAGCGATACAAGCCAAGGACATTTCAGATCTTGGAGAGCTGATAACCGATAACCTTATCGTTACCGATCTGACAGGAAAAAAACGACCTGACTGGCTACGACAAGGCGATGTGCTATTCAGTGCCAAAGGCGCAAGGCAACTGGCATGCTATGTGGGATCTGAATTGGAGAGTACCGTCTGTTCGCCTAGCCTGTTTCTGTTGCGTTTAAAGCCAGAACTCAAGGGGGCGGTCAATACACAGTTTTTAACATGGCAACTCAACCAACCTCCTGCGCAGAGTTACCTAAAACGCGGCTCGGAAGGGAGTTTACAGATCAGCATTCGCAAACCTGTGTTAGCCTCTACACCTATTGCACTGCCAAATATCGAGACACAAAACACGATTGCCAAACTCTATGAAGCCAGCATCAAGGAAAATGCACTGCTTCATAAGCTTATCAACAACCGTCAGCAGCAGCTTAATGCTATTGCTACTGACTTAATCCAGAATTCTAACCAATTAAAATCGAAGTAATTAAGGCTGGGAAACCATGGTCAATACACCAATCAATCAAGATGAAATCAACAAAGCCGTATGGGCTGCCTGTGACACCTTCCGTGGTACGGTTGATCCCTCTATCTACAAAGATTTCATCCTTACTATGCTGTTCTTAAAGTACATTTCTGATGTACACCAAGATAAGTTTGATGAGCTTTCCAAGCAGTTTGATGGCAATGAGCAGATGATCGCCGCCATGATGTCAAAACAGTCTTTCAAAATTCCAGCAGGTGCGACCTTCTGGGACTTGTATGAAGCGCGTTTTGAGGCTGGTAACGGCACGCGCATAGACACGGCATTACACGCGATTGAAGAAGCTAACGGCACTAAGCTAAAGAACGTCTTCCAAGACATCAGCTTTAACACCGATAAACTCGGTGATGAAAAACAAAAGAACGACATTCTGCGTCACCTATTAGAAGACTTTGGCAAAGAGACGCTAAACCTGCGTCCAAGCCGCGTCGGTTCGCTAGACGTGATTGGTAACGCCTACGAGTACCTCATCAAACACTTCGCTGCTGGCAGCGGTAAATCGGCGGGTGAATTCTATACTCCGCCAGAGGTCTCTGATCTCCTTTCCATTATCCTAGAGCCAAAGCCAGGCGATAGTATCTGTGACCCATGTGCTGGCTCAGGCTCACTATTGATGAAGTGTGGTAAACAAGTACAAAAGAACTTTGCAGGCTCAAAGCAATATGCACTGTTCGGCCAAGAAGCGATTGGTTCAACCTGGTCACTGGCAAAGATGAACATGTTCCTGCATGGCGAAGATAACCACCGCATTGAATGGGGCGATACGATCCGCAACCCTAAACTACAAGACAAAGACGGTGGCCTGCTCCACTTTGATGTGGTTACAGCGAATCCTCCGTTCAGCCTTGATAAGTGGGGCTTTGAAGATGCGGGAAATGACCACTTTGGTCGCTTCCGTCGTGGCATCCCGCCAAAGACCAAAGGCGACTATGCGTTTATCTCGCACATGATTGAAACACTTAAACCACAAACTGGCCGTATGGGTGTGGTTGTGCCTCATGGCGTACTATTCCGCGCTTCATCAGAGGGTAAAATCCGTAAACAGCTTATCGATGAAAACCTGCTAGATGCGGTGATTGGTCTACCAGAAAAGCTGTTCTTTGGCACAGGTATCCCTGCTGCGATCCTTATCTTCAAAAAGCAGAAAGATGATAACAAGGTACTGTTTATTGACGCATCTCGTGAGTTCAAATCTGGTAAGAACCAGAACCAGCTAACCCCAGATAACATCCAAAAGATTGTTGATACCTATAAGGCGCGTGAAACTACCGATAAATACTCGTACCTAGCTACGCTGGAAGAGATTGCCGAGAACGATTACAACCTCAACATTCCACGCTATGTCGATACCTTTGAGGAAGAAGAAGAGATCGACTTGGTTGCGGTACGCACTGAACGTTTAGCGCTACAAACTGAGTTAGCTGATCTAGAAGCAGAAATGGCGGGCTACCTAGAGGAGTTGGGTTATGGTGCCTAATGGTTGGAAATTAACTTCACTAGGCGAAGTATGCTCTGGGAGCTTACAAACAGGCCCATTCGGAAGCCAATTGCATGCTCATGAGTACACGGATGAGGGCGTACCTGTACTTATGCCTAAAGACCTAATTAATTATCGAGCTAATAATGAATCAGCAGCAAAGATACCAGAGCACCGAGCTGATGATCTTAAAAAACATACGCTGCAATCTGGTGATTTACTCTTTAGTCGCCGTGGCGATGTCGCTCGTTTTGCATTAATTGAATCAGACTATCCAAGAAGTTTATGCGGCACAGGTTGTTTAAAAGCGACACCAAATAAAGCTCATTCACCGTTATTTTTGTCTTATTTTCTACAGAAAAATGCTGTGAAAAAATGGCTAGAGCAGAATGCAGTCGGCCAAACGATGCCAAATATGAATACGGCGATTTTAGCTGAACTTCCATTGATGGTTGCATCGTCAAGAGAAGAAGAAGACAAAATCGCCAAAGTCCTCTCAACATGGGACAAAGCGATTTCCACCACTGAAAAGCTGATTGAAACCAGCAAGCAACAGAAAAAAGCTCTGATGCAGCAGCTTTTGACGGGTAAGAAGCGTTTGGTGAAAAGTACTTCCTCACGCTCTGTTCGAGAGGGTTTTGCTTTAAGTAAAATTGGTGATATTCCAGATGATTGGGAAGTTGAGCTAATTTCTAAGCATTACTGGTATCAAGAAGGGCCAGGTGTAAGAAAACATCAATTTACAGAAAACGGTGTGAAGCTATTTAATGGTACAAATATCCAACAGTCTCGAATAGACCTTTCGAATACATCGACTTACATTTCAAGTGAAGAAGCATATGGGTCGTATAGTCACTTCCTAGCTGATAGTGGTGACTTGGTAATTGCGTGCTCTGGGATTTCTGTCGAACGATTTGATGAGAAAATTGCATTTATAAATCAAACACATTTACCTCTCTGTATGAATACCAGCACGATGAGATTTAAAGTGAAATCAGAGACTACTGCCTGTCTGACATACATGCGGTACTTTATGATGTCAGATTTATTCAAAAACCAAATAAGACGGCAGATTACAGGCTCTGCGCAATTGAACTTTGGGCCATCACATATGGCTAAATGTTTCATACCACTGCCGCCTTTAGAAGAACAAAAAAAGATTGCTTCAGTATTAAGCTGTGCTGATAACGAAGTAGACATTCTGGAGGCAAAACTTGCTCACTTTAAGCAAGAGAAAAAGGCACTAATGCAGCAGTTGTTGACGGGTAAGCGCCGTGTAAAAGTGGATGAAGAAGTTGCGGCCTAACGCATATCTTAATTCTATACCAATGTGTGACGCAATGCGTCACACATTAATTTAGACTTTCAAAGCTAGGTAATACCAAATGTTAGTGTTTAACTGCACCAAAGCCGCTGCGGACTTTTTCACCGTAAAGCGCAATGGCAAAAAAGTCTCTCCCTTAGAAGCGCCGCCGACGGATTCGGTCAGTGGAACTGAAGCCATGAATGTTTTGAATACCCCTACAGTACCCATCAGTGCTTGGTTGGTGCATGCGGTCAACGTTCAACGTAAAAAGGTGCTAATTGCCATGCATGTCGAAACCCGCTACGCCATGGTGTTTGTTGGCATTCAAAAAGGGGATTGGCTCGAATTTACTAACCAACTGCTGGAACGGCTGTTTAACAACATGCAATTCTTTGGTGAAGAGTTCGAAATGTGCGATGAAGAGAGCTTCGAAGAAATGTTCAATGAGTTCATCAAACTTCATCCTAGACCATTCTTTTGTCAACGCGGTGACCGCAGTGTACAAAGCCACATTAATGATGTTGCGTGGCAATTTGAAGACCGAGTGTACCGAATCGGCTCCTTACCCAAAGGGCAGGAACAGTGCGCTGAATTTGATGACTGGATCAACAGTTTGATTCGCTCAACCAAACAAAAGAAAGACTACTTTCACCCTGACGAAGAGATGTTCATTGATTGGATGCAGACCTACAGCGAATTGGGCGACAACGAGGACAAGCTCATCCGCCAGTCGTTTGGATCTCTACGCCGACAGATGATGCACGCCGAAATGATTAAGCGTGGCATTCCAGATGACAGCTATCTGGACGAGATGAATGCGGAACTCAACCAAGCAATCCATGAGTATTTCCAAGAGATTGCCCCTGACACGCAGAGCGAAGACATTCCCGATAACGTCATCGACTTCAATCAGGCCAAAAAACGCAAACTACATTAAAAGTAAAAGCAACAATAAAAACAAAAACGACTCAATAATAAGGGACGACAATGTCAGGCAATTTACCCAACTTCCGAGAAGAACAAAGCGCGAAAATTCCCGCGTTAACCTTGCTCACCAATCTTGGCTATCAGTTCATTCCACCAAGCGAGTGTGTGGTGAAGCGTGGCAATCTTTCCACGGTCATTTTGCCTGATGTTCTGCGTGATGTACTGAAACACAAAACCTTCTCGTTTATGGGTAAAGATCGCCAGCTATCAGACGCTGCGATGGATAAAATCGTCCATGAGCTTGCCAACCCTGCGATGAATGAAGGGCTAAAAGCGGCGAATGAAAAGCTGTATAACGCCCTCACCTACGGCATAAGCGTAACCGAGTTTGTCGAGGGTAAAAAAGCCAACCCAACGATTGATATCATTGATTGGCAAAACCCAGAAAACAACCAGTTCCATTTTACTGAAGAGCTTGAAGTGGAAAATGCGCACGGCACGGGCAAGCGTATTCCCGATATTGTCTGCTTTGTGAATGGCCTGCCTTGGGTAGTGATTGAAGCCAAGCGCCCCGACTCCTCTCATGAGGGCAAGCCAACGGTTGCCGAAGGTATCTCGCAAAACATCCGCAACCAAAAAGTCGATGAGATCCCACACCTATTTGCCTACAGCCAATTACTCATGTCGGTGAACGGAAATGAAGGCTTATACGGCACCTGCGGCACACCGAGTAAATTTTGGGCGAAATGGAAAGAAGAACAAATCACCGATGCCACCTTTGCACGCCTTAAAAACGCACCGCTGACGCCAGATCAGCTAGATAAACTGTTTGCGCACCGCCCAGCCATAGTACGTGATGAATACCTATCGCTGATTGCGGGCGGTGATTTAATGGTGACTGACCAAGACCGCTTGTTGGTATCGCTGCTTCGACATGACCGCCTTCTGGAAATGACTCAACTTTTCACCTTGTTTGATAAAAAAGCGGGCAAAATCGTGGCGCGTTATCAGCAAGTATTTGGCATTAAAGCCCTGATTGAACGTGTTACTTCTTTCGATGAGAAAGGCGCACGTAACGGCGGCGTTATTTGGCACACCACGGGCTCAGGTAAGTCTTTCACCATGGTGTTCTTATCCAAGGCACTGATTTGGATTAAAGAGCTCGCCAAGTGCCGTGTTGTTGTCGTTACTGACCGTGTTGATTTGGAAGATCAGCTAGCACGAACATTTGCCTCTGGTGGTGCACTGTCTGAAAAAGATCGTAAAACGGCCATGGCTACAACAGGCCGCCGCTTAGCGGAGCAAATCGGCAAAGGCAACGAGCGCATCATCTTCTCCATCATCAACAAGTTTGGCACCGCGATTGAACTACCAGAGTGTTACAACGACAGCCCTGATATGATTGTGCTGGTTGATGAAGGGCACCGCAGCCAAAACGGTGAAAACAACATTCGAATGCAACAAGCCCTGCCAAAAGCTGCTTACATTGGCTTTACGGGAACACCGCTACTGCAAGACGATAAGACAGAAAACAAGTTCGGTAAGATCATCCACTCGTATACCATGCAACAAGCAGTGGAAGACAAAACGGTAACTCCTTTGCTGTATGAAGAACGTGTACCCGAGTTAAGCACCAACGACAAAGCGCTCGATGCTTGGTTTGATCGCATCACGGATAAGCTGACCGAAAAACAGCGTACCGATTTGAAGAAAAAGTTTGCTCAGAAAGGTCAAATCTATCAAACCGAGGGTCGTATTGAGCTTATCGCTCATGACATTTCTGACCACTTCCAAAACTTTAAGCGCCAAGGTTTAAAAGGTCAGCTTGCTTGCGACTCAAAAGCCTCTGCCATCCAATACAAGAAGCTTCTTGACCAAATTGGTAAGGTGACCTCGGTTGTTGCTATGTCACCGCCAGACACCCGTGAAGGGTACGATACGGTCGATGGTGAAAGCAAAGACATGGTGCAAAATTGGTGGAAGGATAATGTCGGCAACGAAGATGAAAAAGCCTACACCAAACGCATCATTGAAGAGTTCGCCAAAGACGATGGCCCAGATTTGATGATCGTGGTAGACAAGCTTCTAACAGGCTTTGATGAACCAAAGAACACCGTGCTGTACATCGATAAGCCGCTGAAACAACATAACCTTATCCAAGCCATCGCTCGAGTGAACCGACTACATCAGAAAAAAGAGTTTGGTTACCTCATCGATTACCGTGGCATCTTAAAAGAGCTAGATGCCACCATTGCGGACTACCAAGACTTGGCCGAGCGCACCCAAGGTGGTTTTGATATCGATGACCTTAAAGGCTTATACAGCCGCATGGATACTGAATATAAGAAGCTGCCAGGGCTTTATAGTGAGCTATGGACAATTTTCGCTGAAGTGCCAAATAAACAAGATGGCCCTGCTCTGCGTCAGGTTCTTGCACCAAAGATTGACACTATTGAAGGACAGCTCACCGATACCAATCTGAAGAAGCGTGAAGACTTCTACGCGACGTTAACGGCTTTCTCCAATTGCCTAAAAGTTGCTCTGCAATCCGCCACCTACTTCGAAGATAAAAGCTTCGACGATAAACGCGAACTCTACAAAAAAACGCTTAAATCCATGGCAGAACTTCGCAAGCAGGTACGCGAAGATGCTGAAGAAACCATTGATTACGACGAGTACGCTGAGAGTATCCGTACCATGCTAGACAAGCACATTGGAGGCGTTGAGATCCAAGAGTCTAAAGGTGCGTATCTGGTCGGCAGTATAGGTAAAGATGTTAAGCCAGAGCAACTGAGTGATGATGAAGCGCGTAACAAAAAGGACGCGATTACAGGTCGTGTCACTAAGATGATTGAGCAAGACCTTGCCGATGACCCATACGCCCAAGAATACTTTTCGAAGCTGCTGAAACAAGCGATTCAACAAGCCAAAGAGATGTTTGATGCGCCTGTTAAGCAGTATCTCCTATTTGCTGATTTTGAACAGCAAGTAAAAGAGCGCAAAGTCGAGGGGTTACCAGCCGATCGCTTTGCAGAGCTAGACCCAAAAATCAAACGCCATGTGCAAGCCTACTTTGGTCTGTTTTTGAAACATGAAACAGCAGAAGCACAGCTCACTGAAGATCAATACTTTAATTACGCGTTAGAGATTGACGAGAAAGTGCGCAAGGCCGTCGCAGAGTTCTCTATCAACCCTGTAGAAATCGAAAACCAGATCAGCCTAGAGATTCTTCCGCTACTGTTTGCCGATCTTGGCGTCGATAAGGCTCAGATCTTGGTCGACGAAATTGTGCAAATCACTCGATTAGGTTTGGCGGGTCACCATTAATGACATCGGTCAACTCAATCGAGCGCAACAAAGAGGAATACAGCTTCGTCTACGGTGATGAAGCTGTCAGCTATGAAGTCGTTCGTAAACCAAACGTTCAAGGCACTTCGGAGCAAAAAGTAAGGCGTAAAATCACAATTAAGGTTCATCCCAATTGTGAGGTGGTCGTAACCGCACCTGAAGACGCTGAGCGCGAAGATATTCATCAAGCCGTGATGAAGCGTGCCAAGTGGGTTTATGATGCGCTTAAAGAGTTCAGAGGCCACTTGGAGTATGTCCAGCCTAAGCAATACGTCAGCGGTGAAATGCAGTTCTACCTCGGTCGCCGCTACGTATTAAAGATCATCGAAGATGCCGATGCCCTGCCCTCAGTAAAAATGACCCGTGGTAAATTACTGGTCACCTTGACCAGGTTTAACGAAGACAAAACCGCCATGGTTAGAGCGCTAGTAAAGAATTGGTACAAGGTTCGCGCTGAGCGGGTGTTCCATGAACGTCTATCGGAGTTACTGCCCCAAGCTAAATGGGTTGACGGCATCCCCAGCTTTCGGGTTCTGCCGATGACAAAGCAATGGGGAAGCTGCTCAGCCAAAGGGAGCTTAATGCTCAATCCTCACCTTATCAAAGCGCCAAAAGAGTGTATTGATTACGTGATTTTGCATGAGCTTTGCCATATCGCAGAACACAACCACAGCGAGAAGTTTTGGCGGCTATTAAGCAGCGTGATGCCGAACTGGAAAGAAGTCAAAACTCGCTTAGATGGCATGGCAGAGCTCTACCTTAATGAATAGCTAAGCCCCTATTAACTCTCAACAACCCTCAGGCTAACCCGTTAGCCTGAGGGTTCTTACCAATTCTTAACCATATTAAGAATTCTTAAACTCGATAAGAATGACTAAGAAGTAGCCCATGAACTGCGTTCATGAACCAATCGACTCTCTTCAAAGCGAAGCTTTGGTTTAGCCACTTTTTGATATTTATATATAAACAGGGAAAGTGGCCTATTCATTATCGATGGTAAACAACTGAATTTGTCCATAAAACGATGTAGATTATACCCATTCTTTATTGGTTACTGGAAAACGACGCCATGAAACGAAACAGCTTAGATACGCACCTGTTATCAATTGCTCAAGGGATGATAGAAAGTGGATTTGACATCTACATTCACCATCAACCCAAACATAACAACAGGCGTTGGGGTATTAGGCGACACGACTTTTCAACTCAGTCTACTGCTTGGGTATCACCTAAATCGAATAGTAATGAGTTTAACATCAAGCTAACAGGTGACTTTCGAAGGTTCGACTTACAGCTAAGTAAATTAGCTCTTCGTCAACGAAGCGAACAGAATTTGACGGTTTACTACTTCGAGATCAACTCAGCAGAAGAAATATTTGCAACCCTTGCCCCGCATAAGAAACCATCAATCGAAAATAGTTCTCATATAGATTACATCAATCAGAATCTAGAGAGCGCCATCAATCATGCACTGTTGGATACGCCTGAAATCAGAGCGAAGAGATTATCTCAAGCCTCGGAGTTTCCAGAGAAAGTTCAAGCGACAATAACTGTTTTCAAAAGAAACCCTGATGTCGTGGCTGAAGTATTACTCAGAGCGAAAGGTACATGCGAACGATGTAAGTCACCCGCACCTTTCACGAGAAAAAGTAATCAGACCCCTTACTTAGAGGTACACCATATCATCAGGCTTGCCGATGGAGGTAAAGACACTATTGAAAATACTCTAGCACTTTGCCCCAACTGTCATAGAGAGCTTCACTTTGGGGCTGGTACAGACTAAGCCACAAAGCAGGGCCCTTGCTCAAACTCAGATGGTTACCGCTGTAACTGAGCTTTAAAAGGCCGAATTAACCACTTATAAAAGCAAATGTGATGCTTACAGAGCTTGCTACTATTTGCGAGAGTCATTAAGTCTGGTTTTTCATTGGGCCTTTATCACGTGGCAAGGAGTACTTAAAATTTCTATATCGTTACTCCACCCCGACCTGAGTGCAGCAGCCCCCACAAGATACAACACAGTTTTTTCATCAATTGCATTGGAGGCCTCAAAGTCTGTCAGTGAGTTTAAGAACGTATTGATGCCGATGACCGCATCATCCGAATGGCTCACACCTTTGGCACCACCAGTTACAAACGCTTCCCATAAAAATACAGCGTCAGTTTCCTGAAATTTCGTCCAAGAAAACTCTGCGCTTGGAGACCAACCTAGCAGCTCATTCAGTCTGTTCATAACCCACAGAGCTTCCACGAGCCCCGTGCCTAATGCGCCAGTACCAGCCCCTGCACTCCAACTTCTATTCCCCTCTCCGAGCCTAGCCGAATTAACTCTTTTAGGATCTTGTCGCATAGGGACAAAAAGCGGACACTCAAAGCCAAGAGCAACCTTTTCGTTTCGTAAAATCGATTCAGAAATCAACACCGTGAATGATTCGATATCAGTGCCTGTGATAATCTCAGCTTGACCCCATAGTTTTGCAGCCCACCCAAACTTCTTGGCACTGATTGAACCAACATCAGCGCAAAAAACTGATAAGTTATCCATCACTCCCCCTGTACATTACTACTGGCGTGCCCAGTGTTAGTTTCACTCATTCAATCACAAATCATAAAGATTGCACCAGTGGCTGCTCCTACACCCAGGCTTCCTTCAACGAAAACCAGTTCATAATCCTGTAATGACTGACCAGCATACCATTTGTCTTGCTTTACCGCTTTTTCCCACCACTTCAGGAATAGCACTTCTACAACATATGTACCCCATGAGCTGCGCTCATGAACCAGTCGACTCTCTTCAAAGCGCAGTTTTGGTTTAGCCACTTTTGGATATTTATATATAAACAGGGAAAGTGGCCTGTTTGCACTACCTAGCAGAAGCGATAGAAAAAGCCTATTCCCTCACACAAAAGTTAAGCTTATTGCTTGGCGCTCATATGCAGCCTGCTTTAATATGATACTGAATGATAATAACATCAGCGCATGGTAGTGCGCCGACACAGCAGAATTGGCTAGGATATTTTGATGAGCGCGAACTTAAGCAATGTGATGAATTTCATCACTTCAACCGAATTCATTTTTTTATATTGCGGCGGTATTATCGCCATTGCAATTTGGTCGGCTATCAGCTTTTGGCTCAGGTTTTCTCCAGTCAATGGCTCAATGCACAACGCCCTCAAGCAGACCAATGCAACACCAAAAAACAAGTTAGAGTTCCCTGAGTACTACTATGAACTCCGCGAATGGATGAACGAAGACAAATATTTAAAAGACTCTTGGAGAGAGTTTGAGGAAACGTTGTTGCTGCCTGGTGAAGATTTCGATGGCGATAAGGAGGTCATCATGAACACACACCTCCCTGCTGTATATTTTAACCAAAAGAATCTTTTGCTACCCAACATCAACCTCCGTTATTACAACGCATTACCTAATATTCTTACTGGGTTGGGGATCGTCGGTACTTTCATTGGTCTAACCGTTGGTATATCACTCGCAGCACCTGGCCTAAACTCAAACGACATAAAGGATGCAAAAGAGGCCTTAAACACTCTTCTAGATGGTGCTTCACTTGCCTTCATTACTTCTATCGTTGGCTTGCTTACGTCATTAGTCTTCTCCGCATATGAAAAGCGCTACATCCATCTGTTCAATAGTACTTGCCAAAAACTTAATTCAGCTTTAGACGCTCGTGTAGAGTATTTCTCAGCAGAGCGCCTAGCGAGTAAGAATCTAGCGGAATCTCAAAAGCAATCTTTAGCGCTACAAACATTTGCCAATGATCTCGCAGTATCCCTCGGTCAAGTAATAGAACAGCACGTAACCCAGCCAATGATAAGTGCGATAGACGAGCTTAGAACTGATCAAAAATCAGCTAGTGACGAGACAGTATCAAAAGTTATGGGCGAGTTTGCAGATAAGATAGCTGGTGCGGCGGGTGAAGAAATGAAAGCGTTCGCTTCAACCATTAAAACCATGAGCGACAGTTTAGAATCTCAAGTTGAGTCTTTAACGAAAGGCCAAGATGAGATGCAAAAAGCCGCACAAAACGCGGTTTCAGGCATGTCAACGGCAATGGCAGAAGGGAGCGCAAAAATCAACGAGGGAATTGATGAAGCCGTTAATTCATTACTAAATAGCGTAGAAAAATCAATAAATAGTGTAACCCAACAACTTGATGACGCATCACAAAAACTAGCCAGCAACCTCCAACAAGGGTTAGAGCAGTTTGATAACATCCTTCTCAAGTTAACTGATACAGCTTCCCACTACCAAGCTATGACCGATGCAAATAAAACTCTATACAGTGATATCTCTGAATCTATCCGAGTGATTGGTGAGCTTTCTGAAAAAGCAAACCAAACCAATCTAGATTTTCAGCGAACGGCCGAGACATTCCAAAATTATATCCAGTCATTAAACAATACATCCGCTAATCTTGCTGATTCAACAAGTAGTGTTGACTCAACCTTGAGCACATTACGTGAAGTCCAGGAACAAATGACCCAAGTTTGGAATGAGTACGAAGAGCGCTTCTCTGATCTAGACACTACTCTAGAAAACTTGTTCAGAAATGTAAGCAGTGGCCTTGAACGTTATGCATCTCAAACTGATGATTATATTCTTGGATTAGACAAACATGCCTCAGAAGTTGTTCAGAGTCTCGCTGCCGCAACCAAAGAAATCGCGGATGCGATTGAGTCTTTAGAAGATAACCTGGATAGGAAAACGGATATCTTTGAGTCCTCGATTACTTCTATCTCAAACGCCGCAGAAGAGAAACTAAAAGGATTCGAAACCAACATTCACAATTACACGAAACAACTTCAGTCTGATCAATAAAAAGGTAACTTATGAACGAACACCATGAACTCTTGGAAGATGAAGGTGCTGGTTACCTTATTTCTGTATCCGATATGATGTCTGGATTGCTTCTCGTGTTCATCATTACACTCGTCGCATTTATCATCAACTTTCAAGACGCTATACAAAAGCAAAACGAGGTTACTGAAGCACGTAAAGAAGTTGTTCGGAAATTAACGAACACAGAACAGGTAAGAACTGAACTGCTACAAAATCTGAGACTCAAACTTGCAAAAGAAAACATTGAAGTAGAAATTGATACTCACCATGGCGTGCTTAGGCTTACTGAAAAAGCCGTGCTATTCAAGACCGCAGCAGACACCCTAAGTGAACATTATACTAATAATTTAAAAGTCATCGGCAGCGTCCTGAATGAGGTGATACCTTGCTATGCTGCAAACCATCCCAATGATTACTCATGTCCAAACCTCAACGAGACAAAAGGTAAAGTAGATGCAATATTCATCGAAGGACATACTGACAATGTTCCAATGAGATCCAGTCGAATGAAAGACAATTGGGAGCTCTCTGCTAACAGAGCCATCGCGGCTTATCGACTAGTTGTACCCAAAAGCGTACTAGAGACCCTCCAAAATACTTCGGGGCAACCCGTTTTCTCAGTAAGTGGGTATGGCGAGGGACGTCCAGTTGAGGGCCATGACCACGATACACCAACACCAGATGGTGCGAATCGTCGAATCGATTTGCGATTCATAATGACGCCACCTACGCTAACTGCCCCACAAAAAGCTTTTATCGAAAAGGGAGTTAGATAGTGTCTCTGAAAGACTACCTTAATGACTTCACAACTCTCGGTTCAAGAACTGCTCTAGATATTTCTCTATCGCAACTAAAGAAAGAGGCGCTGAAACTTAGAGAACGTCACGGCTTTACAACTGTTCCTATCCCGAATGCCACTGATATCCAAGCCGTGTACCGTAAACTGTTAAAGTCATTTCAGCATCAATCCTTATCACTTGATTTAAGCCGAAAAGAGATGAATTTGGTACCTTGGGCTTTCATGTTACCTGTGGATGGTAACCCTCCACTTTATGAAAATGAAACCTATACAACCATCCTGTTTACACATCTCGGCGAATCATCGAAACCAGAGGCTGTTAGACCTTTTATTCAGGCATTTCTTCAAGAATATCCTTTACATTCAGAACAATTTGAGCCCTTACGCTCAGGACTTTACGAACTTGTCGCGACAAATAAACATACAAAACTAAACACAATAAAAGAATGGATATTGAATTCCCGTATTTTGGATAGGCACAGTCACCAAGAGTGCAGTGAACAGCTATTGAGCAAAGGGTTCCAATCAACTTTTACCCAATACAAGCTTTCTATGGGACTAGAGTATGGTCGTTTCGCAATCGAATCCCTTTTATTTTACCTAAAGCGACTAGAACTAGATTTAAGCACGTATAGCGAAGACATTCAGGTAGAGCTCATTTCAGAATGCTTAGATTTTTTCATAGAAAAAGATGACTCATTTAAGTATCCATTACTAAGAGTCCAACTCGCACAAGGGTTATTGACTTCATACTCTCGCCACCAAGCTTCATCCAGGATAAAAAAACTTCTCACTGATTTCTTCCTCCAACAATATGGCGATCCACGTACATCAACCGAGCAATGGCATGGTGTCCATTCATTGGCTCTTGATGTGATAAAAGGCTGGATGGTTGAGAACACTATGAATGATTTCTTCAACTTACTAAGCCATGTCGCTAAGACGGACTCAACTGCTGATAAGCACTGGAGATACAGGAAGCGATTTTGGAATGCTTATCTAAAGAAAGGACATATTCAAGAAGCATGGGTAGCACTGGGAACTCGTGCTTATGCCGAGGCAAACATCTTTCTACAAGGTGGTCGTAATACTTATGCAACACTTTCAGGAGCTCAGCCACATCATAGTGCACTGATAATGGTAATCAATGGTGTAATGATTACAGAGTGGAGCCATGTAGGTAGCTACAGGTTATGGGATAACAGCAATAAAAGGCCCAAACTTTATTTGAAGAGTTACCACAGGGAATCTTTGGTCAATTGGGCTGACTACACTGGCCCTCACACTGGTAGTGAAAATGGAAGGTGGCAGTATAAACTTTCACAACTAATTAATGACTTAACAGGAGTTTCGGTGTCCAACAAGGAGTATATGCATGTCTAGAACCGCTCAACTTACATGGCAAAAAAACGACAACGGTTTTCTATTTCAGGTTAGTCATGAGGGTTTGATTTTACCTCCTAGCCAATGGTCTAGATACAGCTTAATGATGGGTGACACGCATGTTGTCGTGGATCCCTTGTTTCGTGGCATAGAAGATGTACCCACTCCACTTATAAGCGACTCTGGGATAAATTGCTCTGATCAATTCATTGCATTACTTACTGAAGTAGAGATCCAAAAACTGTGCCTTCCTCCAGTATCACACGCCAAAGTGAAAATTGTAGCCAAAGGGCTAATTAGCCAGCCAAATTTTCAATTGTCATATCGACTAATGACTCCTGAAGGCAGGCCAATGATGGGAGCCAAGGTCGCTGGAATAGAATTAAAGCATAGAGGACAAACTGAGTTAATCCTTGATCCACTCTACAGCATTATCACTAAGATTGACGAATTTAACAGCACTAACATACTAGACCAAGATGAAAGGTTCGTTCGATGGGGAGAAATAAAAGAACTGTTACCTGACGATTCTGTTGTGGATGGTCAACTGCAAAATATCACCATATGTCGCGCAGATAGGGTTACTTTAGATATCAAAGAGCACGGGATTTTTAATCCATTGTTGATCAAATCAAATCCCACAAAAGACTGGGATATTCAGGGGCAATCTGATGTTGAATATGCGATACCTAAATCTAGGCAGAAAAACTTTGAGGATCACTTTAAGGCCTGGAGTACAACAAGGTCGAATTATGCCATTGGCAATGGCGTATATGTTGTTCTTCCCCTTAGAGTGCAAAAAGTCCTCAGCGTAATAAAAGACTATCAGACTAAAGATAGCCAAGAGAGATTAGCTTTCGTTTCAAATCCACATAAGATCATTAATGAACGTTTAAATCTGGAAGATAACCCTGAGGATCTTGATTCAATTTTTGTGGAAACCCCTGACTTCATTAGTCAGCGAATCGACACAATTGGTGTCTGGTCACCCAAACTTTGCGCATATGTTGCAAAACGGGAAGGAGACTGGGTACCAGATGACGATGAAAGACTATTTTTTCCGATAGATGATCTTCTGGTGAATTTTACAGTTGATGAAATGAAGCGACTTCTAGGTGAAATAGACATCGCACTAGACAATGAAGTCTCTGAAATATCATTTGAAGGACAACGTGTTCCCGTATCACTGGAAACCAAAAACCTACTTATAAAAATGCTTAAGCCCTTTGACGAACATATAGGGCCTCCCGATGCCCCACTTGAAGTTCTGGCTCCAATCGTGAAAGACAATATTGAAGAAGTAGAGTTTGAGGTCATAAAGCATAGTGCTAGGCCGAAGCTGCCTAAACTACCAAAAGCACTCAAAACAAAATCACTGTATGAGCATCAAAAGTTTGGTGTTGAATGGTTAGCTGACCATTGGGAATCAGGCTCGATAGGTGCTTTGCTCGCTGATGATATGGGATTAGGCAAGACCATGCAGGCATTAGCGTTCCTAGCATCAGTTAAGGAGCTCATGAATGATAACCACTACCCTACCAAACCGTTTCTGATTGTAGCGCCCTCTGGATTGCTTAAAAACTGGCGAGACGAAGCTAGTCTCCATGTAGAGGAAGGGGGGCTGGGTGATGTATTTGAGGCGTATGGAGCTCAAATGAGGGACATAAAGACTTACAGTGTAATGGAACGCAACTCACTATTATCAGGTAGTGGCTGGGTATTAACTACCTATGAAACGCTTAGAGACAAGATCAAATACTTTCTCTCTATTGATTGGGGAATCACCATCTTTGATGAAGCCCAAAAGATTAAGAACCCTGTCTCTCGTATGACTGAAATGGCAAAATCATTGTCTTCTGATTTCACATTGATGCTTACTGGCACTCCCGTAGAAAATGAGCTGAAAGATTTATGGTGCATTGTCGACACCGCTCAGCCTGGTTTATTCGGTTCACTCAGCCAGTTCCATAATGAATATGCTAAACCAGCAGAAAGTGACCCTTCTGAAGCTCAAAGACTTAAGTCTCTTCTGGTAGAAAAAAGTAATCCCCCACTGATGCTTAGGCGATTAAAGGAAGATCATCTTGAGGGACTTCCTCAAAAAATCATCCATCAAGTGGCTAAACCTATGCCTGAGCTACAAGCAGCGGAGTATGAAAACATCGTTCGAGATGCACAACTGAGAAAAGGTATGGCTGGTGGCGTTCTAGAGACGATACAAAAAATCCGAAGAGCATCGCTTATCGCAGAAGAGTTTGACGGAAACGGTATAACCGACGGAGTAGTTAAACGTTCCGCAAGACTTACTGCACTAATAGAAATCTTAGACAATGTACATAAGTCTGGAGAAAAGGCTTTGGTGTTCTGCGAAGCTATTGATGTCCAAGAATATCTTTCAGGTTACCTACAGCACCGATATCAACTCCCTTCTAGGCCGCACAGAATCAATGGCTCGGTCGATGGTTATACACGAAAACAATATGTAGATGATTTCCAGAGCGGCGCTGTGGGCGATTTTGATGTCATGCTGCTGTCACCAAAAGCGGGAGGTGTTGGTTTAACTATAACTGCGGCCAATCACGTCATCCACCTTACACGGTGGTGGAACCCAGCAGTAGAAGACCAAAGTACAGACCGTGCATTCCGTATAGGACAAAAGAAGGATGTTAATGTGTACATACCAATGGCCATTCATCCCAAATATAAGGACGCATCGTTTGACGCTAACCTCAATAGACTTCTTTCCAAGAAGCGAAGTCTTAGCTATAACGCCTTGATGCCAGGTACCATTACTAAAGATGAAATGAAAGATTTGATTTCCCAGAGTGTTGTCTAAAAACGCAGCCTAGTCACCTAGGATGAGAATTCTTGAACATGAAAACTTAAAGCAAGTAAGAAACTCAAAGAAAGCAACCATGAGCTGTGCTCATGAATAAGTCGAGCCTCTTCAAAGCGAAGCTTTGGTTTAACCACTTTATGATATTTATATATAAATGGAGAAAGTGGCTCTCTCCTCATCCAATAAATAGTGGCTTGAACAGCTTTAGAGCAACCACCCACAATTTAGAGATCTATATCACATCTAAGAATTTTTTGCTCACTCAGCCTTGTCGATGAAATTTTACTGACTAAATTAATCCCATCCAAAGATTACGCTTTGGTGTTCAGATATACCTTCTATTGATTCGTGTATCCGACTGTTAATAAAAATACTAATAACTAAAAGCTCGATTCGTCGAGTAAGTGTGAACTGTATTTTTATTAGCAAATTGGAGACATGATGAACAAATCTACAATCAAATTCAGACATTCAATTCGACACTGCTTAACAGCGGTGGATTTGTCATGCCTGTTATCTAGCACTCTTTAAACCAAAGGAGCGATACAATGATCAAATTTAACATCAATGAACTGCCGCAAGTAGCTTACATTACCAACAACTTACGCTCGAATTCATGCTTAGAAGTCATGGATAAACAGCCAACCAACTCAGGGTATATCAAAGCCCCAAAACTAGTTTGTTACATGCTCGCATTTGAGATAGTTAACACGCTAGAAATTACCTACTACGATTTCAAACATCATAAATTTGGTTTCAGCACTGCTGATTTTGAAAGTGTTGATGAGCTTTTTGAGCTCTATGCATCAAAGTTCAATAGCTATTCACAGTATCTTGTTATCCAATATGAAGACTATGTTGGCTACCCACGAATTCGTGTTGAGTTCGATGTGTCACTCAAGCAGCAGTTGTTCAATGATTCCATTGAACACCGTAAGAATCTAGATCTTGTTCAGGTTGCAAGTGCCATTGTCGTAGATTCTTTTAGCATTCGACAGTTTGCAGGCTATATGGAAGTGATTAACCGCCTTGGAGCTTTACCAGTGGTGTCTTGGCATTGAAGTGAGCCTACTCTTACCACTCAGAGGAATAATTGAAATCAGGAAAAGTCTCTAGCAATACTAAACCATGAGCATAGCTCATGAAGAGGTCGACTTACTTCAAAGCGCCAGCTTTGGTTAGCTTTGAGCCAGGCCACTTTTTCATTTTTATATATAAACAGATAAAGTGGCCATTTTTGAAGATCAGGAATTTAAGCTAGCATTCCAAGCTTTCCGTTAAAAAGCCTTGTTCAGCAGCAAACTGTTTGATTACCGATTCGCCGATATCAATGTATGGTGAGTAGCGGCAATACAGCAGAATGAGTCCCTTACCATCATCAATCACAGCACGAATGTTGTTCATCCCGTTGTCTATAGCAAATTGATCAGGATTCCACTCACACTGGACAGCACGAGGCGCATTGAACATTGTTTGAGCCAGTTGGTCTAGCACCAATCGCGTATTCATTTGCTCGGTTACAATTAAGGCGGTTTTGCAATATGGCATAGTTTTCCTTCAGCGAAGATTCCTGAGTTTTCAAAATACCAGACAAGCATGGCTTTGTAGAGAGCCCGTCGTTCTAAGGGCGAGCTTAGATGCCCAACGTGAAACTTTACCCCAGTTTTATGCACACTTAAAAGAACCACCAATACACTTTTATGCGCCAATAATGGTTTTCCTTTGCATTTTTGTGCGCATTAAGGTGTAATTATATATGCTCAAAGCTTTTAAATAGGATGCCTCGGTGAATCGGAAACATCTGCAAAAACTAATCGCGTGGAAAAATAGCAAAACCAGGAAACCTCTACTCATTGAAGGGGCTAGGCAAACAGGCAAGACATTCCTATTGCAAGATCTTCTCGGCAGAGAATTTAAAAAAGTTCTAAAAATCGATTTTTTAGAAAGCCCTCAGTTAATGGAAGCTTTCTCTGGGTCTCTAAACCCAAAGGCCATCATTGCTAACATTGAGCTCCTAACTGGAGAAGCCTTCAATTTAGACACAGATCTTCTCATTCTAGATGAGATTGGCGAATGCCCAAGGGCAGTAACCTCCCTCAAATACTTCGCAGAGCAAACCCCTGAGGCATATATCGCTGCTTGTGGCTCGACCATTGGTCAGCTTACATCATTTCCTGTTGGCAAAGTCGAACAGCACAGCTTGAGGCCTTTGAGCTTCCGAGAATTTATTTGGGCATCAGGGCAAAAAGCACTTCAAAACGCTTTTGAACAACAGCATAACTCGCCAGTAGCACACGCCAAACTAACTGACCTTCTGAATGACTACTACTACGTCGGCGGCATGCCTGAAGCCGTTAATACATGGTTCGAAAACTCAGAAACCAGCATTCTTCAACGAATAGAAGCCGTCTCTGAAGTCCACAGAAGACTAATTGAAGGTTACATGCACGATTTCAGACAACACTCTGGTAGCGTTGATGCTAGGTTACTCGAGTCTGTATTTCGAAGTATTCCAGCCCAACTTTCTTCAGTCCGTGACGGCTCAGTAAAGCGCTTCAAGTTTAAAGGTGTCCACGAGAGAAAATCACGTTATACAGAATACGAAAGCGCCATTACTTGGCTTCAAAAGCGCCAGTTGGTGTTAAAGAACTATCCTATTGAGGGGCAGCCTAAGGCTCCACTCGTCGCACATATAAAAGAAAACACATTCAAATTGTATCTACTTGACGTCGGTCTACTACACCATTTTCTGGACACGAGTTACCTTGAGATCAAACGACAAGGCCATGGATACAAAGGGTATATTGCAGAAAACTTTGTTCACCAGGAACTAGCGTCGTTGGGTATTGAACCAACTTTTTCATGGAACGATGCTAGAGCCGAGATGGAGCTCATCATCAGCGACGAACGTGGCCGAATTATTCCTGTTGAGATAAAAAGTAGTAATCGCACCCGAGCAAAATCACTGCCATCTTACATAACCAAGTGCAGCCCACACAAAACTATCAAGCTAATAGGAACTCAAGTGTAGTGGTCAACTAAAATTGGCCACGGTTTTAGAGTTTTCCCAATATAATCGTTCTGATTCATTGGGAGTTAGACC
>NZ_JAWPOJ010000476.1:0-1029 GCF_033344235.1 Vibrio sp. Vb1554 | reverse complement strand
AATTTTGAAAACTCGTTTTCGCAAAACTCAAAGCGAAAGCGACACTTCCAAAGCGACTTTGCACCAAACTTGCTAACATCGGTTAAGCCTAAAAACTCAATTGAGGCAGCAACTCAAAACTCGCTTTGACAACCAATGCTGATTTGCCGAAAAACCTGAACGAATGGCCAAAGGAAGAAAGAAAAGACCACAACCAATTGATTTTAATTGTTTTAAGCTAACGCCCGCCTAAGGGGCTGGCAACGCATTACCACTAAACTCAAACACAACAAACGTAACCGCCGCGGCTCAATGGGACTGGAAACGCTACGCGTTGACAGTCCCTCTTGAGGCGTTTGTTATGCTTAAGCTTCAACACTTTACATTTGAATCCAGTCAAGAATAACCCACTGAAATCATTGACCAAACTTTAAATTTCCTTGAATTAGAACTGGCTCAACTTTTACTTTGATTTTACCTATGAACTGACCAATGCAGGCTTTCATTTAGCAACTAGGCCAATGTGGAAACCCTCTCCGACAAACTCACTCACCACGCATGGGCACGACAACTCAATGAGGCAATAACACTGAAATTTACAGCGACAGACACATTGCCGTTTCATTAGGCAGCGCAAAACAATACTCAATTGCCGACTAATTTTCAGCCTGTAAGTAAAGGCACCAAACTGCTCAAAGCGACTTGAGACAACAATACTAACCTCGCGCAGAGTCAACATTCCAATGAGGCAATCACTCAGAATTTACGGCGCCAGACACATTGCCGCTTCATTAGGCAGCGAAAAACAATATTGAATTGCCGACAAAACCTGAACGAAATGCTAAAGGAATCGACAATCACAACCTGCTGATTTTTATGGATTAAGCATAACGCCCGCTTAAGTGGTGAGCAACGCAATACCGATGTGTCCGCTCACCGCCTTAATCACTAAAATCAACGCATAGCAAAAATGCCACGCGTTGCGAATCCGTCTTAAAGCGTTTGTTAGCTTAAATTTCAGCACCTTAGCTTTACCAAGCCTGAGGTTAC
>NZ_JAWPOJ010000475.1:0-1029 GCF_033344235.1 Vibrio sp. Vb1554 | reverse complement strand
ACTGACATGCGCGGGGAATATCGTGAAAATCAAAAGGGCACCTGTTAGCTTATTCACAGTATTGCTCCTCAGCAGGGAGCAATGTACTGACTGAACCATCTAGCAAATGATTGTAAGTAAGATAAGCCACCGTTCTGGCTTTAGTGTTGTATGTTAGTGCTGCGATAGTTTTTGACGTATCGATTGAGTCATCCACTGGGATACCGACAAAAGCTTTGCAAGCGAGAACTTTATCGAACTCGTCGCCTATCGCCATAGCTTTGTCAATATTAGCCTCAGTCTTCTCACTCCAATCGTAATATAGGTTTTTCTGAGTTTGACGTGCATCTTGCTTCAATGCATCGCGCACTGACTCTGACACTTCTAACGCATTGATGAATGCCTCGATATCGTCGCGTATTCCGTCTTTATTTTCATCACGACCTGTAAGGGAATCACTTCTATCTAGTGTGTAATCAAATTTTCGATATAGCAGAGCAAATTGGTCATCAATTGTAGGTTGAGCCTTTAGCTCTTTAGCAATCTCCGGCGTTTTTTTAAAACTTTGGTGTGGTTGATTGTGATTTGGGTCTGGAGTCGGAGTGTTTTGCTGGTTACAGCCAAAGAGAATAAGCAGGCCAAGTAGCGATAATTTTTTCATATGAATAATCCATGTTTTTTATGGATATTACATGTGCGCTTTGCGGATAGACCAATTGCGTTTTGTTATACCGAGTAAATAACTGGCAATTTAACTCTCCATGTTTGTATGCATTTATCTTGAGACAAAAACGCCCTTCACCTGAGCAAAGAGCGTTTTTTACTTGAGGTTATGGTTCGAACATTAAAGCACCAAACCGCCATCAATCTTGAGCACTTGTCCGGTTATAAACGCACTTTTATCAGACGCTAGAAACGCAACGCCATTGGCGATATCTTGCACCGAGCCCATACGTCCTAGGGGCGTTTTACTTTCCATCATTTGAATGACTTTCTCTGGCAGGTTCTTGGTCATATCGGTGGCGATAAAGCCTGGCGCGACACAGTTGA
>NZ_JAWPOJ010000474.1:0-1029 GCF_033344235.1 Vibrio sp. Vb1554 | reverse complement strand
TTCGTGCACCTCAAAACTCACATTGTTCGATGCCTGCACGTACTCACGGCGGCTTTCAAACAAAGAGTCCTTAGTCACAAACCTTAGGTTGACGTTTTTCACATCCAACAACGGGCCAGTGTACTCGCGCTGATCTTGGCTTTGACCAAGCCAGTGATTCTTAATGTCCAGCGACTTCATTTCTGTCGCTTCTTCGATGTAACTCACCAGAGGGAAACGATCGAGCTTTCTGTCTGAGCGAGGAACCGCCGAAATCAAGCTGCGCGTGTATGGGTGATCTGGGTTACCCAACACTTTTGCCGTTGGCCCAAACTCAACAAGATCGCCACGATACATTACCGCCACGCGGTCTGTAACGTTTGAAACCACCCCCATGTCGTGCGTAACCAACATACAACCAACATTGTTCTGGATACACAACTCACGGATAAGATTCAGGATTTGGTCTTGGATTGATACGTCCAGTGCCGTGGTTGGCTCATCGGCGATGATCAGATCTGGCTCACCAGCCAAAGCGATCGCGATAACCACACGCTGACGCATACCACCAGAAAACTGGTGAGGATACTGTTTAAGACGGTTTTCAGGCTGAGGGATGCCGACTTGCTGCATCAGAGACAACGCGCGTTGATACGCCTCGTCGTCAGATACTTTCATGTTGGCATGAATGGTTTCTTTTAGCTGCTGCTCAACCGTAAACAAAGGGTTAAGAGAGGTCATAGGGTCTTGGAAGATAAAACCAATCTTCGAGCCACGCACCTTACGCATCGCTTCTGGTGTTAAGCCAGAGATTTTTTCACCATCCAAAAAGACATCGCCACTGGCAACGCGTCCCGGAGGGCTCAGCAAATCGATAACGGCGTTACCAACGGTGGACTTACCCGCACCGGATTCGCCAACAACACCCACGATTTCACCTCGTTCAATATTAAACGAAAGTGATTTCACGGCCGCGTGAACGCCGTGTCGGGATGGGTATTCAATACGAAGGTTTTTCACTTCTAATAGTGACATTTCAGACCTCTACTG
>NZ_JAWPOJ010000473.1:0-1031 GCF_033344235.1 Vibrio sp. Vb1554 | reverse complement strand
GTCGGTGTTTTTGTCGATGCAAGTGACGTGAACAGTACAGCGATTTCATTGACGGTTACAGCGGACGATAATGGAATTTACTACGAGAATTCCACAGGAACGTCGCTGCAAGCCACCGAAACGTTTGATATCAACGTGACACCAGTGGCGGACAAACCGACGCTTGCCTTTGACGCGAACTTTAATTACATCCAACGTATTACTGCTAGCCAAAGTGCGAGTTTTCAGGGCGTAGCGTTAGTCGGCATTATTGCTGCACTGACGGATTTGGATGAGGTCTTAGCGTGAGAGGTGACAGGCGTTCCAAGAGGCGCCACGCTAACGAGTGATGCGACCACATCGAGCATCAGTTTTGATAGCGCGACTTCTACTTGGACAGTGCCTGCTGATGAAATTGATACGCTTCACATCGATAACGTGCGCCAAGGTGATCACGATATCACGCTGACTGCGGTTTCAACGGAATCGAATGGCGATCAAGCGTTCTCAGACCCAATTGACATCAGCATCAATGTTACGTCCAACAACCGTGACATCGATGTTTCTTCTGAAACGGAAGATAATCTGTTACTTGGTAGTGATCGCGGAATTTCCCTCATCGGCGGGGCGGGTGATGACCGCATTATTGGTGGTGACGGCGATGATATTCTCATCGGTGGTCTGGGTTCGGACATCCTAACGGGTGGCGGTGGTAACGATATCTTTAAATGGACTCAAGATACCGTTGACGAAGGTGCAGTGGATACCATCACCGACTTTACGCTTAATGAAGACACGATCGATCTTAAAGACGTGATTGCGGATTTAAATGACCCAATGGCAGGAATTGATGAGTTACTTGCGCATATTCAAGCGGACTACGATGCCACGACAGACAATGTCTCTTTGAGCATTACTACTGATGCGAACGTTCATCAGACCATTGTGGTTGAGAACTTAGGTCAGGCAATAGACTTTAATGGATTAAGCTCAAACGAGATTGTTGAATCGCTTCTTAATCGAGGTGTTATTGATAACGGATAAAGTGATTT
>NZ_JAWPOJ010000472.1:0-1033 GCF_033344235.1 Vibrio sp. Vb1554 | reverse complement strand
AGGCAACACCATTCTTGGCGGTGACGACAAATCTGGCATCGCTGCCATCATGGAAGCAGTGCGTTGCATTCAAGCTGAAAACCTAGAACACAAAACGCTCGAATTGGCGTTCACTGTACATGAAGAAGGTGGCCTGTTCGGTTCTGAATACTTCGATATGTCTCACGTAACCTCAACAGAAGCGATCGTACTGGACACAGGTGGCCCAATTGGAACTATCGTAACGGCTGCTCCGGGCCAACAAAAGATCGTCGCAACCATCAAAGGCCGCCCTGCACATGCAGGTCTTGCGCCGGAAGAAGGCATCAGCGCGATCATGGTTGCGGCAGACGCAATCAACCAAATGAAACTGCTTCGCATCGACGAAGAAACCACAGCGAACATCGGCATGGTCAACGGTGGTCAGGCAACCAACATTGTGATGCCAGAGCTTAAAATCGTTGCTGAAGCTCGCTCTCTAAATGGAGAGAAACTAGAAGCCCAAGTCAACCACATGATTTCAACATTTGAGTCGGTATGCGAAAAACATGGCGCAGAAGTAGAAATCGAATCTAGCCGCGCGTACGACGCCTTTGTTATCGAAGAAGACAACGCGCACGTAACCGCAATCAAAGCGGCGTTTGCAAATATGGGTATCGAAGCGTTCACGAAAGGCACTGGCGGCGGCAGCGATGCGAACAACTTCAACAAGAAAGGTCTGACAACCGTGAATCTATCTACGGGTATGGCTAAAGTGCACACCACGGAAGAGTTCATCGCCGTTGACGATATGGTAAAAATCTCTGAGTTCGTTAAGCATTTTTTGGTGAAGTAGAACTGTGAATTAAAAAGATTAAAACAGCCCTCACGAAATACTGAGGGCTATCGATGGGATAACCTAGGCAGCTCGATTGTCATACAATGCCGTGATTTGATCTTTCAAGGAATGCAAAAACGCCGTATTCGGAGTATTTTCTGAATAC
This sequence comes from Vibrio sp. Vb1554, assembly GCF_033344235.1. NCBI lineage: Bacteria > Pseudomonadati > Pseudomonadota > Gammaproteobacteria > Vibrionales > Vibrionaceae > Vibrio > Vibrio sp. Vb1554. The sequence continues at coordinate 71 of NZ_JAWPOJ010000472.1, read as the reverse complement.
AACTCAAACTCTTTCGAATTGTAAAAATACTCGCTTGCTGATGAATACAGAACTTTACTAAAAGACAGCGT
>NZ_JAWPOJ010000471.1:0-1034 GCF_033344235.1 Vibrio sp. Vb1554 | reverse complement strand
TTTCCATACCAACTTATCTAAAACAAATTAAGGTTATGATTTTTAAAATAAAAATAAAGCCAGAGGCATTTCTACGCTCTGGCTTCACTGTCCGTAAGTTGGTATTTTTAGCCAACCACTGGTGAATTTTACACATTCAGCTCTTTTGGAATCTTCGCTAACGCATCCTGCAGCACTTCTAGGCCAGAACCTGGCTTGTGCGCATTTTCACTGATGTGACGACGCCATTGGCGAGCACCCGGCATATTTTGGAACAAACCCAACATATGACGCGTGATATGACCAAGATACGCACCTTTCGCAAGCTGCGCTTCAATGTATGGGTACATCTCTTCAACAATTTCACTGCGCTTCTTCACTGGGGCATTAGAACCAAATAGTTCTTGATCTACCGAGGCAAGCAAGTAAGGGCTTTGGTAAGCTTCACGGCCAATCATCACACCATCTAGGTGCTGGAGGTGCACTTTTGCTTCTTCCAGAGATTTCACACCACCATTAATAGCAATAGTTAAGTGAGAAAAATCTTGCTTCAATTGGTAAGCACGTGGGTAGTCCAGCGGCGGAATCTCGCGGTTTTCTTTCGGGCTCAGACCACTTAGCCACGCTTTACGCGCGTGAATAGTGAACTGCTCACAGCCGCCTTTCTCAGAGACGATCGATACGAAGTCCGTTAGGAACTCATAAGAATCTTGATCGTCAATGCCGATACGTGTTTTAACCGTAACAGGAACATCAACCACCTCTTTCATTGCAGCGACACAGTCCGCGACCAATTGCGGCTCCGCCATCAGGCAAGCACCAAAGCGACCGTTTTGCACACGATCAGATGGACACCCCACATTTAGGTTGATTTCGTCGTAGCCACGTTCTTGCGCCAACTTGGCACACTTGGCCAAATCTTCTGGGTTTGAACCACCCAACTGAAGGGCTAACGGATGCTCCTCTTCGTTGTAAGCGAGGAAATCTCCTTTTCCATGAATGATCGCACCTGTCGTCACCATTTCAGTGTACAACAGGGTTTCTTTGGTCATTAA
>NZ_JAWPOJ010000470.1:0-1035 GCF_033344235.1 Vibrio sp. Vb1554 | reverse complement strand
AAGATTTAAACGACCTTGTGGTGAAAACGTTGAATGAGTTTGCCGAACAAAAAATGATCTGTCTTGATGGCAACAAATTGGAAATCAACCAATCAAACAACCAACCGCTGGTTCTACTTGGTCGCACGATTACTGAGACGCTGCAGCGTTACTCCATCGCCATGAACCTATTGGTTGCGTACCCTGAATTGGGTAAATCGGATCTGGAACAGAAGAGCCAAGACATCGCGCAACGTTTAGGTCGCCTGCACGGTATCAACGCGCCGGAGTTCTTCGACAAAGGTGTGTTTACCGCCATGTTCAATACGCTCAAACAGCAAGAGTACCTCGATAGCGACGGTAACTGCGATAAGAAGAAAACGCAGAAATTTGCCAAGCTACTGTTTACGCTGCTGTACCCAGAAGTGAAGTTGACCATCGAAGAAAGTATCCACCAACTTCAGGCATAACAAACACACAAAAAACAAAAGGCATCCAATTGGATGCCTTTTTTGATCTTCGGATTGATTACCAGAACGCGACTAATAAACCTATAGCTATCACCATGCCAACGTAGTTGTTGTTAAGGAAAGCTCTGAAACACAAATCACGCTCGCGGTGGCGGATCAAATGCTGCTGATAAACAAACAATGATGCGGCAATCAGAACCGTCCAGTAGTAACTCTGGCCTAATTGATAAAACTGCCCTAGCCCCACCAACATCGCCAACGTCACTAACTGTAACACTCCAATAATTAACTTGTCGTGGCGACCGAACAGAATCGCTGTCGATTTGATACCGATTTTTAAATCGTCATCGCGATCCACCATTGCATACTGAGTGTCGTAGGCAATCGTCCACAATGCATTAATCACAAACACAAACCAAACCATCACTGGTAGCTCACCGGTTTGTGCCGCCCATGCCATAGGAATCGCCCAGCTAAACGCTAATCCCAAAAACAGCTGCGGGATATGCGTGTAACGCTTCATAAAAGGATAGATAAAGGCTAAGACAAGGCCCGCAAAAGAGAGCTGAATCGTTAAGGGGTTCAT
>NZ_JAWPOJ010000469.1:0-1035 GCF_033344235.1 Vibrio sp. Vb1554 | reverse complement strand
ACAACACATGAACCTTGACTTTCTGTTTAAATAACTCGTTAACCAAACGCTATCTTTAACCAAATTTTCTCTCGGCTCCTTATTAGAAAAACGGATCGGGCTGGGAACGCATTCATTTGGCTAGATAGAATTTTCGCTTGCCTTGTACGGAGTCACTTTATGAAAGCATGGAAAACGCATGCTTGCCTAGCGGCAATATTAAGCATTTCTTTCTCAACAAATGCAGCAACGGATCTGAAAGTTTATGCTGCGTCTTCGATGACGAATGCGATTGACGAAATCGCTCAAGATTTTAAAGAAAAGTACGACGTAACAGTTACGCCTGTGTATGGCGGCTCGTCTTCGATCGCACGACAAATTATCAATGGTGCTCCAGCTGATGTGTTTATTTCTGCAAACACGAAATGGATGGACTACTTGGTTGATGAAGGTGTTATAGATGGTGACAATGTCACTAATTTAGCGCGCAATAGCCTCGTTCTTATTGCACCTCATTCTTCACGCTTAGCCGTATTTAACTTCGCGGATGCAAAAGCTTGGGAAGCGGCGTTAAATGGCAGTCGCCTCGCATTGGGCAACCCTACGTCTGTGCCGGCAGGGATGTACGCGAAAGAATCACTGACTACACTGGGTGTATGGAAAGAGATTCAAACCAAAGTTGCACCAGCAAAAAATGTACGTCTTGCTTTGGCTTTAGTTGAGCGCGGAGAAGCTCCTTTAGGGGTGGTTTATAAGACCGATGCGCAGTTGACTAGCAAAGTGAAAATTGTTGGCGAGTTTGCGAGTGACACACACGCGGCCATCGTTTATCCAGCGGCGGTAGTGAACGATTCAACGGAATCGAGACAATTCTTCCAGTATTTGAAATCGGAAGACGCGAAGCGAGTTTTTGCTCATTACGGTTTCCAACAATAATACGGTTTTCAATAATAGGGACAAAGAGTGACAGAACTTGAATACCAAGCCCTAATGTTGAGCTTAAAAGTCGGCGCTTATGCGGTACTTTGGCTTATTCCTTTAGGTGTATTTCTTGCT
>NZ_JAWPOJ010000468.1:0-1036 GCF_033344235.1 Vibrio sp. Vb1554 | reverse complement strand
GCCGATATGGTCTGAAAAGCTTTATTCGTTGCTGACTTGGTGCAGCCAGTTCTACCAATACCCACTTGGAGATACGCTACACAATGCGATGCCAGCAGCTCTGCGTAAAGGAAAGCCTGCAGATTTTGCGACGCTACAAGAGTGGCAAATTACCGAATCCGGTAAAGACAAGCTGATGCAAGGGCTTGATCGTCGAGCGGTCAAACAACAGAAGGTCTTGCAAATGTTGGTTAACGGCGCTTTGCCTCACCAGGAATTTGTCGACCAAGAGATAGCCTCAACAGTACTAAAGTCTTTAGAAGAGAAAGGCTGGATTGAACGTATCGAGAAGAAGCCTGCAATCACCCAGTGGGGACAGCACGTTGAATGCGACGTCGAGAAGCCAAAGCTCAACCACGAACAAGCGCTGGCTATTGCGAGTGTAAATAGCCAAACAGGTTTTGCCTGCTATTTATTAGAAGGCGTCACGGGCTCAGGTAAGACAGAAGTGTACCTCAACCTGATCAAGCCGGTCTTAGAGAAAGGTAAACAAGCCTTGGTTTTAGTACCAGAGATTGGCTTAACACCACAAACCATCAACCGCTTTAAACGCCGTTTTAATGTGCCAGTTGACGTTATCCACTCCGGATTAAACGAGACGGAGCGTCTGAATGCGTGGCTTTCTGCACGCGACAAAGCGGCCGGAATCATTATCGGCACACGCTCTGCCCTACTCGCGCCTTTTGCTGATCTCGGGATTATCATTGTGGACGAGGAACATGACACCTCTTACAAACAGCAAGATAGCTTGCGTTATCATGCACGCGATGTTGCTGTAATGCGCGCTCATAAAGAACAAGTTCCGATTGTTCTGGGCTCAGCCACACCTGCACTGGAGACATTGCACAATGCCTTGTCAGGCAAGTATCACCATTTAACCCTGACCCAACGAGCAGGCTCTGCGGTTCCTACCACTAATAAAGTGCTCGACGTCAAAGGTCAGTATTTAGAAAGTGGTTTATCTGCCCCATTGATTGCGGACATGCGCAAACACCTT
>NZ_JAWPOJ010000467.1:0-1037 GCF_033344235.1 Vibrio sp. Vb1554 | reverse complement strand
CGAATGGGATACAGCAGCAACGCAATGCATCGTGGAAGAAGCAGGCGGACGTATTCTCAGCACTCACCTCGAACCTTTGTCTTACAACGAACGGGAAACGCTAGAGAACCCGAACTTTATCGTGCTGGGCGATACGAATTTGCCTTGGGATGACATCCTGCAACGCAAAGATTAAATACTTATACTTGCGTAACTCAACTTGTATCATTAGGCCGTGAATTCCGTTCACGGCCTTTTCTTTTTCCCGCATGAGCAGCTTTAACAGTATTTGACCTACCATATACCTAAAGCTAATTAAACTGCACAAAATCACACAATTCCATTAAAATACAAATACTTAATTAATCAGCTTTGTCCCTCGTTTATTTACGTACAGCGAATAGATGGTTTGGCCTACTATGATCCAAAAGTAAAAAGAGCTGCACATTGGCAGCTCTTTTCTGTATTACGTTGGCTCGAGATTAGAATCGGCCTTTGTAGTCAAACTCGTATTGGCCTTGTGCGTTTGGCTGTCCAAGCCATTTCAACTGCTCCCCCATGCTTGATGGGAAATCTGCGCCAGGTTTAAACCACGCTTTCGTTGAATAGCGTTGATTCGGCATCAGCTCCGCTGAAAACGCCGAGGAAACTTGCGTACTGGTTTGCTCACCTGATGCAGTTAGCACGCTATCTTGGCATTTCAAATCAGCAATAACAGGGCCGAGCTCTAAGCTTCCCACTGGACTTTGAATGCCACTGGCACTCCAAACCAAAGTGCCTTCACCAGTTTTACACCACGGAGCTGCGTAAGTCGCATGACGAATGTTCAACTCCAGCTGGCCATCAACACCAATAGGCACCGGCAGGCGCGCTTGTTCGACGGCTTTCGATGCCGGGATCGACGCAACCAAATTTTCCGCGTAAAGGCCATCGCTGAGGCTGTAACCAACTAAACCTCGACCACGAATGTTCATATCACTGCCGCGCCCAAAACGTACCGAAAATTCGGCTTTGCCGGTAAACAAGCTAGACCATTGGAAATCCCAATTCACTTGCCC
>NZ_JAWPOJ010000046.1:11462-24344 GCF_033344235.1 Vibrio sp. Vb1554 | reverse complement strand
AGAGGCTACGGGCGGTTCCTCTTGATATTTAGGGGCTTTCTTTCTGCTCATAACAAACAGGATGAAGCACTGGAATGATCACTCAATAGCCAAGAATGGATCAAGTGCTGAGTGTCACACTTTTTCTGTCAATAGGGGCTTGGTGAACACTTACATCGAATGGGCAATATTCAACATTAGATGACGCACTAGGAACAAAGCTTATCGTAAAGCTGACATCTGAAAAGTTTGACTTGAAGCACTCTGAATCATTAGTCGAATATTGCTACATGCAGATGGCCCGTAATGTCGGCATTGAGGTTCCTGACTTTGATTTAATTGATGCGGGTAATGGACGATTTTGGCTAGAGCAGGAACGATTTGATTGCACCGAGCAAGGCGGTCGAATCCATATGATTTCTGCGTGTGGGTTGTTAGATGCACCGTTTCGAGAGCCTTCTTTGGACTATGTGGATTTAGTTAAAGCTACGCGCATCATGTGTAGTGTCACTGAGTCTCAGAAGCTCATTAAGCGCTGCATATTTAATTACCTAACGGTTAATCAAGATGATCACAGTAAGAACTTCAGTTTCCTTGCCAGTGACGCCGATAACTGGACGCTATCGCCTTTCTACGACATTGTTTACAGCCCTAACCCTTACAAAGAGCATATGACGGCATTTGGTGGTAATGGCCGAACGCCAAAGAGCGCACTAGACCAGTTAGCTGCTCAGTCGGGGGTGTCTTCAAAGAAAGCGATTATGGTTATGGCTGAGGAAATATTTGAAACAACACGCTCGTTTAGTCATGAGGCCAAACATCTGGGCTTGTCACCTAATCTAATCAAGGAGATTGATAAGGATATGGTAGAAAAATTTAAGGCGCTGTAAGTGTAGGATAAATCAAATTCGCCATGGCTTTGTAGACGATAAGTGGATGTAAATGTCGCAGAAGCGATTGATGTGTCTGATGACGTCACTTACAACATTTTATTACACAATGCGGTTGTCTTCACTAATCCACAAGTGACGGCGACTGACAATGGTATTGTGGATGGATATACGGCGATCATTGAACCTGTAGCGCCATAACGTTTGAAGGCGATTATGAAATGGGGGGAGTGACAGACACGTCATACTGCCCGGCTTGTATCATTCAACTGTACGTAGCGTGGTACGATCCAGCCGCAGAAAATGGCGCGACTCCGGTCAATTTAGGCTTGTGGTCTGGTCAGACGCGGACAGTGGGTAGCCCAATTTCTACAAGGCAAGGCGCTCCTTCTGGGCATTTCACTTTTGAGTCTTTTGCACCGACAGAGGCGGGCATTTATTATGTGAGTGCGGGGCGCTCTCTACAACATGACTTTATTCCTACCGCTACGGGGTGGCTTGGAAATGACACAGAAACAGGCGAACTGGACTTTGCGTCCTTTATGATCACCATGACGAACGATTTTGATTCAGATGGTATTCTGAATGATCAAGACCAATGTCCCAATACGCCACTCGGCTCGGTCGTGAATGGTGATGGATGCGCGATTGAGCAATTGGTGCAATGTGATGATAAATGGAAAAATCATGGCCAATACGTGTCAACCGTGGCTCAGACCGCGAATAGTTTTGCCGCGGATGGTTTTATAACGGAACCAGAAAAGGGTGCCATTGTCGCCACAGCAGCTCAGTCAAGGTGTGGTAAAAAAAAGTAGGGTCATTCCCGTCACCGTCAAAACCCCAGCCGCCATGCTGGGGTTTTCTTGTGTTAGCGTGAGGAATGGAGGGAAGGGCAGACGGGCCGAGGTAGCAGAGGTTGGCTCGCCATGATCCCGCCGTGCTGCCCTACTGGCGTAAGCCAACGCGTCAAACCAGCCAGGCGATCCCGGCAGACGGGGCGCATGAGACAAGCGAATGCATTGGGTGGCGACAAGGTAATACTGTCTCAATGTGCGCGGCGAAGGCCGGTGAGTGTCTCATGGCGGGTCGCCGATCTGGCCTGAGCGCCGCGCGAAGTGGCAGCCCAGTGATGACGGGGCTTCTGGCCCAATAGGCGGCACTCTTTTTATTTTAATTTAAGTTCCTGTTTCTATAGATTTTAATTTGATCGAAAACGTCTCATTTTCGTGATCCTTTCGATCAACTGTCTCAGGTGATTTTTTATACCATGCTATCTTGGCGATGGTTAAGTAGGGTTAAAAAGCCTTAGGGCATCGAAGGAAAAACGGTAGTATAATGAAGAGATAGAAGTCGTATGGAGAGAAGGTTTCATGAGCAAAGACTTGTCAGCCTATGGAGTGCCACAGGTAAAAAGACCGAAAGTAAAAGCGACCAAGCAGTTAGACTTGAGTGGGATGCAGGGGCGTCAAATTGTGCGTTCTGAAGCCAAGTTAGCGCTAAGAACGCATCGTAAGACATTCACGAAATTAGCGGATATGTGATGGATATCATCTGTTTTCCATTCGAGCGAGTGATTGAAATAAATTCGTTTATTTTAGCGACTGAGCCAGGTATGCAGGGAGAGGTGGATATACCAAAGCTGCAAGGTGCATTGGGTCGAATTGACAATGCGATCGCGTATGATGGTCTGGAAGATGTCTTTGATATTGCATCAAAGTATGCGGCAAGTATTGCCATCGCTCACGCCCTACCTGATGCAAATAAACGCACGGGGCTGATGGTCGCGCTTGAATACTTATCACTTAATGAGTTTGAAATTGTCATCGACAACGCCTTACTTGCTGATGCCGTCAGAGATCTTTTGCTTGGTGTATTAACCGAAGCGGATTTCGCGGATATTTTGTATGCACAATACGCGGCGGGGCTTGAGTGTTGAGTCAGAATTGATCCTGAGGAGATCGTTGATATTGAACTTCATCGCAGGAGCAAGGCAGATATTTTTTAGTTCACTCCCAATAACGGCACAATCGGTGCCCATCGCCTCTGAGCCCAGGCCATCCCTGATCTTAGCCTGAGCACGTGCCGACCTCATCGCATCGGTGGCAAGGTGAACCCAAAATAGGGGCTGACTTTGCGTTTTGGCAAACCGAACCCAAAATAAGGCCTGACTCTGCGGTCTGACAAACTGAACCCAAAAATAGGGCGGACTTTCACTCTCTAGAGGTATTCGTCTCTACCAAATTTCACTCTTTATTAGGGTTAACGTATACATTGTTGATATTTTGCTCGTATTTTTTGCTGGCGATCTGTGGCAAAACGTCGTGTGAGAACTCTATCCTCGGAAAAGGGGGCGATACGGGAACCGGACTTTGGCGCCAATATCCCTTGAAACATCAGCGTATGGGAACTGCACATTGCGCTCACTATCGATCGACGGTACAGGAAATGCGGGCTAATTAAGTTTGTCGTGACGAAGACTGTAGCAACAACTTGTCAAGATCCCCCTCTGTTTACCCAGGATGGTAATGAATATCGTCAGGGGGACAGTAAAGCGAACAGTGGCGATAACCTAAGGCTTTGATGTGATGGACGCACCTCCCTTCTAGCACCGTTGTATCAAACTAATGGTGCAACCAGTAAGAGCAGGAGTAATCATCATGTCTATTAAAGTTGTCGGTATCGATATAGCCAAAAACCTCTTTCAAGTATGCGTGTTGAGTTCTGATGGACAAATCTTGTCAAACCGAAAGGTAAAGCGTGACAAGCTTCTTGATACAGTCCGGCAATTACCAGAGAAAACGGCTATTGCGATGGAATCATGCGCAACTTCGCATCATTGGGGCAGAATATTTCAAGAGCTTGGACATAGCGTAGCTCTTATCCCAGCTCAGCATGTAAAGCCATTTGTTGGGCGGCAAAAGAACGATGCTAATGATGCGAGAGCAATTTACGAAGCATTTTCTAGGCCTGATATTCATTTTGTTCCTGTTAAGTCTGTTGAGCAACAAGACCTCAAGGCTATACGCAGTGTCCGTAAACGCTTGGTGGAGAACAGAACTGCCTTGTCGAACCAGATCGGAACGCTCCGCAATCGGGATGAAAATATCGGGTGACATTGCTTGATTAGGTTCTGATGGTGTCAACCGAGGAGAGCCTCACATGCGAGCTATCGCTCGGTTTTAACGTCGAACTCGGGGGAAACCAGCTTAAACTCATCACGACGCAAAGAGTAGCGAAGTTGTGATGAAAGTGTCCGTTGTTGCAGTGCTTGGTTGAGGGACGAGGTATAGAACTCATAACGGTTCCGTCTCGCTTTCTTCGCTTGCTACATCGCGGTATCGGCATTTTTAATAGAGCCTCTTTGTTGCCGCCGTAGTGCGGATAGATACTGATGCCAACGCTGGCCGTGAGAAATACATCTTCATCGCAGAGGGCAAGGCTTTGGCGAAACGTTCGAACTACTTTATTTGCAACGATGTGAACGTCGTCCGTGCATTAGAACCCGTGCTGCTCCCAACAAATTGAACCTTCAAGTCTTAAGCGGTGTTACGAAAAATGAGGTATTCACATACTTATTTAGCATCCTCAATGGAGATGGAGTGAGAAGAAAGTTCGTAATTTGTGATGAGGCGCCGAATTGAAATTCTAACTGATCTAGTAAAGATAGGTTAGCATGACATCGATATCACTTGAGTTTGCTCCATATCATCTGATCTAACGCACTCAGTTCACGGTGAGCGAACATCAAAGCCGCTCTCAGCATAAAATAATGTAGCAATATGTGTATTGGAAGAGCTATGTTTACTAGGCAAATATGTCTCTTTCGAGGCTATTTGTGTGGAAGTTTTTATATCAAGCTTGGTTGCTAGCTTTGGTTAGACAGCGCATTAATTAAAATGAAACTTGATGCAAATGTAAAGTTAATGAAAAATAAGTATTTTAAACTTCAGTAGTGGCATGACCAATGATAAAAATGATAACTGTGAGGGCTGTGGCATGTTCATTGCCTTTTTATGTGGGGATAGCAAAGGCAACTGAACAATTAGAGCGCTTCCCCTCCAATCAGAGCTTTACCGGCTTGACTTTTACACCTAATGCTCAAGTGAAAGAGTATGGCAACTTTGGTGTATCTTTTGCCCAAGGGCGCCCTTGGCTTGACGAGGTGCAAGGTTTAGATTCTATCAAAGTATCTTTCGGCCTCATTGAAGGGTTAGAGGCTCACGGTAGTATCGTTACTTATGATTATAACTCGAACTGTTTTAAAACAGGCTGTGGCGGTATTCGAGATTTATCACTATCACTGAAGTATCAGGTTCCCAATTTTTGGGGGAATGAGAACTTAGATTTTGCTTTAGGTATGCAAGATGTCGGTGGTGCTGCAACTAAGCTCATGACTAATTTTGCCGTCGCTGATTATACGTTTAATGCACTTCCCTTAAGGGTTTCTGCTGGTTTCGGTCAGTCAGAAGAGCGTTTGATGGGTGTTCTAGATGGCCCTTTTGGTGGCTTTGAATACCAACCTTTTGACTTTGTTCAACTAGTAGGAGAGTACGATTCAGTAGAATTCAACTCTTCTATAAAAGTGTTTACTCCCGATAATTTACTGCCTAATGATATAACTGCCTCATTAAGCTACCAGATTTATTCTGGTCATGAATCGGATGGTTCAAGCGTTTGGAGTGCTGCACTCTCGATGCCATTGATAACGGAATACTCTCGCTCTCGCGACTACGCGAAGAATAATATGACGTTAATGGATCGTTTAGTCGTTGAGCAAAACAAAGCGCAACAAGCGTCAATTTCCTCTTTGGTTAGTGCGTTAAAAAATGAAGGCTTCGTTAATGTTCAAGTGGGCGTATCAAATGACAAAGTTGTAGTCGCTTTAGAAAACCGTCGCTACAACCATAATCAAGTTGACGGACTAGGTGTCGCTCTGGGTATTGTTTCGAGCCATTTAGGTCAAAATGCGGCGCAAGATATAGGTGCTGCATCGGATCAATTTGAACTTGTGATGCTTGCCAACCAAAAACCAGTGGTCAGCGTTTTGTCTGACGCTAACTGTTACCAAAGTTTTGTCAATGGTAGCGCAGCTTGTGATGACATTCAGTTTATCACGCGCGATTTACCGGAAAGATTAGACATGGTTGATTGGAAAACGGAGCGAGTTAATTCAGGCACTTTAGATTCGCAGATCGTGCTTTCTCCTATGGTAAGGCATGGTTTTGCAACCGAGTACGGTGTGTATGATTACTCTTTTGCTATGTCTAGCAACTTATACACCTACCTATGGTCTGGCGCGGCAATTGATGTTCGTCATATTTTACCTTTAGCAGAAAGTGACGATTTTGAAGAAGATGGGTATTTCGAAGACAGCGCGTACGAGAACGAGATTGAGCGTGCAATGGTGCATCAGTTCTTCCGTTTACCATATGTCGATATTGCTAACCAGGTCTCTCTAGGCTTGGTTAAGTCGGATTATATCGGTGCGCGCAGCGAATCAGCTTGGTTCTCTCAATCGGGCAACCATGAGTTGGGGCTAGAGATGAGCTACTTCCAACATCAAGACGAAAAAGACAAAAATGGTTATGCGAATCCAGACCGCCAAACCTTTTTAACTCGTTATACATTCTCTATGCCGGAGTGGGATTGGCAGTTTAATGCAACTGCTGGCGAGTTTTGGAAGGGGGATGTCGGCGCAAAATTCACGACCTCACATTGGTTTGAAGATATAGAAGTATCAGCAAGTTATCAGGTGACAAAGTTTAATGATACAGACGAAGAGCAGTTTGTCACTGTGTCAGTAAAACTGCCATTAACGCCATGGCGCGATATGTCGCCGGGAGTGATACAAGTTCGTGGTAACGAGGCTTATGATTTCAACGTTACGACACGGGTTGGTAATGATGCTAACCATTTAGCGGCAGGCCAGGGTGATGAACTCGTAATGGATAATAGTATGCTTCGTCGCTACTTTAACCGAGGCCGTTATGGTCAAGAGTACTTTGAGCAGAACAAGCTGCGTATCCGCAACGCTTATTTGCGTTACTTGGGTACTCAATTGAATTAAGTTGTGTTGCTAGTTAGGCTTTGAGTTAATCACTGTACTCTACCGAGAGTGCAGGTGTTTTGATATGCTAGCGTCAGTTAAATAATAGGAAATAAAAATGAAAATTGCTGTAGCAGGCACGGGCTACGTCGGTTTGTCCAATGCCATGTTATTGTCACAAAACCATGAGGTTGTGGCGGTTGATATTATCCAAGAAAAAGTGGACTTGTTGAACGACAAGAAGTCTCCAATTGTTGATGCGGAAATCGAACATTTTCTTGCAAACAAAGAGCTCAACTTTGTCGCGACGCTAGATAAAGAGCTGGCTTACAAAGGCGCAGAGTTTGTTGTTATTGCCACACCAACGGATTATGACCCTCAAACGAACTACTTTAATACTTCTTCAGTTGAAGCAGTGATTAAAGATGTGATGGCAATTAATCCAGATGCGGTTATGGTGATTAAGTCGACTGTACCTGTGGGTTATACTGCGCGTATTAAAGAGGAGCTCGGTTGTCAGAATGTTATGTTCTCTCCAGAGTTTCTTCGTGAAGGTAAAGCTCTTTACGATAACCTACACCCGTCTCGCATTATCGTTGGTGAGCGTAGCGAACGTGCAGAGAAGTTCGCTAATCTTTTAGTTGAAGGTGCGGTAAAAGAAGACATCTCGGTTTTGTTTACTGACTCTACAGAAGCCGAAGCGGTTAAGTTGTTCTCAAACACATATCTTGCGATGCGCGTGGCTTACTTCAATGAACTGGATTCTTATGCTGAAGCACATAACCTTGATGCGCGCCAAATTATTGAAGGTGTAGGCTTAGACCCTCGTATTGGCAATCACTACAACAATCCGTCATTCGGTTATGGTGGTTACTGCTTACCAAAAGATACAAAGCAATTGTTAGCAAACTACCAAGAAGTTCCTAATAACATCATTGGTGCAATTGTTGATGCAAACCGCACTCGTAAAGATTTTATCGCAGACTCCATTATCAAACGTCAGCCAAAAGTAGTGGGCATTTACCGCTTAATTATGAAAGCTGGTTCAGATAACTTCCGCGCTTCGTCTATTCAAGGCATTATGAAGCGCATTAAAGCGAAAGGTATTGAAGTAGTGGTATATGAGCCAGTACTTAAGGAAGGTGAGTTTTTTAACTCACGTGTAATCAAAGATATGAATGAGTTTAAACAGAGTGCAGATGTGATTGTCTCTAACCGCATGGTTGAAGAGCTTGCTGATGTAGCTGATAAAGTCTACACACGAGACCTGTTTGGTAGCGACTAACTGAAACAATATTATAGTAAGCCAGTCGTATTTGACTGGCTTTTCGTTTTATTAAGGTAATTAATCTGATGAAATACTTAGTGACTGGTGCGGCTGGTTTTATTGGTAGTGCAACAGTAGAGAAATTAAATGCTGCAGGAAATGAAGTCGTTGGTATCGACAATCTAAATGATTATTACGACGTAAACTTGAAACTTGCTCGACTAGCCCGTATTGAGCATCCTATGTTCAAGTTTTTGAACGTTGATATTGCTGATCGTTCTGCGATGGAAATACTCTTCTCGACAGAGAAATTTGATCGTGTGATTCATTTGGCCGCACAAGCTGGCGTACGTTACTCTTTAGAAAACCCTCATGCTTACGCAGATTCTAACCTAGTAGGGCATTTGAATATCCTTGAAGGTTGTCGTCAAAATGATGTTAAGCACTTAGTGTATGCATCATCTAGTTCTGTATATGGCTTAAATGCCAAAGTGCCATTTGCTACATCTGATAGTGTTGATCACCCGGTGTCACTGTATGCGGTAACCAAAAAGTCTAATGAGCTAATGGCTCATAGTTATTCTCATCTATACGATATTCCGACCACCGGCCTACGTTTCTTTACCGTTTACGGTTCATGGGGACGCCCTGATATGGCTCCTTTTATTTTCACTAAAAAGATTCTTGACGGTGAAACCATTGATATTAATAACAATGGTGATATGTGGCGCGACTTTACTCATGTGGATGATATTGTTGAAGGTGTGGTTCGTATTTCGGATGTGTTGCCTGCACGTAATGATAGCTGGACCGTTGAAGCTGGTACTCCAGCAAGTAGCTCTGCGCCTTACGCCGTTTATAACATAGGCCATGGTTCACCGATTAACCTAATGGACTTTGTTAAAGCAATTGAAGATGAACTGGGTATTGAAGCTAAGAAAAACTTTCGAGAGATGCAACCTGGTGATGTTTATCAAACCTACGCGGAGACAGAAGACTTATTTTCTGCAACTGGTTACAAACCAAGAGTAACAGTAAAAGAAGGAGTTGCTGAGTTTGTCTCTTGGTATAAAGAGTTTTACAACAAATAATAAATAGCGAGCTGAGTGCTCGCTATTAGTTGAGTTAGGTTGAACAAAATGATTAAAAAATGTTTATTCCCAGCTGCGGGTTACGGTACACGTTTCCTTCCTGCAACTAAGTCGATGCCGAAAGAAATGATGCCAGTGGTGAATAAGCCATTGATTGAATACGGTGTTGAAGAAGCGATTGAAGCCGGTATGGACGGTATGTGCATCGTCACTGGTCGTGGTAAGCACTCGTTAATGGATCACTTTGATAAAAACTACGAGTTAGAGCATCAAATTAGCGGTACAAGTAAAGAAGCGCTGCTTGATGATATTCGTTCTTTGATTGATTCTGCGAGTTACACTTACATCCGTCAGCGTGAAATGAAAGGCTTAGGTCACGCTATTCTTACGGGACGTGAACTGGTCGGTGATGAACCGTTTGCTGTTGTGCTCGCGGATGACCTTTGTGTGAATGAGGACCAAGGCGTTCTAGCTCAAATGGTTGAGCTGTACAAACAGTTCCGCTGTTCAATCGTTGCGGTACAAGAAGTGCCGGAATCAGAAACGCATAAATACGGTGTGATTGCTGGCGAGATGATCAAAGATGATATCTTCCGCATTGATAACATGGTGGAAAAGCCAGAACCAGGCACTGCACCTAGCAATCTAGCGATTATTGGTCGCTATATTCTGACACCTGATATCTTTGAACTGATTGAAAATACAGAGCCAGGTAAAGGTGGTGAGATTCAAGTCACCGATGCGCTGATGCAACAAGCTCAATCTGGTTGTGTTTTGGCATACAAATTTAAAGGTCAACGCTTTGATTGCGGTAGTGTAGAAGGCTACATTGAAGCTACAAATTACTGCTACGAGAACCTTTATAAGAAAGATTCCAGTGCGGAGCTAGCGAAAAAGCCAACCGTGAAAATTGCCGAGCCAGCGTAAATCGGAACTTCCTATTAGGTACTCCGACTGTACAACACAAACAAAAAGGGATGCATGATGCATCCCTTTGTTATTTTTACTCTCAGTAAAAACGAGATTAAGCTTTTGCTTTAGCAGCTGCTTTAGCGATTGCTGCGAAGCTTTTCGCGTCTAGAGAAGCACCGCCAACTAGAGCGCCGTCGATGTCTGGTTGTGAGAAGTAAGCTTCAGCGTTTTCTGGCTTAACAGAACCGCCGTATTGGATGATTACTTGTGCTGCAACTGCTTTGTCTTTCGCTGCGATTAGTGCGCGGATAGAAGCGTGGATGCGTTGTGCGTCTTCAGCTGTTGCTGCTTTACCAGTACCGATAGCCCAGATTGGTTCGTAAGCGATGATTGCGCCGTTTAGAGCTTCAACACCGTAAGTGTCGATAACTGCGTTGATTTGACGTGCACATACAGCTTCAGTTTCGCCAGCTTCGTTTTGCGCTTCAGATTCACCGATACAGAAAACAGGTGTTAGACCGTTTTCTTTTAGGAAGTTGAATTTCTTGGCGATGAACTCGTCAGATTCGTTGTGGTATTCACGACGCTCTGAGTGACCGATGATGATGTGAGTAGCACCGAAATCTTTCAGCATTTCTGGAGACATATCGCCAGTGAACGCACCGCTGTTGTTTAGGTCAGTGTTTTGAGCACCTAGGATGATCTTGTTACCGCCTTCAGCGATTACGCGCTCTGCTAGGTCGATGTAAAGTGCTGGTGGAGCGACTGCTACGTCAACACCTTCAACGCCTTCAAGTTCAGCGTTAAGACCAGTTAGCAGCTCAGTTACCATTGCTTTGCTGCCGTTTAGTTTCCAGTTACCCATCACTACAGGACGACGCATAGGAATATCTCCCTTATCTTTAATGTAAATAGTCAATTAATGTAAAAAATCTACGTAGGAATATAACAGAATAATGTGAACAGATCATGATTGGCGTCATGTCTTGTCCGGCTTTCTTTGTTGATTCGACCAAGCATCGATCCTGTTATTTTTGTCAAAAGCAACCGATTGGTGATCGCGTAGACAGAATGATAGTTCATTCCTCGGAAATTGCTGCTGAGATTGGTATTACTACGCGCTGGAATTAATTGTTGTAGAAAGGAATCAAAATGCCAAATCTCGTTTTAGAGTATTCAAACTCGGTGGAAGAACGCGTCAATGTTCAGGGGTTGCTGGAGGATTTACATAAAACGGCGTTAGAAAGTGGCCTTTTTGAACTCGCGTCAGTGAAATCTAGAACGCTCCGGTGCCACAATTGGTTAATAGGAGAGGAGGGAGATAGCCTCGATTTTATCCATATCAACTTTGATTTGTTATCTGGTCGCTCCCAAGAACAAAAGCGAGAACTGTCACGAGCCTTGATGGCGACTCTTCAAGAGCAAGCTAGTCACGTGCACAGTTTAACGGTCAATATCCGAGACATGGATATAGATAGCTTCCAAAAGGTAGTGAACTAGGTGGTGCTGGATTGCCCGAGAATAGCGAGGGGTTATTGTTACGAATTCTCAGCCTGGCTCTGCTTGTTATATGGGCGTTGTGGGCACCCAAGCTATCGGTGTCCTTTCCAAACTATATTGACTCGGCTAATCTATAACCTTTCTATTTTGGGGTAAAATTTGATGTCGACTAAAGAGTTACTGTTTTCTTTTCAAGGACGTATAAACCGTAAAACCTACTGGATTTGGAACGTCATTTACTATGTGTCCATTCTAGGCTTTGGTGCCGGTATCAGCCAGCTGCTTCCTACTCTCTCCTATGTGCTTCTTCCTATTTTCTTGGTGGTTCTGCTGATCCCTGATTTGGCGATCACCACCAAACGTTGGCACGACCGCAACAAATCGATCTATTGGCTAGCACTGAATATTCCGCTGATTATCGGACGAATTGCCACGCCAATGACCAGCCCTGCCGCGCAAGAGCCGTCGACCCCACAGATGTTCGTCGCTTCCATTTCTCTGATTTGTGGTTTATGGATTCTAATTGAATGTGGTCTCTTAAAGGGGACATCAGGACCAAACCAATATGGCCCTGAGCCGGAGTAATCGCTTCAAGTACCGTGCGTGCTGAAAGTAGATTCTTAGTCTCGCTAAGGCTCGCTAGAATGACGCTCCTTTTTGGTTTGAAGGCTGTTAAAGTCATCATCATTCTGAACAGCGAGGAACGAGGTGATTCAGAATCTATCGTCCGGTTGAGCCGTGGTTAAGCTGAGCGGGAAAGAATAGGAGCTTGCTGTTACTAGATTCTTAGTCTCGCTAAGGCTCGCTAGAATGACGGACTCTTTTGATTTAGAGGCTGTTAAAGCCACTGTCATTCTGAACAGCGAGGAATGAGCGTGGTCCAGAATCTATCATCCGGTTGAGCAGTGGCTAAGGTGAGTGTGAAAGAGTAAGAGCTTGCTGTTACCAGATCCTTAGTCTCGCTAAGGCTCGCTAGAATGACGCACTCTTTTGATTTAGAGGCTGTTAAACTCACCGTCATTCTGAACTGCGAGGGACGAGCGTGATTCAGAATCTATCGTCCGGTTGAGCAGTGGTTAAGCTGAACGGGAAAGAATAGGATCTTGCTGTGACGAGATTTTTAGTCTCGCTAAGGCTCGCTAGAATGACGCACTCTTTTGATTTAGAGGCTGTTAAACTCACCGTCATTCTGAACTG
>NZ_JAWPOJ010000046.1:0-11362 GCF_033344235.1 Vibrio sp. Vb1554 | reverse complement strand
CGAGGGACGAGCGTGATTCAGAATCTATCGTCCGGTTGAGCAGTGGTTAAGCTGAGCGGGAAAGAATAGGAGCTTGCTGTTACCAGATTCTTAGTTTCGCTAAAGCTCGATTGAGTGACGAACTCTTTTGATTTAGAAACTGTTAAAGCCATCGTCATTCTGAACAGCGAGGAATGAGTGTGATTCAGAATCTACGCACAGAGCGCTCCGAGTTTGAAATAAACTGACTGAGCTTGCGAATTACAATGGAAAAGTAACAGCGAATAATGAAGGAGAATGAATCATCGATAAGACACCTTGCGTTTATATCCTAACGTCAAATAACAACGCCGTTCTCTACATAGGTGTTACCAGTCAGCTGCCCCAAAGAATATGGCAACATAAAAATGGAGTAGTGGAAGGGTTTACCAAGAAATACAACGTTCATAAGCTCGTTTACTTTGAGTTATTCGACGATATGGCTAATGCTATAAACCGAGAAAAGCAGCTCAAGCAGTGGAAGCGTGAGTGGAAGTTAGCCTTGGTAAGAGAAACGAACCCTAACTTTCTCGATCTATCTACTGAGTATCAGTAAAAATCATCCCTATCTTTAAACGCATTTAAGCTAACCACATCCGCTTTTTGTGTCGGTGCCGCTTCCCCTTCTAGCGCTGCTTTGAACTTTACGACCTGTTTTTGCAACTCGTTCATCAATACCACATTGGTGTGATGAGGGTTTTTACACGTGCTGATGACTCTATCAATGTGGCTTTGTTGAGCCCACAATCTTTCTTTCATATTTTCTGATGCCCTTTCGATCATCTCTTTCGCCATCTCATGACGAAATTGCTCAAAAGCTTCTGGGTCTCGCTCTGCCATTCGAACCATTTCATCGAATGGAGGAAGCGTTTGGGACGGGATATGACGTAGATTAGACATCGATGCTCTCCAAATCCTTATGGAAATTGCCTTTAGTTACTAAAAGCCTATACCACTAGAAAGAGGAGAGAGAATGAATTCTTCAGCCGTCTCACTTATAAGAGAAGCTTTCAAGCTTGAGATTGAATAAGTGCGGCATGTCGATGTTTGGTTGTGGTGGTTACTGCAGTTGTTGGATGCGGTAAACGCAGCGTCTTTGGCCACTAATGATGTGTTCGGTACGCTCTACTTTGGTGTCACGTCCAAGTAAAGACTGAAAGACACTTAATTCTGATTGGCACAAGCTTGGGCAGCGAGTTGCGGCTTTACAAATCGGACAGTGATTTTCGATTAAGATAAATCCGTTCTCATCTTTCTCGAGTTCAGCCATATAGCCTTCTTGCTCTCTTAATGTGACGAGTGTTTCTAGTTTGCTTTGCAGAGAGTCGCATTGCTCAAGATGCTGACGATAACTTTGTAACGTGAGTTTTTCCCTCTCTGATGTGACTTTTTCCAGTCCATCTTTGCCAAAGATATGTTCGACAGCTTCTATAAACTGAATGGTCAACTCACTGTGACGGTCAGCAAATTGCTCATGACCTTTTTGAGTGAGAGACCAATGACGAGCAGGGCGACCAACTTTTACTTTTACGTCATGGATAGAAAGAATGCCATCATCTTCTAAACTTTGCAGGTGCTGACGAGCCCCCATGGTTGTCATACCTAGCTCAGAGGAGAGTTGTTTTGCAGTGACGGAGCCATCACGCTTAACGATTTGCAATATCCTATCTACGGTCTTCATATACCCACCATTTATACGTCAGTACATATTATGCGCGATAGGGTTAGTAAAGAAAAGTGTTGACTTAATTTGAGTGTGGATTTGTAGGGGCTATGTTCATATGAGCCAATATATGTCGTCATTCTGAACAACGAGGAACGAGGTGATTCAGAATCTATCTTTTGGTTGAGTAGTGGTTAAGGTGACCAGGCAAGAATAGGAGCTTGTTACTACTAGATTCTTAGTCTCGCTGGGGCTCGCTAGAATGACGAATTCTTTTGATTTAGGGCTAATTAAAGCCACCGTCATTCTGAACAACGAGGAACGAGAGTGATTCAGAATCTACTGTCCGGCTGTGCGGAAAGAAAGGCTCAAGCTCAGACTGAGCGAGAGCCTCGAGAAATGCTTAAAGAATAATATCGCGTACTTCTGGATCTTTACGATCTAGGTAGTGAGTCGACTTAATGCGACGAATAGTACGGCATCGACCGCGCACGAGCAGCGTTTCTGTGGTCGCCATATTGCCTTGACGAGAGATGCCTTCCAGCAAGTCACCTTTAGTGATGCCTGTAGCTGAAAATACCACATTGTCGCTACGAGCCATGTCTTCCATTTTGAGGACAACATTCGCTTTTACGCCCATTTCATCGCAGCGTTTTAGTTCATCTGCGCCGTAAATGCGGTTTTCTTCAGTATCGCCTTTTACTTCGTGACGAGGAAGCAGACGACCGTGCATGTCACCGTCTAGCGCTCGAATTACCGCTGCTGATACAACCCCTTCTGGCGCGCCGCCAATACAGTACATCATGTCCACTTCACTGTCTGGCATACAAGTCAGAATAGAGGCAGCCACGTCACCATCAGGCACCGCAAAGACACGCACGCCCATTGCTTGCATTTCTGCAATAACGTTATCGTGGCGAGGTTTCGCAAGGGTAATAACGACTAGGGTATCAAGTGGCTTGTTCAGGGCCTTTGCTACGTTCTCTAGGTTTTCTTTTAACGGCTTTTCTAAGTCAATTACGCCTTTTGCACCAGGGCCAACAACCAGTTTTTCCATGTACATATCTGGCGCTTTAAGAAAGCTGCCTTTCTCACCTGCGGCAAGTACGGCTAGTGCGTTCGATTGTCCCATTGCCGTCATACGCGTTCCTTCAATCGGGTCGACTGCAATATCTACTTCATCACCACCAATACCCACTTGCTCACCAATGTACAGCATTGGCGCATCATCGATTTCACCCTCACCAATGACAATTTCACCACTGATATCTGTTTTGTTCAGTAGCGTGCGCATAACTTCAACAGCTGCGCCATCGGCTGCGTTTTTATCGCCACGGCCAAGCCATTTGTAACCAGCCAGAGCTGCACCTTCAGTCACACGGGAAAATGCCATTGCTAAATCGCGTTTCATGATGTCTCCAAGTAAGCAAGAGGGAAGAAGAATTTGCGCGGCGATTCTATCACAAGGTCGAGTAAACGTTTGCCTTTTTGCGAGGCTTTTACTTTATCTAACTTGAATTTGATCAATACTTAGGGCGATTTTCAGCGTAGCGAGACGCAAAATCCTTGCTCAAAAATGCTTCGGCGACAAGAAAAGTCAGCGTTTAGTGAGATTGCGCTGATTTTTTGACCGAATGATGCAAAATATCGAATATAGTGAGTGTTTCTCATCGCGACGCTGAGTAGAATGAACCTTATATAGGTTAGGTGTGCATCAATCTCGCACATCGTCCCAACGGAATAACATAGGTAGGCCAAGATGTCTTTTGAAGTACTAGAACAACTAGAATCTAAAATTCAAACTGCAGTTGACACAATCACTCTTCTTCAGATGGAAGTCGAAGAGCTGAAAGAAGATAAAGCTAAACTTGCGGAAGAAGCGAACGAGCTTCGCTCTCAACGTGAAGAGCTAGAGCAAAAAGCACAACAAGCACAGCAAGAGCACGCACAATGGCAAGAGCGCATTCGTGCACTACTTGGCAAAATGGACGAAGTGGAATAATTCGGCTTCTTCATTCCAAATTAAAAACACCCGCGTTAAGCGGGTGTTTGTGTTTTAGGGAAGTAGAAAATGTTAAGACAAGGCTAGGCGCTAAGAGCCAAGAGAAGACCCTATAACTTAGGCGCCTAAGACTCGTTATGCTTCTTCATCCAACTCTAAATCAATATTCAATGGTTCTGGCGACAGGATAATTCCGGTGCTATCAGCGTAAATGTAATCTTCTGGAAGGAAGCTAACGCCGCCAAAGTTGACTGGTATATCCAATTCGCCAATACCCTGGCTGGTCGCTCCAACAGGAATAGAGGCGAGGGCTTGAATGCCTAAGTTCATATCTTCAAGTTCATCTACTTCACGAACACAGCCGTAAACGACAATGCCTTCCCACTCGTTTTCTTCCGCAATGGTTGCGATTTCTGCATCGATAAGGGCTTTACGTAGGGAACCGCCACCGTCAATTAACAAAACGCGACCAAGTCCATCTTGCTCTAATGTCTCACGGATCAACGAATTATCTTCAAAACACTTGATGGTGGTGATTTGCCCGGCAAATGAAGCGCGACCGCCAAAGTTACTGAACATTGGTTCAACCACATCTACCTGATCGAGGTAGATATCACAGAGTGCTGAGGTATTGTATTCCATAGCGTACCTTTCTAAACAGAAATTGGTTGTCTTTGAGTATATCTAGGCATTAAGTCAATGCAATGACAATCCTTTTTTAACTTACTAGAGTTTGAGCTACCACAATTGTTGCAAACAAAACGTTGGTGACTAAAGAGCATTTCACGATGACTGGCATCATTGGTGCTATCTGAGCGGGCTTTTGTGTATGCCAAACCGCTTTACCATGATCGGCCACGAAATAAATACTAAGTAAAAATGGCAAGCTAATCCAAACGGGTTTGTCTTGAATTAACAAGTAAGCCGCAAAGGCAAGAATAGCACCGCCAAGTAAAACAAAGTGGTACTGCTTGGCTTTGCGTTGACCCAATCGCACTGCGACTGTGCGTTTACCACACTCTCGGTCGTTCTCGATATCACGCATATTGTTGATGTTGAGTACTGCAACGGCGAGTAAACCGCAGCCTAGAGCAGGTAAGAATAGCGTGGTATCTACGTGACCAGTATGCAAGAAATAAGTACCGGATACGCCGAGTAAACCAAAAAACAAGAAAACTGAAATATCGCCAAGCCCCACGTAACCGTATGGTTTGCTACCCATGGTATAAGCAATGGCTGCGAGAATGGCCAGAATTCCCAGCCCGATAAAAGTAACAATACTTTCCAGTGAACTTAGTGAATAGAAAACTAACACCAAGCCTGAAATGGCGGTCAGAGCGATGTTAAAGATAATCGCCTGTTTCATCTGTTTCGCACTTACCGCGCCTGACTGCATCGCTCGTAATGGGCCGAGGCGTTTGTCGTTATCTGTACCTTGAACGGCATCGCCATAGTCGTTTGCCAGGTTGGACAGAATTTGCAGCAATGTCGCGGTTACGAAAGCCATGATGGCAATCGTCAGTGAGAAATGACCCGCCGAGTAGGCGAGCACGCTACCTGTTAAGATAGAGACCAATGCCAGAGGTAATGTTTTTGGACGAGCGGCTTCAAGCCAGATCTGTAGAGATTGTTTCATGGAAATTTCGTGCTAGTAACCAATGTGCCCAGTATAAGCACAAAGAGGCAGATACGCTATTGACCTAAAACAACTCAACTAGAAGTCAAAGGGTGATTCAGAATCTATCATCCGGTTGTGCAGTGGTGAAGGTGAGTGGGAAAGAAAGGCGTCTGCTGTTAGCAGATTCTTAGTCTCGCTTGAGCTCGCTAGAATGACGAGATCTTTTGATTTAGGTGTTGTCAAAGTCATTCTGAACAGCCAGGAACGAGGTGATTCAGAATCGATCATCCGATTGTGCGGTGATTAAGGTGAGCGAGGAAAAATAGGCGTCTGTTGTTACCAGATTCTTAGTCTCGCTTGAGCTCGCTAGAATGACCAGGTCTTTTGATTTAGATGTTGTCAAAGTCACCGTCATTCTGAGCAACGAGGAACGAGGTGGTTCAGAATCTATCGTCCCAATAGTGCCGTGGTTAAGGTGAGTTGGAAAGAATAGGCGTCTGCTGTTAGCAGATTCTTAGTCTCGCTTAAGCTCGCTAGAATGACGAGAGCTTTTGATCTAGATGTTGTCTAAGTCACCGTCATTCTGAACAGCGAGGAACGAGTGTGATTCAGAATCTATCATCCGATTGTGAAGTGTTACGGTGAGAGAGAAAGAATAGGCGTCTGCTGTTACTAGATTCTTAGTCTCGCTTGAGCTCGCTAGAATGACGAGATCTTTTTGATTTAGGTGTTGTCTAAGTCACCGTCATTCTGAACAGCGAGGAACGAGGTGATTCAGAATCTATCGTCCCAATAGTGCCGTGGTTAAGGTGAGTTGGAAAGAATAGGCGTCTGCTGTTAGCAGATTCTTAGTCTCGCTGGAGCTCGCTAGAATGACGAGATCTTTTGATTTAGATGTTATCTAAGTCACCGTCATTCTGAACAGCGAGAAACGAGGTGATTCAGAACCTATCGTCCCGGTTGTGCGGTGGTGAAGGTGAGTTGGAAAGAATAGGCGTCTTCTGTTAGCAGATTCTTAGTCTCGCTTGAGCTCGCTAGAATGACGAGATCTTTTGATTTAGATGTTGTCAAAGCCACCGCTATTCTGAACAACGAGGAACGAGTGTGATTCAGAATCTATCGTCCGGTTGTGAAGTGGTTAAGGTGAGTTAGAAAGAATAGGCGTCTGCTGTTAGCAGATTCTTAGTCTCGCTTGAGCTCGCTAGAATGACGAGATCTTTTTGATTTAGATGTTGTCAAAGTCACCGTCATTCTAAACAGCGAGGAACGAGTGTGATTCAGAATCTATCGTCCGATTGTGCGGTGATTAATGTGAGCGAGGAAGAGTAGGCGTCTGTTGTTACCAGATTCTTAGTCTCGCTTGAGCTCGCTAGAATGACGAGAGCTTTTGATTTAGATGTTGTCAAAGTCACCGCCATTCTAAACAAAAAGCCCAGAAACAAGGTTCTGGGCTTTGGTAAAATAGATTGCGTTTAAAGAATAAAGCGGCTTAGATCTTCATCTTCAATTGTGTCGCCTAGGCGCGCTTTCACGTAAGCGGAATCAATAACGAATTTAGCGCCAGATTGCTCCGCTGCGTCGTAAGAGATTTCATCCATCAAGCGTTCCATTACGGTGTGTAAGCGACGAGCACCGATGTTTTCTGTGCTCTCGTTGACCGTCCATGCCGCTTCCGCGATTTGCGTGATACCATCTTCTGTGAACTCGATGTCCACATCTTCCGTTTTCATCAACGCAACGTACTGCTCTGTTAGAGAGGCTTTTGGTTCTGTCAGAATGCGTTTGAAGTCGTTGCTGCTTAGTGCTTCTAGCTCAACACGAATTGGTAGACGACCTTGCAATTCTGGGATCAAGTCAGATGGTTTTGCCACTTGGAATGCTCCAGATGCAACAAACAGAATGTGGTCTGTTTTTACCATGCCGTGCTTGGTTGATACCGTGCTGCCTTCAATTAATGGAAGTAGGTCGCGCTGAACACCTTCGCGTGAAACGTCTGGGCCTGAGCTCTCGCCACGTTTACAGATCTTGTCGATCTCATCGATAAATACGATGCCGTTGTTTTCAACGTTGAAAATCGCTGCTTCTTTCAGCTCTTCTTGGTTAACCAGTTTCGCCGCTTCTTCTTCCGCTAACGCTTTCATTGCGTCTTTGATTTTCAGCTTACGTTTTTTCTTAGTGTCGCCTGCCAGGTTTTGGAACATGCCTTGCAGCTGGTTAGTCATCTCTTCCATACCAGGAGGCGCCATGATCTCTACGCCCATTTGTGGTGCGGCTACGTCGATTTCAATTTCTTTATCGTCTAGTTGGCCTTCACGCAGTTTCTTACGGAAGATCTGGCGAGTGTGAGAAGACTCTTCCGTTTGCTCTGCTTGACCCCAGCTATCACGTGCTGGTGGCAGTAGCGCATCAAGAATGCGTTCTTCCGCTTGCTCTTCTGCGCGGAATTTCACTTTCTCCATCGCTTGTTGATGCGTCATTTTCACAGCAACATCTGTTAGGTCACGGATGATGGTTTCAACTTCTTTACCAACGTAACCCACTTCGGTGAATTTTGTCGCTTCAACTTTGATGAAAGGGGCATTTGCCAGTTTTGCGAGGCGTCGTGCGATTTCAGTCTTACCAACACCAGTAGGGCCAATCATCAAGATGTTTTTTGGTGTCACTTCGGCACGCAAGCTTTCTTCAAGCTGCATGCGGCGCCAGCGGTTACGAAGTGCAATCGCAACCGAACGCTTGGCTTTTTCTTGACCGATAATGTGGCGGTTCAATTCATGAACGATTTCGCGAGGCGTCATTTCAGACATATTCTTTCCTTACTTCGTTACGATTACGCGGTTGGTTTTTCAGGCTCTACTGTTGAGTCTAGCTCTTCTACCGTGTGGTGATGGTTCGTGAAGACACAAATATCACCCGCGATATTGAGAGCTTTTTCCGCGATCTCACGAGCATCTAGATCTGTGTTTTCTAGTAGGGCGGTTGCGGCAGCTTGTGCGTAAGCACCACCAGAGCCAATCGCAATCAGGTCGTGTTCTGGCTGTACGACATCACCATTACCGGTAATGATTAACGATGCGGTTTCGTCGGCAACGGCAAGTAAGGCTTCGAGCTTGCGCAGAGCACGATCGCTACGCCAGTCTTTGGCTAGCTCAACTGCCGCTTTGGTTAGGTGACCTTGGTGCATTTGCAGTTTGCTTTCGAAGCGCTCAAAAAGGGTGAAGGCATCCGCAGTACCGCCGGCAAAGCCCGCTAGTACTTGGTTGTTGTATAGGCGGCGAACTTTGCGCGCATTACCTTTCATTACGGTATTGCCTAGAGATACTTGGCCATCACCCGCGATGACGACTTTATTATTTCGACGTACAGATACAATGGTAGTCACAGTCGACCTCTTGATTATTTCTCTTTGGATTTAATTCAGTATATGGGGGAGGGGAAATAGGGATTCAAGGGGGGCAAAAAGAAAGGTTCATCGCGGATAAGCGGGAACTCAAAACAAAAACGGTAGTAAGTGATAGAGTTTTATCGCCAAACAAAACCTACACAAACTACCGTTTTCATGTCGAATCATACTTTCCTATCTTCATTCTGGGAAGGCTTTCATATCGTAAAGTCTCATCAGACTGCATCATTGATTAAGCTCACTCTCGAACCGAACTCTATCGCTAAGTGCCCGTGTGGACGTAAAGCTCAAGCCGTACATGAGTATCAATGGCGCAACGTGAAAGAAGCCTCACTGCTTGGAGTGCCCGTTGAACTATCCGTCCAAACTCGACGCATTAAGTGCAGTCACTGCGGTATTAAAACGGAACGATTATCTTGGTTAGAGCCTTATGCTCGCATCACCAATCGTCTACGAAGCTACATAGAACAGTTGTTGCCGCTGTTGCCAATTAAGCATATTGCCCAATTGACAGGAGTTCATTGGCACACAATCAAAGAGATAGATAAGCGTCGACTTCAACAAGTAGTACCGCAAGTTAAATGGGGTGAATTAAGGCAACTCGTCATGGACGAGTTCGCAATTTTTAAGGGACATCGTTATGCCACCGTCATTGCTGATGCTAAAAGCCATCAGGTTATCTGGATAGGGCTAGGCCGCAGCCGTAAGGATATTCGACCGTTCTTCGAGCAGTTAGGTGAGCATGGCAAAAACATCGAAGCGGTAGCAATGGATATGAACACGGCTTTTGACCTTGAAGTCCAAGAGCATTGCCCAAATGCACGTATCGTTTACGACTTGTTCCACGTTGTTGCTAAGTTCGGTCGTGAAGTCATGGATAGAGTCAGAGTCGACCAAGCCAATAAGCTAAAACATGATAAAAAGGCAAGGCAATGGGTCAAGCGTTCACGTTGGGTGTTATTGAAAAATAGGGATAATTTAAATACACAACAAGACGGCTACCTGACTGAAATATTGGAGATGAATCAGGACTTGATGACAACCTACCTACTGGGGGCACAATTAAAGGAACTCTGGCGTTGTGGATCTGAACTTCAGGCTAAAAACCTATGGAAGGTATGGTGGGAGCAAGTGAATGAGAGTGGGATCAAGCCGTTAAAAGAGTTCGCTCGAAAGCTCCGTCCATACCTTCATGGGATTACTGCTTCAGCAAGCTATCCGTTGAATACCTGTACCCTCGAAGGAATAAATAACAAGATAAAGTTAATCAAGCGGATGGGGTATGGATATCGAGATACTGATTACTTCTTCTTAAAGATAAAAGCGGCTTTCCCCGGAAAGCCGCGATGAACCAAAAGAAAGGCCCTAGGATCTTAGCTCCTTGGGCCTGAGTTTAAAGATTTTCTTTCCAAATCGCACATGGCTCGATTTTCGCGCGTTGCAGTTTATGACGGTCACGTTCTGCATCACGTTTGAACTTATACGGACCTAGCACCACGCGATACCATGAACTGCCTTCTTTCTTACGAATCTTGCTCGACATCCCTTGGAACGCGATTGCAAGCTTGCGCTCTTCTGCTTGCGCCTGGGTTTTGTAAGCGCCACATTGCATGATGTAGGGAATCTTAGAAACTTCAATTTCTTTGGCCACAACTTCAACTTCACGTTTCGGTAGTGACTCGACATATTCCCATTTTTCTTCTGGTGGTGGCGGCAAATCTTTTTTCGGCTTTGGTTTGCTCACAGTGGTTGTTGGCTGTTTCACGACAGGTGGTTTTGGTTCTGGGTCGCTACTCAAAAGGTAAAGGCCATAGCCAAAACCGCCCACAAGCAAGATAGCGAGCAGGCCACTACGCCAAGGTTTTTTTCTTCTCGGCGGTTGTTTTTTTGTCGACTTTTTTGGGGCACCTCGCCCCCGTCTTACATAATCTCTATTTGCCACGGTTATTTCTGGTCATCAAGGATTCTTGCAAATATGTTAATCCAGAACGAGTTGAGAAAACACCCTATTGATAGAATCTTGATAGCTAAAGCGCGACAACGTCGGAGTGTGTTTCCGTTCGAGCTTATATTTGTGCGGGATAAACAAAAAGCAGATGGGGTAAATAAAAAGCGGCGCCTTAGCACCGCTTTGGGTATGGATACTTAATTTTTAGGTTAAGGGCGCTGTGGTGGCGCTGCACTTCCGCGAATGACGAGATTAGTTTCAAGCAAACGCGAGCCTGAATGCACGTCGTGGCCTTTTAACATCTCGAGCATCATTAGCATTGCTTGTCGACCAATCTCATAGCGAGGCTGAGAGATGGTGGTCAACGGTGGATCGCAGTACTGAGCGAAGTTAATGTCATCAAAGCCCACAACAGAGAGATCTTGCGGTACTCGTAAGCCAAGCTTTTTCGCTTCTTGAATTGCGCCGATGGCCATTGTGTCACAGTGACAGAAAATAGCCGTTGGTGGCTCAGGCAATTCGAGCAGTTTGCGAACGGCTTTTGCTCCGCCATCAAAAGAGAACTCAGTAATGACACTATATTGTGGATCTTTATTGATGCCGGCACGGCGCAGGGCTTGTTGGTAGCCTTGCTGGGGCTTTGTTGCGTAATTCGATGGAACTAAATCAAGAAACTACGATCTGAGCGGCTACGCCCATCAATCGTCGTAGCC
>NZ_JAWPOJ010000466.1:0-1037 GCF_033344235.1 Vibrio sp. Vb1554 | reverse complement strand
GAATCCGGCAGATAAACATCCATCAAAAGCAGATCTGGCTTGAGCACTTCGAGCTGCATTTCCGCTTCTAATCGCGTCGTTGCAATGCCAACCACATCCAACCCTGCCAATTGGCTCAGGTATTTGTGGTGTAATTCAGCAATGGCAATGTCATCTTCAATGATCATCACTCGCGTTGCCATGTTCATACTTGTTCTTCCTTTGGCAAATACACGGTTATTCGCGTTCCATGTTCTGTGTTTGGTAGCATTTCAACATGCCCGTGATAGCGGGTCGCTAATTGGTTCACTAGGTGCAAACCTACCCCTCTATTTTGTCGAGATTTTGTCGAAATGCCTTTTTTGAAAAGGGTTTGAGGTTCAATGTTCTCTGGCAACCCACATCCGTGATCGCTGACTTCTAAAATCACTTCGTTGCCGTAATCGCTAACCGAGACTTCGATGTTTCGACGCTCTGATGCAACGTTGGATTCATTGCGAATAACGCTCAAAGTCGCATCAAACGCATTGTCGATCAAGTTACCTAAAATGGTGACCAGATCTTCCGAATTTAACCATTCAGAAAGCGGCTCCAAGCGACTGCCCTCCTCGACCACCAGCTGCAAACCCAGTTCTCGTGCTCGCTCTGTTTTTCCCAACAACATACCCGCAATAAGCGGATCTTTTATGGTATCTCGCAAAAACTCAATCATGGCTTGATAATGGGCGGTTTCTTGCCCGATGAGCTTTTGCACAGCCTCAAGCTCACCCATTTGTACTAAGCCACTGATCGTATTGAGCTTGTTTCTATGCTCGTGAGTTTGAGAACGCAACAAGTCTGCATATTCTTTGGTTTGCGAGAGCTGCTCCGTAAGCTCATTGATCTCGTCGCGCAAACGAAAACTTGATACTGCCCCGACAATCTTTCCTTCCACAAAGATGGGTGAGCGGTTCGCAATTAAACGCTTATGATTAAGGAAAATTTCAATGTCGTGATCTTATAGACCCGTTTCAAGAACGGTATATAAGTCGCTGTCGCGCAATGTATCCGTAAGCGGT
>NZ_JAWPOJ010000465.1:0-1038 GCF_033344235.1 Vibrio sp. Vb1554 | reverse complement strand
TGGAGCATCAATACTCTGGCTATACAGCGTCTACGTTCGACCCTCGTATCAATAACTTCGCAGGCGAAGCACTATCTGGTGGCGAAAATGTGGAATACCTCGATTACGTCATGGTGAGCAACGAATATGGCGTGAAATCGTTTAACGACAACCGCGTTGATGTTCCACGTTCAACGGCAGAGGGGTTGTGGAAACATTACAACCTGTCGGATCACTTCCCTGTCAGCGCCGTGATCAAGCCATGAAGCTTAGCTTACTAATCACTGTGTCCGCCGTTTTGGCGGGCATAGTTTGGTTTTCAGTCAATGTCGACGAACGCGATCAATTAACGCAGCTTTCTTCGGAGTTGCAGGATAAATCAAGCACATTGGTTGATAGTGATTCGACGCCACCCCAGCGCCAAAGCAGTACACAAAAGTCCAAGTCAAAATCAGACAACATGCCCACTGAGACTCAAGATCTTGCAGAGCGACTAAACCGTTCTAAAGGTCGAGCATTGAAAGCAGAAATCGAGACGTTTTGGCACACCTGTATGTCCGAGCTTAATTGCGAATTCAAACTTAATGAACTAGCTATAGATTTGTCTTCAGAGCGTTTTAATTTGTTAGCGAACTACCATCAACTCGATGGTCTTTGGCAGCAAAGCGTTGGCAATTTGTTGTTTGATGAGCAGCAACCGCTCGCCTCTCGTGTTGCACGATTAAAATCCGAAGCGAGAAAGATTTGGGGAGAGCTCGCCGAGGTGATTTTCGCCGATGAGTTCGCACTTTACGACTTCAGCTTACAAGCCGAGCAACTTGACGCCGTATCGGCTCAAGATTACGTGAAAGCATTCGAGGATTTAATCACCGAATGGCAGGGGAACGAAAATGCCTTGGGGTTAGACAGCAACCAAACAAAATATGAACGAGCGGTGGCTCTGATCCCTGTAAGAATGAAAGGGATCGAGCGAAAAGCGTTGATTCAAGAGTTGCAGAAAAACTATCTGTCTGAACAAGAAAGAAAACAAATCCGCACTCGTGAACAACAAATAGCAAA
>NZ_JAWPOJ010000464.1:0-1039 GCF_033344235.1 Vibrio sp. Vb1554 | reverse complement strand
ATCAGGAGGAAGCAGAGCCAAGCTATGGTGTGGCTTGTTAAAAGCCGTTTCTGGAACAGGCGCAAGCGCCCACTCTTCTAAACACCAAAGGTTGAAGTTTGGGTTATCTCGCCAGCCATCCAGATTAAGAAGCCAAGGCTGCTTTGGCACGATCCAGTTTTGCTCTAGGTACTGGCATGGGCAGTAGTTGAACTGATGCAGTACCTGAGCCATCGGTGTTTCAGGTTTAACCACGCTTTGCGCTCCTGCGGCACCACGTGAACGTCGCGACATTCGAGCCAATCAATAGCAGTACCATAAACACTAAAATCCCGATGAGATGGTTCGCCGTTTCTTTGGTAACTTGCACCGACAAAATACTTTTAAATTGGTTGCTTTGAGTAGTCACTCGCACCTCCGAAGATGGCACCATCACGACACTAATGCGATCGTAATTCAGCCCTTCAATACTGTTGTTCACCAACAATTTGATTTGAGGCACGTAAGAGTCCAATGCCACATCGGCAGCATGTTTAATAAACACCGATGCCGAAGCAGGAGTCGGACGCTCGCCTGGGCGAAGATCTTGATCTTCTAGTACGACGTGGACTCGCGCCACCAGCACACCATCAATTTGCGACAGCGTTGATGACAACTCTTGCGATTTTGCGTAAACCAAACGCGCTCTTTCCGCCAATGGCGAGGAGATTAAATCGTCTTTTGGAAACACTTCTTTTAACGTCGAGAATTGCTCTCGTGGGTAGCCTTTGCGTTTTAATGCATCAACAGCGAACGCGATTTGCGAGCTATCGACCATCAATTTTACTTTGTTGTCTTTGTCCGGTTCTTTGGTCGCCACCACGCCTTCCGATAACAAGATCGACAGCATTTCGTTGCCTTCTTTTTGGCTCACATTGGTGTACAGCTCGGTTTGGCAACCCACCAAAAACAGCGCAAATACAAGGCAAAGCGCGCGCCTTTTATTCTTCATCATTACTGCGCCTTCAAAAGCGTTTCGACATTCTGTGTGGTTTTACCCACGGTTTTCGCGATCAACTCT
>NZ_JAWPOJ010000463.1:0-1039 GCF_033344235.1 Vibrio sp. Vb1554 | reverse complement strand
CATAAAGAAAACATCACGAAATTCGCTGGCGCTTTCTGGTTGAGTGAACAACTGCCATTGTTCACTCAACGACAAGCTCGTATCAATTTGTAAGCTCAATAGGCTAAGCAACGCAATCAGCGCGGCATAGCCAATGTACGGTTTCGTTCTCATTGTTTTGGTGCCAGTTCAATTAAGCTGTCGGTAATGGCTTCTGCCATGTATTGCAAAGACATCGCGCCGCCGTAGGCCCACACCGCTCTTACCGAATTTACGCGCTGTTTTTTCACGAATGGCATCGCTTGCCAAAGTGGTGAGCTGTTCAACTTGCTCTCTTGTGGGAAAGGCTGCACGTAAAGTACGTAGCTTTGTTCAAGGTTTTGTAAGCGGTTGATGCGATCTTGTTTGATGCCCCAAGCGCGCGCAGAAACTTTGATAGGGTTGGTTAACCCAAGCTGCTCAACCACATAGTCAGTGGTCGAATTTTCCGTCGATAGCAGAACAGAATTGGGCGTCGAGAAGCGCATCACCAACACGTCTAATGGGGCAGAATAATGCTGACGAATTTTGTCACGCAGTTGTTTGAATGAGTCATTGAGTTTTGCCAGTTTTTGTTCCGCTAACTCTTGTTTATCAAACAGCGCACCTAGCGTACGAAAATGCTTGATTGCGGTTTGAGCCGCGGCTTCGTTTTGCGAAAAATTCGGCAAATAGACCACCGGCGCGATTTGTCTGAGCAGGGGAATCAAATCTTGCTGGGGAGAAGCCGCTAGGATCACATCGGGTTTCAAGCTCGCTATCTTCTCTAAATTGGGTTCGGCGCGAGTGCCGATATCCTCAATGGATTCTGGTGCGTAAGGATTCACTACCCACTGGCGATAACCCGGCAAGTTAGGCGCAGCAATGGGCTCGATGTCCAACGCGAGCACTTGCTCCAAAATGTCCCAGTTGAGAACCACGACGCGTTGCGGCACTTGCTCAAAAGTCACCGCTCCGTACGCATCATGAACGGTAATGTCTGCGTTCGCTCGTGCAATCATCACTGTGAAAAGTAGAGTCG
>NZ_JAWPOJ010000462.1:0-1040 GCF_033344235.1 Vibrio sp. Vb1554 | reverse complement strand
GCAAAACTGCCTGAGTGTTACCACTTACACCTTGCCGGAGATGGAGAAAGAAAAGCCTCGCTTCAACGACTCGCTCAATCGTTAAACGTTTCACCTCGCGTGCATTTTCACGGAGTCGTATCCGATATCCCTCTCTTTCTCAGCGATATGGATATCTACGTGCAATCTTCCCACGTTGAAGGATTCGGGCTCGCCGCCGTAGAAGCGATGGCAGCAGGTTTGCCCGTACTCTCGTCCGATGTTCCGGGATTAAATGAGGTTACCGGCAGCTCAGAATATCTGTTCGAAGTCGGTGATAGCAATCGGCTTGCACAAAAGGTTGCAGAGCTTTGCGAAGACGCGGCTCTTTACAATTCGGCAAGTCATTATTCCGTCAACCGAGCCAAACTCTACACCATCGACAAATTTCGAGAGGGCTATTATGGAATCTACCAACAGCTCTGTACCGATAAGTAATACCGTTCCACTCCTTGCAGCTATTACTCTGGCACTGTTTTTTGTCCCAGTGAAATTCGCTGTAGGTGGCGTGGCACTTGCGCCTTCCGATATCGCAAGTTTGCTTTCTGTTGGCTTAATCGCCTTGATCATTTTAGAAGGAAGAGCAAAGCAACTGTTGCACCCATGTATCGGATTCTTGGTGCTGTTTACTGGATATGTATTTATCAATGGTTTGTTGAACAGAGTGCCTTTGGCCCCACTATTGATCGAAACCGTTCAGTGGCTAGCCATTCTTTGTCTACTGAGCTTACTTTACGCTTACGGTGCATTTGATGATGAGCGAGTGATGGTCTATTTCACCTACCTACTTTTTATCATCTGTGGTCTAGTCGCAGCATGGCACTTCGCCCAAGGCTATCAAAGCGGATTTAAATTACTCGGGGTCAGTAAATACGGATTTGGAGTGTTGTGCTCGCTACTCTATTTGTATCGCGACAAAATTCGCCTGTTCCCTTTTTTAATGCTAGTTGCATTTGCGCTACTCGTTTTATCTCAAGAACGAAAAGCTCTGCTGGGCTTTTGTTTGCTGTTTTTTCTCGATC
>NZ_JAWPOJ010000461.1:0-1040 GCF_033344235.1 Vibrio sp. Vb1554 | reverse complement strand
ACACGACTTCGATCCACTTTCCTCTCGATTACAAACAGTGGCAAGAGGAGCAAGATATCAATCTTCTCAATCGTGCCTTGGAAGAAGCAAAATTCAACCAACGACAAGCAGCCGAATTGCTGGGATTAAGCTATCACCAGCTACGAGGTATGGTCAGAAAGTACGGTTTAGTCGGGCAAAGTTAACAAAACCAAAAACACCACTAGCCATAGATAACGCAACTCATGTCTGCAAAATTCGGGCTACAGTGTTAAATAGACATCGTATTTTGATCTAACACCCTACCAGCAAAAGATTTTGTGTTTGGAGCGAGTTCACAAAGGTGATAAATTAGCGAGATCATTTTCGCTTGTGAGCTCTGGACGAGTAAGATCAAATGAAACAAGCAAAATCCAATGAACATTTCATATTATGAATGCTTTTATAAGATTATCGCTGAGCCTTATTGGTATTAGCTTACTGACTGCCTGTGGTGAAGAAATCGATCACAACGATATTCGCCAAGCAGGTTTTGTGTTTTGTGGGCAAGGTAAACCAACAACATTTAACCCTCAGCTTATAGACAGTGGTATTACAGCCGAGGCGTTAAGCCCTCAGTTGTACGACACCTTACTCACGCTTGATCCTAAAACACACCAACCTATTGCAAGCATTGCGGAAAGTTGGTCTGTGAACAAGGAAGGTACTGAGTACACATTCAAGCTCAAACATGGCGTTCAGTTCCAAACGACACCGTGGTTCTCTCCGACTCGCCCGTTAAATTCAAAAGACGTGGTATTCAGCTTTAAGCGAATCATTGATGTAGACCATCCTTTTCATCAAGTTGGTGGTGGTTTTTATCCATGGTTTGCTGGTTTAGATTTTCAAAATCTATTGCAAGATGTGATTGCTGTCGATGATTACACAGTGACGTTTAAACTCGCTCAGCCAAACTTTTCATTCTTGGCAAATATCGCCACCAGCCATGCGGTAATACTGTCAGCAGAATACGGTCAACAATTGGCGGCAAAAGACAACAAAGAGCAAATCGACCAACTCCC
>NZ_JAWPOJ010000460.1:0-1041 GCF_033344235.1 Vibrio sp. Vb1554 | reverse complement strand
CCTAAGTATATTTTTGCTCTAAAGCTAACCTTCTTAGCGATCCCAGTAGGTCTCTTCTAAGCTGTCTTCGCGTTCTGGCAGAGCTCGCGATAGGCGAGGAGAGTGCTGAGTTAGCACTTCGTAGCTCACGCGGTTCGCGTATTTACAAATTTGAGAAAGTGATGAATACGTCAGACAGCGTACTTCGTGTTTCTCTGAAGTAGGCACTTCTTTCTGATGGAAAGAGTTTGCAGCCATGTCATGCAGCAGTGCAGACAGTGCAGCATCACCCGCGCCATTAGTGTTCTTAATTTCTAGAGGGCCGCCAAGGTATGGACCGATGTGTGAATACACTTTCATTGGATTCACACAATCTTCTTTGCGCATTGCGCGGCTGAACTCAAACTTGTTGAATTCCTCAATCGAGCTTTCAAGAATATCGTGTGTAGTTTCACGTTTCACTTTTTCGTCCGTGTAACCTGCCATGTAAAGACCGTTTGGCCCGGCAGTACAAAGAACAAGATCTACCCACTCAAGTGTTTTATCCGCAGCAGCGAGTGGATCGTTTTCGCCTGTAAGCGCCGCGCCTTCTTCTTCATTCATAGCCACAACAGATACGTTTTCACGAATGTACTCTTGCCACCATTCCGCATTGCCTTCAATCACGTACTTTGTACCTAGAGTAAGAACAACAGGTACATCGTGCTTCTTGGCAAAATCAATCGCACGTTGTACTGCTTTAGGCATTGGGTCTTCTTCTTTACCGCGCATTAGGTACGAAGAAACAACAAGCGCAGAAGCTTTCTCAAATACTTCTTCAGGAATGCTTTCTGGAAGAAGTTGATTCATGTGACCTTCGTTGATCGCGAATGTACGTTCACCATCTTGAGAGATAAGGGTGTAGCAACGACCAATCGGGCCATCTACCGTTTGTAGGTGGTTTAGGTGCATGCGTGAAGACGTACGGCAAAGGTAGCGGTAGGCGAAAGAACCTACTTGAATGTTCTTTGACATTACGCCAAGCAATACAGATTTGCTGTCTGCTACGACAGAATAATTGTG
>NZ_JAWPOJ010000459.1:0-1042 GCF_033344235.1 Vibrio sp. Vb1554 | reverse complement strand
ATCGAAGAATTTCAGTTACGACCAAAAGATTGCGGTCTGGGCTAAGACCATCACCGTAATGGATAAAATGGGCGGAAGTCGAGCTGTAAAATATGTGAGAAACCCATCAATTTACTAATACGACTTGGATAGTCTTAACAGAAAATTGAAATTACACGATTGCCGCTTATGCTCTAATTACCGCACAAAAAACATGTAGATGAGGCACTCATGAAGAAACTATTACTACTTGCTGCAGTATTATTACCATTCGCATCCGCTCATGCAGAAATCACAGTAAAAGGTGACGATTTTGAGTTGAGCAAAGATTGTGTTCGCCTAAGCGGTGACAATATTTCCGTCAAATCCGACGATTGCTCTTCTAAAAACTGGGATGATAAAGACAAAAAAGGAAACGCTAGCGTGCATGGCGATGACAACCCAGGTAAAGGGCATAACAAAGATAAAAAAGACAAGAAGAAATAAACACTTCTGTTCGAAAAAAGGCTTGCGCGATGCAAGCCTTTTTAATGTTCAGCGTTTCAAGCACTTAGTAGAAGGTACGACCTTCACCTGCTCTAGTCAGCAGTCCGTCGCATGGCGCATAACGATCGCCATATTTCGATGCAAATTCGTTCATTTTCTCAACCAGTTCTTTCAAACCGAATTGATCCATATAACGGAATGGCCCGCCAAGGAATGGAGGGAAGCCAATACCAAAAATCGCACCAATATCGCCATCGCGCGGAGAGCGAATAATACCGTCGTCCAAGCATCGTACTGCTTCATTAAGCATTGGCAGTACACAGCGCAACGCAATATCGTTATCGCTGAGCTTCGATTCTGGCGTCAGTTTGAGTAGCTTGTAGATGGATTTATCGACTTCTTTCTTCTTACCTTTGTAAGTATAGAAACCTTTCCCGCTCTTACGTCCTTTACGACCGTCATTCAATAAGATATCGAATACATCAGGACCTTTGAATCGCTCGCCCAACTCATTGACCAGAATCGGCATGATCTTCGCGCCAATATCAACACCAACTTCATCAAGTAACGTGATTGG
>NZ_JAWPOJ010000458.1:0-1042 GCF_033344235.1 Vibrio sp. Vb1554 | reverse complement strand
ACGGTGATCATCAGTGCCTCCAGTGTCCGTGGTTAGGAGAATTTTTTGTTTAGGAAGTTATCTAACGCCGCTTTACCTGCGCCAGAAAAGGCCAGTGAAACACTTGCTGCTAGCAGAGCTAGGCCAAATTCGTAGCCGTTGTTTGCCATAAATAAGCCGTTTTCGAAGTGCACTGAGAAAATCGCCACAACCATAGTGAATGAGAGTGCGACTGCCGCAGGGCGTGTCAGCAAACCAAGTAGAATAAACAAGCCGCCGAAAAATTCTGCGCTACCAGCAAGAAATGCCATCAATACGCCAGGGCCAAGTCCAATTGATGCCATCCATTGTCCTGTGCCTTCCAAGCCGTAGCCGCCAAACCAACCAAACAGTTTCTGAGCGCCGTGCGCCATAAAGATGATGCCGATAGGGATACGTAGTGCCAGTGCGCTGTAACCTGATTGTGATGTCGTGATTTTGTGTAAAAGTGCTTTCATGGTGCTGTCCTCGATATGTTTGTTTCAGTGGGAGTGTGTCTGCTCCTGAGCTGTTGAGAACAGTTTAGGCGTGGTTGATGAGGTTATTAATTGGCTTTATTTGACCTTCTCGTTAAATAAATTCGAATTAGTATATTTTAACGTTTTTGCTCAGATGCTTATCTGTAATTTATTGGGAGTAAGATTGGCTAATTTAGCGATTTTAACGACAACTAAGTCGTAAATTTCGATGGACTTGGTATGTGAGAGAAAAGATATTGTTGATCAAAACGCAAAAAAAGAGCACAGGGGGCTGTGCTCATTGCTTTCACGATTACAAGGGAGAAAGGTGTGTCCAAAGTAGAAGATCAAAGGTTCATCAAACTTTCTAACGACTCCTCGACATTGTTGTAGTGATAGGTCCGAATATTCACGCCATCTGTGGCATTGATTTGAATTTCTGAAATTTCGTTACCTGAGTCACGTTCGATGATCCCAATGGAGTGATCAACGGATTTACTGGTAATAACCTTTTGGTTTCTTAATACAATTACGCAAGTATGTAAGTCCATGCCAATTCCCTTTAG
>NZ_JAWPOJ010000457.1:0-1044 GCF_033344235.1 Vibrio sp. Vb1554 | reverse complement strand
TTACGCGAACGACGTAAACGTGGGTCTGTTTGATTACCCAGTGCTAATGGCAGCAGACATCCTGCTTTACGGCGCACACCAAGTGCCAGTAGGTAGCGACCAGAAGCAGCACCTAGAATTAGCGCGTGATATCGCAACGCGTTTCAACAACATTTACTCGCCAGAAAGCCCAATCTTTACGGTGCCTGAGCCATACATTCCAACGGTTAACGCGCGCGTAATGAGCCTTCAAGATGCGACGAAGAAAATGTCGAAGTCTGATGATAACCGTAAGAACGTTATCACGCTGCTTGAAGAGCCGAAATCGATCATCAAGAAGATCAATAAAGCGCAAACGGATACCGAAACGCCACCAAGCATTCGCCATGATGTTGAAAACAAAGCGGGTATTGCAAACCTAATGGGTCTTTACTCTGCAGCGACAGGCATGAGCTTTGAAGAGATTGAAGCGAAATACAAAGGCGTTGAAATGTATGGCCCATTCAAGAAAGACGTGGGTGAAGCGGTTGTTGCGATGCTTGAGCCAATTCAAGAAGAATACCGTCGTATTCGTGCAGATCGTGCGTTTATGGATGAAGTGATGAAGCAAGGCGCGGAGAAAGCATCGGCTCGCGCGGCGGAAACACTGAAAAAAGCATACGAAGCTGTCGGTTTTGTGGCTCGCCCGTAATCTCAAGTAATCCAATACCCAAAAAGCTCCACTTCGGTGGAGCTTTTTTTATGTGCTGAGAAAATTACTCGAAGGGCGTGTTGTCCATACAGCGCTCCATATCATAGTACTCAACGCGGCCACGAGCGCCTAAAAACGACG
This sequence comes from Vibrio sp. Vb1554, assembly GCF_033344235.1. Lineage (NCBI taxonomy): Bacteria > Pseudomonadati > Pseudomonadota > Gammaproteobacteria > Vibrionales > Vibrionaceae > Vibrio > Vibrio sp. Vb1554. Next base: position 233 of record NZ_JAWPOJ010000457.1, on the reverse strand, counting down.
ATTTCACCACCATCCCACGATCCACATAATTAGTGAGGAAAACACAGGATATCTCGTAACTTAACTGTTTGATTTTATATGGCTCCCAGTAATAGTCTGGTCCAGGCAGGCGGGCACGAAAAGAAATGACATCATCGTCACTGACTTCAAACTCTTCCATTCCCTTGAACTCATTTTTTGCTGATTGGATAGTTTTTTGATTAGCGGTTGGGTAAAGCGGTTCAGAAGATGTT
>NZ_JAWPOJ010000045.1:0-27406 GCF_033344235.1 Vibrio sp. Vb1554 | reverse complement strand
GTGGTCTTGCCATTGATGATTTCCGTGAGGGTATAGTCACGGAAATGAGAGGGACAACCAGTGGTGTAGAGCAAGGTTTGGCAGTGACGATTCGGGTAAGTGACGGAGACAGCACGCTGAATTTTACTGGCCTTGTTGATGCATCAGGTTCGTGGACAGTAACCGGAATTGACGTAAACACTCTCAATCTAAACAGCACGTGGACCATTGAAGCTGAAGTGTTGGATGTCGCCGGCAACCATGCGGTCGATACCATGCCAACAATAGTGCTACCCGGTTCAACGGTATTTTCTGAAAACATCGTTGGATTTTTTGGTGAGCAAAGCAGCTCGGCAGCCATCAACATAGAAAATGGTGTGCCAGCACTGCATGCAGAGCAGCCAAGTTTGAGCGCGCTTACATCGGTCGGTCAATCTATTAATGTTGTTGTTGCAGAAGATGGGTTGAGCTTACAAGGAACATCGACCGACGACCGATTAGTTTTCTCAGCAGAAGTCAATGATGATGGTACGGTTCAAATTACTTTTTATGAAGCGATTGATCATGGTGTAGGTCAAGATGAGCTGGTGACTAACGTATTGGTTGAAAGCATTCAAAGTGATGCTGACGGTACACAAGAGACGGTTGTGGCACCGTTAACGATTACTATTTATGACTCTGATCCGGTGATTAGAGATGACACATACTCAGTCTTAGAAGATCAAACAATTACGGGCAATCTACTTGAAAATGATATTGATCTTGATGGAACACTTTATGTGAAATTTGTAGAGGCTGGCGGGGAGCAGAAGTCAATTCTAGAGGGGGGATCCGTAAGTTTTAGTTTAGAAAAAGGCGAATTAACCGTATTTTCTGATGGCTCTTGGCAGTTTGATGCAGGTCGAAACCTAGATCATTCGGTCGAGCAAAGTGTTTCTTTCAGCTATTTAGCTGCAGATGACTCCCAAGACTATGGCTTGGCTAACGCGACCATTGACATTACTGATGGACAAGCAGGTTACGTAGGCAATGCGACTATAAACGTAACAGAAGTCCCTTTGGATGGCCCGATATTGAACTTTGAAGGAACTGTTAATATTGTCGCGGGATCTGACAATCCGGATCCGAGTAGTTTGTATTTCGGTGGGTCATCTATTACTAAGTTAGAAGCATTAGGGCTTACAAGCTCAGTCTCTGATAATGAGCTTAGCTACACGTTAAGCTCCAGTGGAAAGCAAATTACAGCATTTGCCAATGGTGTCACTGTATTTACGTTAACATTGAGTGGCGTTGAATCGGGTAACGATGTATTAGCTTCAATTTCGCTTACTCTTGAGCACCCTATCGATCAATTCAATAGCAGTGATACGGTCACTTTCCCGTTGACCATTGGTGGCGTAGATTTAGATGCCACACCGCTTGTAGAGAATGAAATTGACTATATTCTAAAGGATGGCGCAGACCCAACTTTAAATAATTTGAATGGGGTAGAAGTAAAAGAATCTGATCTCGTAAATGGAAGTGTGTTGAGCTCAGGGAATTTTCAAGTTGAGGTTGGCAGTGATTACCTCGAATCTTTGTCGTTCATCGTCTCTGAACAACCCTTGTTGACGAGTGGTGAACAAGTTGTGCTTTATCAAGTCTCTGCGGATGGCAAAACACTTGATGGTTATATTCTTGACGAAGATGGGCAAACTCAGATTCCCATCTTTCAAGCTACCCTCAATGCTTCATTACCTATTGATGCAAATAGCGACATTACCTACTCCTTTGAGCTTTTTCAGGCTCTCGACCAACAAGAAAATACTGATCCAAACGTACCTCTCGTTGTTACTGCAATGGACTCAGACCAAGATAACACGTCGGTCGTTTTAGACATTAATGTGATAGATAACGACAATGGACAAGCGCTAATCAATAGTGGCAATGTCGAGTTAACCGAAACACCTGTCGATACAAACATTGCTCCTGATGGGGTTTCAGCCATAGCGAATACGGATGTGATAGTTACGTCATCATTCGATCCGATTGTGTATCTGGGTGTTGACATAAATGATGGAGATACTGTCAAAACTACGCTTGGTGATGCTGTTACTTATAACGGAGAGGCTGTCACTTGGTACGATAACAATGATGGAAGCTTTGACGCAATTTCAGACACTGGAGACGTTGTATTTAGGGTCACGTTACCTAGTGACTTCTCTTTGCCATCAAATGATACGTCTACGGTTAATGTAACTGTAGAGCTTTATCACTCGATTGACCATGTTTTAGGTGATGGGACGCAATTGTCGATCTCTATGCCCATCGTGGCGAGAGATTCTGATGGAAGCGAGATCTCTACGGAGTCCAACATACTGGTCTATGATGGCTTGTTTCCGGAACTAGTAATTACAGAGGGAATCACAGTCAATGAAAGCGGGCTGAATGATGATTCGCTTGATTCTGGCATCGAGGGCTCGTCACCATCCATTACGCTATTACAAGGTTCAGACTCTATCGCCAGTGTGAGCGTGAATATCGATATGTTCAATGCGCTCGGCTATAAAACAAGTAGTGGCAGCCTGGTTGCGCTTGATTCACCGGACTCGAATGGTTGGTTATATGCAAGAGATGAAAGCGAGCAAGACGTCTTTAGAATTAGATTTAATACCGATGGGACTGTCGAGTTTGATCTATACCGTGCACTTGAACACGATGAACCTGACGGTGTTCCAGCGGACGAGAACACATTAGAACTCAGTTTTTCAATTTATGCCGTTGATAAGGATGGCGACCAGTCTGAAGCTGAGACATATACCGTTAGTGTAGTAGATGATATCCCTGAAGACACAAGCTCACCAATAGAAATTGAACTTACCGAGGGGGATGAGTTTTCGGGAAACTGGTTTAGCAATAATGCCGACTTAATCAGTTCAGATGGCACGTTGATTTCAAGTTTGACCTATGCAGGTGAAACATACGATACGGCGAGTTCGGTATTTAGCAATGATGCTTGGACCATCGATTTAATCAATAGTAGTGATGGTAACTTAAAATATGGAACGCTGACTATTGCTCAAGATGGGACATTTACGCTAACTACCGAGCTTATTGTTAATACGCCTGTAGGTGGTTTGCTTGATGATCTAACGATAACTGTGACGGATGCAGACGGTGACCAAGCAAGCAGTGAAGCTCAATTAATTCTTGATGATGCTAGGGGCTTTATTCGAACCGTTAATGTAGATACGTTAGAAGATAATGGCGCGAATAATAGTGGAGACCCTACGCCAGTCGCGTTACCGATTAGAGTTTCTCCTGGGGATACGGAGAATAATGAGCGTGTTGAAGCGATAAGGATCTCTGTTGAATCTCTACAAGGAGGGGCTCTGTTTTTAGACGGAGTGCGCCTTGAAGATGATGATAATGACGGATTTATTAGTCTTTCTGGTACAGAGCTAATGGGGGTGGGTATATTCACCGTTCCAAATGGTGATCTCACTTATCAACCAGCGCTAAACCTGTCGGGCAACACTATCAAAGTTTCGTTAGCAGTGTCTGCATTAATCCTATCTGATGTCGAACCAGATGGTTTTGTACTACAAGGCAATAACACGTTAAATGTTAACGTTTTACCGGTTGCAGATTTGCCAGAGTGGTCTATTGATTCGGACTTTTCTTATCAAAGTGTTGAAGATTCCGCTGAATCACTTTCACTCAATATTGTTGCTGAAAAGTTTGACCAAGACGGTTCTGAAACGCTCCACTACCAAATTTCGAATATTCCAGATGGACTTATATTAACACTTAACGGAAGTGCTATTGAGGAAGGTAAAGCGTATAGCCAATCCGAGTTAGATCAAATTGAAATCACATCTAACGAAAACTTAGCCGGAAGATTTACTTTTGATGTAACGGCAGTAACGACTGAGTCGGGTAGTGTGTTTGCCGATGAGCAAGATAAAACAGCGGAGATCACTGAGCAAGTTGTTATCGATATATCTCCAGATGCCGATGTGCCTACGCTGACCGTTAAAAACATTCAGGGGCTTGAAGACCAAGCGATTGACTTAAAAGAGTACATCCTAGGGCGGCTCACTGACACAGATGGCTCGGAGTCTCTGTCTTATCGCATAGAAGTTCAAGATGGTTGGACACTGCCTGTCGGAGCTGGGATCACGCTTATCGGTATTAATACCTACCTAGTGACCTCCAATGCTCTAGCCAATTCAGAGGCGTTACTTCAACCAAAATCGGATATCAGCTCATTTACTGAATCTCTATCCCTTCAAGTAACCGCCATTTCAACAGAGTCGACTATTGATGGCTTAGCACCTCTTAATGAAACCGCCGAGAGCCAATCTGCAACCATTGACATTAAGCTAAAAGGTGTGGTCGATGAACCAATTGTCCTAGATGGTGGACAGGGGAATTGGCAATATGATCAAGCGACTAAAGTAATTAGTAATCTCTCTACGTTAGACGAAGATAACCTGATACAACTGGATTTTATCATCCAGACATCAGACGACGATCTATCAGAAGAAATTAATATCTTGCTTCAGAACATCCCTTTGGGAACACAACTGACAGATGTAAATGGTGACCCTATTGTTCTTCCAGTTGCTTACGTGGACCCAATAACGGGGCCAGTTTATCAGGTCTCGAATGCTGTTCTTGAAAACACTTACCTCAAAACAGAGCAAGATTTTAGTGGAACACTGAGCATGGATGTTATCGTCGTTTCAACAGAGCCGGATGGTGATTCTGCTGAAACCCCTCTTAAAGTGGAAATGGAAATCTCACCTATTGTTGATCAAACTGACGGTCAAGAATTACAAAGCAATGGTATTGAGGACAATTTCATCACACTAAATCTTGAGCCTGTCGTTAATCAAGATATAGATTCTAGTGAGTCCTTGACAGGATACACCATTGTATCCATTCCAGATGGCTTAACACTTTACTTTGATGGTAATGCAGTAGAGGAAAGTAATTTACCGTTAGAACTCAATGAACTACTCGATGGTAGCTCGGCAACATTATCTGAGTTGTTAAACAGTGGACGAATCACTGTAAAAGCTAATGAAGACCTAAGTGGGACGTTTAGCCTGGAAGTTCAGTACGAAGTGACAGACACGTCTCCTACGATGGAGACTGATGTAAAGGCAATCAATGGCTCTTTGAGCGTCGTGGTTTCTGGAAAAGTGGATATTGGTAATGAAGATATTGACAAAACACGTTTAGAAGGCGCGACTGAAGTATTCACAAGTACGGATGGGTCTGCTGTTGACGTGAGTGGAGGCATTACATTTACAGAAGCGGATATTGATGGTTCAGAGTATCTCGATTACATCGTTTTACAGATACCGCAGGGTCAAGACCTCATTGTTACTCATCCGAACGGTGCTTCTCAAGATGCCGATGGGAACTGGCTGATTCCAATGGAAGGAATCACAAGTGATAGCGTGTTGGAAACCGCTCAAGATTTGCTTGCTGGCGCATCGATTTATAGCCCATCTAATACAGAGATACTTGATGTGAATGTGTTAGCGTATGTTCGAGATGGAACGGATGCTCAATACATCACAGGTCAGTTCCAAATTCAAATTACTGGCCATGAAGGAGATGGAGACCAGTGTGCTGATCCTGGTGAACCAGGAAGCGTTCAAAGTGGGGATATTGTAGGTAAAGAAGGTGAAGATGTCTCAATTGGGGCGTTTTTAAACCCTGATGTAGCGAGTAGTGATGGTAACTTAGTTTCCTTCTTTGTCGCCGCAGATTCTTTACCTGAAGGAGTCGAGCTTACTGGCGAAGGTGTGATACCTGCTTATGATAATGCGGGCAATCTGTTAGGTTATTCAATTTCTAGCGCTGGATTGTCTTCCTTGACGCTTACTGGCGTGGATGAGGACTTTGCTGGTTGCATTACTTTCAATTTAGAAGTGACAGAAACGGCCCCATGCGATGGTGACTCGAAAACAACCTCTCAGACCATTACGGTACAAATCTCTCCTGTTGTCGATGATATCGCGATAGCACCAAGCGAAGTTACGGTTCAAGAAGATACTATAACCAACCTGAATCTTGCTCTTGTATTGGGCGATAGCGAAGGGCCAATGCAGTCCATTACTGGAGAAGGTGACGCAGCGACTGGCCTTGAAAGTGTCAATTGGGTTTCTTTATCGGTGTCTGACGAGAATGCGCGGTTTACTGCCGTGGACCCGAGCCTACTCATTGACAATGGTGATGGAACATGGGTAGTGACAGATGTTACGCGTCTAAACGAAATTCAGTTAATCCCACCTGAAAACTACAGTGGAGAGCTTGTTATTTCCGTTGACGCAAACATTACTGATGAAGTCACGGGAAGTTGTTTAAGTACTGACAGTGCGAAAGATACTCAAACTAAATCAACAGAAGTTACCGTTACCATTGCCCCAGTGGTTGATAAAGCGGTTCTGGAAACAGAAGACGTAGTTGGTAATGAAGATAATTATATTTATTTAGGAAACTTATCTGCATCATTAATCGATCAAGATGGTTCTGAGTCGATGTCTTTGGTCATGACAGGAGTGCCAGACGGAGCCGTGTTGGTTTGGGACAATAACGGGACGTTCGAATTACTCCCTGATAACGGTTCAACGGATGGTGAGAGCAAAGAGTGGCAGCTAACTCAAGCACAACTTGATAAGGTTTACTTTCTACCGCCACTAGATTTTAGTGGGGATATTTCATTAACACTGCAAGCTATTACCCAAGAGTCTGGATCAAACGACTATAACTATACCACTTCTCAGTTCAACGTCGGCGTAAAACCGATTGGCGACGATGTATCGTTGAATACAACCTCTAACACGTTCACTGGAGATGAAGGTGATTCCATTTCGATTGACTTTTTAGCGAGCGGTTTTGAAACAAATAGCAACGAATATATAGAAGTGTCGATGTTGATCAAAGCAAGCTCTGAACCCTCTGCATTGGAAGGCTTAGGTAGGATTCGTATTGGAACTCAATTCTCATCCTTTACCTTCGATGACGCGGGCAATGCCGTGGCGACGGTATTAGTGCGAGCAAATGAAGTGTCAGGTTTGGAGTTCGTTCCGAAGGATGCATTTGGAACGATGGATGTTGCTCTCAATGTTAGAACGTTTGATCAAGCGATAGTGTCAGAGACACTCGAAACCGATTTTGGAGATGTGCAAACCACCGATCTAACCATTGTTGTTACCCCTGAAGCTGATGAGCCAACACTAACGGCCGATTATCAGTCTATTGTGTCTGAAGCGTCTGGGAGTATTCCTTTAGGGTTGAGCATGAATTTAGTCAACCCTGCACCCGAAGAGTTTGGAAGTGTGGAGATTCGCGGATTACCAACAGATCTAGAGTTGAGTCATGGTGAAAGATTGAACGGCATTTATGCTGTTGATCAAGAGGATGTCGCTGATCTTTCCATCGTTGGCGGGTTTAGCGGTGCAAGTGATTTTACGTTGTCGATAAAACCGATTGCAACACTGGGCGCCACTGTCGCAGAAGGTTCTGCTCAGGTAGTCAATGTTACCTTAGTGGAAGAAGGGGGCCAAACATTACTTGCGACAGATGCTAATGATTTGCTTATTGGAGGAAGTGGCAGCGATGTATTCCAGTTTGACAGTTCAGGGCTCGGTAACGAGTTAAAGCCCTCGTACGATGTGATCAACGATTTCCAAATATCCGTTATTGGTGATGATAATGACACAATTGACATCGCCTCGATAATCACCGCTACCTCGATAACAGAAGTCGATAATAAGCTCGATTTAACAGAGAATGATGATGGCGTAACGCTTCACATAAAACCAGAAGAGACGGGGACAAAACAACAGATTCTTATGCAGGGCGTCACTCTCGATCAGCTTTACAAAGGTGACTCGACTGGCGTAGCCGAAGAAAATGTCTTACAGAAGATGATTGATGACAACAACTTGCTAGTAGGTGGTATGTCATGAAGCATCACTCATCCTCATCAAGTGAGCTGACTAACGATCCTTGGGGGCAATCGTTAACTTGGTTGATGCGTTATTTTGAGGTTAGACACCATACAAAAAAGGTGCTTTCTGGATTACCTCTTGTTGAGGGTAGATTGGATAGTGACTTATTCATCAGAGCCGCTGAGCGAGCCGATCTTGAACTCACATTAATCGATTTAAAATCCACCGCAATGTTGAGCTTTCCATTGGTGGTAATCAATAGGAAGACGTTACAACCCGCTATTATATCTGAGCGACATAACAGCGATTATCAAGTCACGTTATTTAGTGAAGATCAAGGTGAAACGCAATACGTCACGAGCAAGGAACTGCATAATCAATTCCAGCCTCAAGCATGGCAAGTTTCTATGCGTCCAGAGCTGGACAAACGGATAAGTTCTATTCAAGCGGATTATAATGAACATTGGCTTTTCGCCGTAGTGAAAGAAATGTCTCCGTGGTATCGAGATCTTTTGATTGCCTCTTTCCTTATCAATACGCTAGCGCTAGTTATTCCGCTTTTCACTATGAACGTTTACGATCGTGTAGTGCCTAATCAAGCTTTCAGTACATTATGGGTTTTGGTCGCTGGTGTCTCCGTCATCATTATTTTTGATTGGCTATTGCGTAAAGCAAGGGGAGTTGTCACTGATACCGCGGGTAAGTACATCGATAACAAGCTTTCTTCGATACTTTTTTCTAAAGTTATGGGGATGAAACTTGAACACCGTCCTGCATCAGTCGGTGCATTCGCTCGACAACTACAAGATTTTGATAGTGTTCGCGATTTTTTTACTTCTGCATCTCTTGTGACCTTAGTTGATCTCCCATTTACGTTGTTATTTTTAGTCTTAATCGGTTGGCTAGGTGGGGCAATGATGTTCATACCTATTGCCGTCATGTTTATCCTGCTGATCCTTGGCTTTGCGGTAAAAGCAAAAATAGAACAATCACATACGGAAAGTGCTGCACTATCCATGAAGCGACAAGCTCACTTGTTTGATTCATTGTCCTCTTTAAAAGAGATTAAGCAAAATAACGCTACGGGAGAAGCACAAAAGCGTTGGGAGCAAACGGTATCCATGCTTTCTGATTGGCAAAATCAATCGCGAAACTATTCGAATATCGTTGCTTACTCCATTCAATCTAGCCAGCAGATAATTACCGTAATGTTACTTGTAACAGGCGTGTACAGAATTTCTGAGGGATTGCTAAGCATGGGGGGGCTCATTGCTATTGTCATGCTTAGCGGTCGTGCTGCAGGGGCGATTAACCAGTTAGCTATGCTGTTACTTCGCTATCAACAGACAAAAACAGCGGTTGAAGGCTTAAATTCTATCATGTCTTTACCTCAGGAGGTGCAACGCAGTCAGGTCATTACGTCTGCCGAATTTGCAGGGAATATACGTTTAGAAAACGTGAGCTTCCAATACCCAGATGTTGATATGCCATGTTTGAGAGATATTAATCTTACTATCAAGCAAGGCGAACGCGTTGGCGTTATTGGTAGTGCAGGAGCAGGAAAGTCTACACTCCTTTCTATTATTACCAATCAACTCAGTACCTTACAGGGTAGCGTTTATTTTGATGACATTGACAGTCAGCTTTGGCCCGCCGAATTGATAAGAGAGAAAACGGGTTGGGTTGGCCAAGATTCGCATCTTATATACGGCAGCATTATGGAAAACATAGTATTAGGACATCATGTTATTGATCAAGAACGATTACGCCGTGCGATAGAATTATCGGGTTTGAACCAGTACATGAGCCGCCTTCCTCATGGTCTAGAAACGCAAGTCGGAGAAGGAGGGCGTTATTTGTCGGGGGGGCAAAGGCAAGCTGTAGCGATTTCAAGAGCGTTTTATCGAAACCCTGCAGCATTAATTTTAGACGAGCCAACCAGTTCCTTAGACCAGCCAGCTGAGAATGCGTTGTTTAATGCTCTTAAATCGTTGCCGCACTCGACGACGATGATTATTAGCTCTCATAAACATTCCTTATTATCGCTTTGTGATCGAATTGTTGTGTTTGATAAAGGCACAATTTTGAGGGAAGGAGCGCCCCAAGAAATTTTTGCTAAACAACAGTCTAACGCGAAAACGAACAGAGTACGCGCAGTATCAATTGTACGCGAAGGAGGTCAATGATGAGCACAGTTCGTTGGAGTAATGCTCATTTAGCAAACCGTTCGAGAACGTTGATTTGGTTGTCTGCCGCGTTAGTGCTAAGTGTGATTATTTGGGCCTCGTGGGCGAGGTTAGACGAAGTGGTTGTCGGCGAAGGAAAGGTTGTTCCTACTTTGTCTATTCAGACGATTCAGAGCTTAGAGGGAGGCATTCTAAAGGAGTTACTTGTCATGCCTGGTGAAAGCGTCACTAAGGGGCAAACCATCGCTATTCTGGATGATACAAGGTTTAAGTCGACCTATTCGGAGACCTCTGAACAAGTTGAATCTTTGCTCGCCAGAAAGCAGAGGCTTCAAATTGAATTAGAAACGGTAAAAGTGAATAGCCTCCAACTGGATTGGAAACAACAAGTGAGTATCGAGCCTCAGACATTTGATATTTCGATGACCGGCCACTCTGCCTATCTGAATGCCAAAGCAAACTATCTTGAGCGGTTGAGCCAACTGGAGTCTGAGCTGGAGGAGGCTAAATTGCGAATTGAGCAACAATCGCAAGCTTATCTAGATACCTTGAATACCATTCAAACACTAAAAAGCAGTCTGGTTATTGTCTCGAAAGAGCGAGATATGCTGAGAGAGGTGGTTTCTAGTGGCGCGGTAGCTGAAGTGGAATTATTAAAACTGAATAGAGACGTTATAAAGCTCAAAGGAGACATCGCGAGTTCACAAGCTGCTGCCCAAAAACAAAGGGCTGTGTATTCTGAATCCATCGCAGATTATCGTGGTACTGCGCTTGCTTTTAGGGCAGAGGCACAAGGGCAGCTCAATGAAGTTGTGACGCAACTAGCGCAGCTCAATGAAAGTCGTCAGGCGATTGCGGATCAGTTGAATCGAACGCAGTTACTTTCTCCGGTCGATGGAACCATCAAAGATGTTTTTGTCAGAACCATCGGAGGTGTGGTTAAGCCGGGTGAGCCTATTTTAGAAATAGTCCCTCGTAATAGCACGTTAATCGTTGAAGCGAGAATTTCTCCTCAGAATATCGCCTTCATAAGGCCTGGCCTGCCGGCAACGGTAAAGTTGTCTGCCTATGACTTTGTCATTTACGGAGGCCTAGAAGGAGAAGTGACCTACGTAAGCGCCGATGCACTTCAAAATGAAGAGGGCAATGCCTACTACCGTGCCAACGTTACTTTCAAGGTTGATGATAAGTTTACGATCATCCCGGGAATGCAGGTTGTGGTAGACATTCTTACAGGAGAAAAAACAGTACTGAATTATTGGTTAAAACCTATATTACGTGCGAAAGAGAATTCGCTCAGAGAAAGATAGACATAAGGATATAAGATGCGGCTTAAATCAACGTTATTGGTCTTGTTTGCAGTATCATCGTCGCCAAACGCTTTGACTTTAGAAGAGTCAGTTACGTTATCTCTCGATAGCTCCCCCAGTTTGCTTGCTCGCTATTCTCGCTATGAGTCGATGGTACGAGACCGAAATGCCATAAATGGTTCATTTCTTCCTCAGGTTAATTTGTATGCAGCAGCAGGGTACGAAGGTACTCGATATAACAACGGAAACTACATCGACAGTGAAGATAGAACATTAGAAAGAACGGAGATGGGCGTAAGAATCTCCCAACTGTTATTTGATGGATTTAAAACAAGTGCTGATGTTGATCGCCTATCTTACGAGGCTGAAGCTGAACGCTTGGACTTATTGGCATCTGCGGAAAATGTTGCATTAGATACTGTCAGAGCGTATGTGGATGTTTTACATGCCCGAGAGTTGATGAAACTGACAGAAAGAAACCTAAATGAACACCAAGAGATCTACCGTTTCATTCTAGATAAAAAAGAAAAAGGTTTAACCAGCAACTCCGACTTAGCGCAGGTTTCTTCGCGTGTCGCGACAACACAGTCCTCATTGATTGCCGCCCAAAACAATCTTTCCGATGCTAGAACAAGATTTGTACGTTTGGTTGGTCGAGCGCCGCAAAACTTAGTTGAGCCTGTTTACCCGCAGGAATTGCTTCCGAATAAGCTTGACGAAGCACTCAAACAAGCGGTTAGGTTGCACCCATCCATACAGTCGGCGATGAAAGATTTAGAGGCGGCTCGACATGAAGTAAAAAGAGAAAAGGGGGATTACTACCCAGAGCTCAAGCTTGAGCTGTCAGCCAACAAAACAGACAACGTGGATAATATTGAAGGCATTAACGAAGATGCAAAGGTTATGCTGACGGTCAACTACGATCTTTTTAAAGGCTTTTCTACAGACTCCCGAGTGGAGTCATCTGCCTGGCGAGTAGAGGAGGCGAGGGCTATTCGAGCAAATGCAGAACTAGATGCGAATGAAGGTGTAAGGCTGGCATGGGACGCACATACATTGCTTCAACAGCAAATGGAGTTTTTAAAAGTCAACGTTGATGCGGCGAAAGTAACTGAATTAGGGTACATCCAGCAGTTCAATGTAGGGCGACGCAGTTTGTTAGATGTATTAGATGCCAAAGTTGAAACGTTTGTTGCGAGACGGAACTACACCCGAACAAAGTACGATTATTTGGTTGCCACTTACCGTTTATTCAACTCGATGGGGATTCTGACTTATGCGTTGCGAGTTGAGTATCCAGAGAACTGGAAGGAGAACAATAATGGATAAATTCGCAGTGACGAGTCTTCTAGTTTTCATGTTAGCAGGCTGTGCTGAATCACCGAATACGACGTTGACCACTTACCAGTACAACGACCTTAAAGACAATGATAGTGATGGCGTGATAAACCAACGAGATAACTGCGCAGATACGCCAAAAGGTGTGGTTGTTGACAGTGAAGGCTGTGCGAATTGGGTCAACGACTCGCAGACACACCTGATCAGCTTTTTCTTTGCGATGGATGAGCATCAGGTAACGCCATCTCATGATATGCCGCTAAGCGAGTTGAAAGCACTGCTTCAGAGTAACCCAAATGCGCAAGTCATACTGATAGGAGACACAAGCCCTGAAGCGTCACTCGAATACAACAAAGCGTTGGCAAAGAAAAGGACGGCAGCTATACGAGAATTGCTAGTGAGAAACGGCATTCAAGACAATCGAATTGAAGAGCAAGAGTTTTATCAGAATACGGCATTGACGGTACAACTAAAAAAACGGGAAAGGCGCACAATTGCTGTTGTAAACACGAAAGCTGAAAGTACTGAACAAGCGTGGACTATATTTAGTTCGGACAGCGAGTTGACACCTAATTCGAAGTTGGAGTTGAATTATGAAAATTAAAGTATTGCCTTTCTTTGCTCTAGCGTCATGTTTGATTTCACCGCTGGCATTTGCTGACTCTGAGGCTCGAACATCGATTTTTGTCGAACCAGAAATATTAGAAACGATAGAAACATTGATAGATGAGCCAAGTGTAAATGTAGCGCTTGCATCTCAGTCTGGTGGTTTTAACGACATGCTAAATGACGGAGCCTCTATTGCAATCACATCTAAGAAATGGTCAGATGAAAACATCTCCCGATTTCAACGAGAAAGAGGCCACAGGCCTACACGTTTGTTTTTAATGGCAAACGCTATTGTCGTAATCAATAGTCAAAAGAGTACGGTAGATAGTGTTTCCGTTAGTGAATTGAAACGCTGTGATGCAAATACGTATGCTTTCGGGGAGATGCGTTTAAGTAACCCAGATGTGAGCTCTAATGGTTGTCAATCATCGATTCAAATGCTTGATGAAGACCGATTGAAACGGGCTTTAAGCGACGACTTTTCAGCCAAAGCTTATATGCGATACTCCGATTTTAAATACTCAGAACAGTGGTCGAGCTACAAGGCTCTCTCTGTTCATCATAACGATGACTCATGCTCTTTGAGCACAGATTGCATCTATTCTCTTCGCTATCCATTTTCCGTGGTCTATTACGTTTATATAAATAAACAATTCGACACCAATCAGAAAATCACAAAATCAAAACTATTTGAACTCCTTACAACCGACAACAATACACAACAGGTACGAAATGCTGGGTTTATTCCACTACCAAAAGCGCTTATTAAAATAAATAGAGTGAAGTTAGGCCTAGATGAGCCAGTTGTTTTAAACGGGTATAAATAAACTTCATACGCCTAACTATGTGGGCTTGAGTGAACGTACCGTCCTAGGAAGTTTTGCCTTGCTGCTCATTTATCTTTGGTTAACTTTTGGTCAATTGAGTTGGTTGTAAGTGGTTTTGTTGGTAATTTTTCTATCATTGTGGCAAGTTTACTTAAAATCACTTAAGTGAATTTAAGTTATGACACAAGAAGAAAGACTCGTAGCGCTCAGAGCGAAGCTGGATCAGCAAAATAAAGTAACGTTGTCTGAAGTTTGTGAGTACTTTGCTATCTCGCGAGATTCAGCTCGTCGAGACTTAGTTAAGTTGAGTCAGCAACCTGGGTTACAAAGAATACGAGGTGGTGTCATGCTTGCGCCGATCTCTTCCCATACCGAGGCATACGCGAGTCGACCCGTGAGTGACGTTAAACATCGACTAGCTCAAGCTGCCGCAGCGTTGTTGGATGAGCGCGACCATCTTGTTATTGATACCAGCACCATTTTGTCTCTGCTCCCACTCTATGCAGGAAAAGCGCGTTATGGAGAAAACAAGCTCAACGTCGTTACTAACAGCATTGATGTGCTGACTGCTGCTGAGACAAACGACACAATGGACGTTCATTTCTTAGGCGGACACTTTGACCCTTATGCCAGAGCAGTTTTAGGGGCGCAAGCAGAGCAGCAAATGCAGCATTATCACGTGAACAAAGCGTTCATTGGCGTGTGTGCATTGTCATCCCGAGGGCTGACAACAAATAGTTTGTTAGAAGCAACAATGAAACAAGCGATGATTGCTCAAGCTCAGCAGGTCATCGTCGTTTGTGAATCCCGAAAAATTGGTAGCGACAATTTCCACCACGTATGTGATTTGTCAAAGATCGACATCATTATTACAGACCATCCCCCTCAATCAGATTTTCAACAACTCCTCGATCACAATGATATTGAATGTATTGTTGTATCACCGAAATAAGGAATCTTACAATGGCTTACGATCCCGTAAAAACCGCTGTGATTGGTTACGGATATTCAGCAAAAACGTTTCATTTACCCTTCATTAAATCGCTACCAAATTTAACGCTGAGCGCGATAAGCTCTCGTCAACAGGAGGCGGTTCAAAATGATTGGCCAGATGCTAAGTGGTTTTCTGATGCGAATACTTTACTCGATGATAGTGATGCAGAGCTCGTAATCATTACTGCGCCAAATGACGTACATTACGAACTTGCAAAGCGTGCGTTGAACAATGGGAAACACGTCATCGTCGAGAAACCGTTTGTTACTCGGATAGAAGACGGTAATGAACTTATCGCATTAGCCGAAGAGAAAGGTCTGGTGCTGAGCGTTTTTCACAATAGACGTTGGGATGGAGACTTTCTCACGGTTAAATCTCTTATCGAACAAGGTAAGTTAGGTGATATAAAGCTGTTTGAGTCGCACTTTGATCGCTACCGCCCTGAAGTTCGTCAACGCTGGCGAGAGCAGGCTCAAGATGGCGGTGGTATTTTATTCGACCTTGCTCCTCATCTTCTCGATCAAGCATTGGTGTTGTTTGGCTTGCCAGATGCGATAGACGCACAATGTCGAATGATGCGCCCGGGTGCGACAACGATTGATTATTACAACTTGATACTTCATTACCCTGAGCATATTGTGCACTTGCATTCAAACTTGTATAGCCCAGAGCCGAATCTCCGCTACAAAGTATTGGGTACGGAAGCTAAATATGAAAAGTTCGGATTAGATCCTCAAGAGGGCTACTTAAAAGAAGGCCGTTTGCCGGAAAACGATGCTTGGTCGGAAGAAGATGAGGCGTTATACGGCGTCCGTTACGACGAAGACGGTGCGCAAACTATCAAAACGGAGAGAGGCGCGTACCAAGCTTACTTTGTTGGTGTGGCAGATGCCATTCGTTTGGGCACTGATAACCCAGTTCCTGCCGCTCAGGCAGTACAGAATATCGCTCTGATTGAGATGGCATTGGAAAGCAGTAAAACGGGTAAAACGATTCAGGTGAAACCATGAGTTTGACGCTTGAACTCGTGGCCCTGCAAGAGCATGAACTTCAGTTGGCGGAATTTAATCACCATATTGCGTGGTCTATCGGCCTCGCTCTAAAAGAAGAGGCTGAAGCTCGCGGCGCGGCTGTTGCTATTGAGGTTTACGGCTTTGGACAAACGCTATTTCAATACGCGATGGCAGGAACCTGCGCTGATCATGTAGATTGGGTCCGTAGGAAGCGAAACTCAGTATTAAGGTATGGCCACAGCTCTTACTATCTTTCTCTGTACAACAAGCAAAAGCAACGTGATTTCGAAAATCAGCCTCATCTCGATGCTCGTGAGTACTGTGCTCATGGTGGCGCGTTCCCAATTCGGCTTTCTGGGTCTGGTTTGGTTGGGGTTGTGACGGTATCGGGTTTACCGCAGTTAGATGATCATCAGCTAGTTGTGGATATATTAAAAACGATGACAGAGACAAAACCCTCTTAAACGCCAAATATGAAAGTAGCACGGTTCTTTATCGTGCTACTGAATTCTCTTTTTAGCTCATAAAGTGTTCTTTAATGTGAGCAAATATTAACATTGATCCCAACTTACTACCTGAAAATCAAATCAATTTCATATAACCTATACGCTCATTTATACAGAAAGCCTTCAAAGTTGGCCATTGGCAATGTCTTTTAGAAGAAAAGAAAAACTCAATCTTAGAAATCTTATTGTCACCCTATGTGTGTTCAGTGTGCTTGTCACTTTGATCAACGCATTCTACTCGATTTATCGTGTTCAAAGGGATCTCATCATCAATAACACGTTAGAATCAAACCGTGTTTACGCCCAAAAAATGTCTGAAATGACAGACTCTTTCATAGAAAGCTCAATGTCGCAGCTAAAATACAGTGCGAACGTGCTAAAAGACAAGATGCATGACGCTCAGCTTCTTGATAAAGAGGCTGAGAGATTAAGAACGCAAACCAAATCATTTAACTCTGTGGTTGTCGTTAATGCAAAAGGGGTTATTATTTCTGTATCCCCTGAAACACTTCAGGTGAAAGGTGTAAGGTTAGTGGGTGAAAGAAAACGCCAGTCTTTAAACGCTCAAGCACCGGTTGTTACTGAACCATTTATATCGCCAGCTGGAAATTACTTGTTAACCATCTCATACCCTATATTTTCTCAATCTAATGAATATTTAGGTTATATCGGCGGCACTATTTATCTAGAAAAAGAAAATATTCTCGCAGAGTTACTCAGCCAGCACGCATACAAAGATGGTTCTTTCCTTTACGTTGTCGATGAGAGTAACACTCTGATTTATCACCCAGATCAATCGAGGGTTGGTGAAGTAATCGACGATAATGAAGCAATCAAAGCGGTGACGATGGGGCAGAGCGGCAACAAAGAAATTGTTAACTCTCGCGGCGTCGAAATGCTTGCTGGTTATGCGCCAGTAAAGTCATCAGGATGGGGAATTGTTGCTCAGCGCCCGAAATCGATGACGTTATCTGTGCTAGATGAACAGATGTGGAATGTTTTCCTTAAGTCGATTCCAATTGGTTTATTAACTTTGTTGCTAATTTGGTTCTTGTCCCTTCTTATTTCTAGACCACTTTGGCAGTTAGCGGGTGCTGTGCGAGGTGTCGAAGAACATTCATCATCTATCGATGATCTCAAACTGGTTAAGTCTTGGTATTTTGAGGTCTCACATTTGAAGCTTAGCTTTCTTAAAGCATTTGGTATCGTGTCAAAAACCATTGATAAGCTGCAACTGGATACATTAACAGATTCGATGACTGGATTATTGAATCGACGTGGATTAGATAAAGTGCTTGGTTTGTTTAAGCAGGAAAATACCGCGTTCTCTGTTTTGGCGCTAGATATTGACCACTTTAAGAGCGTAAACGATAACTATGGCCATGACGTGGGTGACAACTTACTTAGAGAGTTTGCGCAGTTAATGAAAGACCAAGCTCGCTCTAATGATCACCTGTGTCGTTCTGGCGGTGAAGAGTTTATGATGTTTTTGGAAAAAACAGACGTAAACCACGCTATGGATGTTGCAGAGCGTATTAGACACAACGTGGAACAACATGACTTTCAGGTGGTTGGTAAGGTCACGGTTTCGTTGGGCGTTTCTCACTGGAAAGGCAATGACACACCAATTGAAGCCGTAATGAAAGACGCCGATAATGCACTGTATAAAGCGAAACATAATGGAAGAAATAGAACGGAGTTGGGTGACGACGCACAATAGATATTGCGCTTTATGCTGAACATAAAACGAGCCAGTGACTAATTTTTGCTGTTAATCGCTGGCGTAACCGCTACCAATTGCGCGAAACGGCAAGTTCAGCTCTAATTCTGGAATTTGTTTACCCACCCAAGCCGGGAATGTATTGCTATTTGGCCCTGG
Organism: Vibrio sp. Vb1554; assembly: GCF_033344235.1. NCBI lineage: Bacteria > Pseudomonadati > Pseudomonadota > Gammaproteobacteria > Vibrionales > Vibrionaceae > Vibrio > Vibrio sp. Vb1554. The sequence goes on along the minus strand of NZ_JAWPOJ010000045.1, from coordinate 8,813 downwards.
AAACAGCGTATATTCTTCAGCCCAAGGGTATTGGCTAATAACACTTTGTATTTTAGGGATAAGCTGGCGGGCCTTTTCACCTTGTATGGAGAGGATCTTTTCTGGTTTTGCACCATACCAATATCGATCTGGCGTCCCAGTTTGGTACTGATATAGAGCGGGTTGTCCGCGATTCACTCTCCAGCCGACTACTTCATACACTGTATATTCGTTCGCATTTTCAGGCTTTATTGCAAACCATGTATGAACGGCAAACCAGCCTCGCCAACCAAACGCGTCTGCGGCGTAAAACTCAATCACAGCATGCTTAACATTGGAAGGATCGGGTGCGATACCCGCAGGTTCTCTGCTAGCGGTACGCCAATCTCCTTGAGTGCATCCACCCAGCATAACCGCGATTGACATGAGCCAAATTTTTACATGGTGAGTAAAGTTGAGAGGGTCTTTCATTTATTGCTCCTAGACCAACCGATGCTGGTAACGCTCTATTGATTTTAGCTATAAAAACGTGGCGAGTCTGATTGTTGAAATCCTCTCCTTATTAAAAGAGAGAGGGAAGTTAGTGCCATAATTCAAGTTCATACGTAATAATAAGGTAAGCCGATTTGTAACATGTGGCATAGACGATGCCGTATTTCTCTAACTATTCGTCTAGTTGCGTATGAAAAAGTAAGAGGTTGTATGTATTCCTTACACGGATAAATAAATTTAAAGCATTAAAAAACAGAGGTTTACAGTGGATTTTGACTGGTTGAGTGAGTTTGGGGCCCTCACATTGTCTCACATTTGCTTGTTTTGGGCGGAATTTTCATCGCTCATCTTTTTGCGCGTTTAGAGTCAGCGTTCAGCTATGGCACAATAGGCGCTCACAGAACAAGTGCTGTTTGGTCATGCAAATAGCAGAAAAATAACTAGAAATAGAATAATTAATGTTTAAATCAAAAAGTATACTCGCATTAAGCATGTTCGCATTTGGCTGTTTTGCCAATCAAGATAGCGAACCAACGTCCGTTGTGCTGAGCTATGGCGACTCCTCCATCAGTACTGATATTCAAGCCAATCGAAAATTTCATGTTGTCCGAGACAATGAAAGTGAGCACGTAGAATTTTTCGGCGGAATCACAAAGGAGTATTCCGATTATATTGTGAATATTCATATCATAAGAAAAAGCAATATACGCAGATCAAGCCGTGAGCTGAATACTACCGTATTGATGAACAGTGATCAGATTGGGAAGCCTTTAGTGATTGGCATTGAAAATGATGAGTTCACTAGTATCACTTTGCGTTAATGCTTAGTATTTATTGAATAGGAATGAGGAAATTGATGCTCTCAATACGCTGCTATCGCACCGAGGATGCCCCAACACTGTGGGCACTCTTTTACCATACTGTGCGAATCATTAATCGTCGTGATTATACGGAATCACAAGTTTCCGCTTGGGCACCATCAGATTTTGACCTCGATGTGTGGCAACGCAAAATGGACGATATTCAACCCTACGTCGCGGAGATAGAAGGGCAGGTCGTTGGCTATTGTGATTTGCAAGGTGACGGCTTGATTGATCATTTCTTTTGCCATCATGAATACCAAGGACAAGGTGTTGGTCGTGATTTGATGTCTTTTCTTTGTTCACAGGCGAAAGTACAGGGGATAAAACGACTGTATTCTGAAGTGAGTATTACCGCCCGACCTTTTTACGAGAAAATGGGTTTCACAGTTAAGTCTCGACAACATGTTGAGGTTAGGGGAGAAACCTTAACTAACTTTATGATGGAAAAGTATATTTAACTTAAATAGTGAGCATTTAGTGAGCTTGAACACAGATATAAAATGTTTTCCAATGTGAAAACGAGTTCATTGATCTCGCACCAACGTTTTGTTTGAAAACAGTGTACATAATCTTCTCTGGAACGCCATTACCGCATTTCGTCTCTGAAGGCTTAAAAACAGTCTGAAAGTTTTGGTTTTGCGGCGGGTAATAGCGTTCCAAACGCCAAATGTGTCTGGCTAACCATCTCAGGAAGAGAAGTAGTACTATGCGCCCTTATCTCAAATACGTTGTTCCAACATTGATACCATTGCTTGTTTGGTTGATGCCTCTCTCTGCGTTCCCATTTGATAGCATTACTATCGTCCAGCAAAGAGTGATTGCAATCTTCTTGCTTGCCGCACTTTGCTGGGTATTCGAGCCAATTCCAATCTACGCCACTTCGGTTGTGATCATTGTCCTAGAGCTATTGCTTGTATCAAATAAAGGTATTGTGCTCTTTCGTTTGCAAGAAGGGCAGCCACATTTTGGTGAGCCATTACAATACAACGAGATAATGGCGACCTTCGCTAGTCCGATTATCATGCTCTTCCTCGGCGGTTTCTTTTTGGCTATGGCGGCGACAAAGTACAGGTTAGATGTCAACTTAGCCCGAGTGTTACTCAAACCATTTGGACAAAAACCAAAGTTCGTTATGCTGGGGTTGATGCTGATCACCGCTGTTTTTTCCATGTTTATGTCAAACACCGCAACAACAGCGATGATGTTGTCCATTTTAACCCCTGTGATAGCGGTTTTCGGGCCTAAAGACCCAGGTCGAATTGCATTCGCCTTGTGTATTCCTGTTGCAGCCAACATTGGTGGCATTGGTACTCCAATCGGCACGCCACCGAATGCCATCGCCCTAAAATATTTGGTTGGTGACAACTTAATTACGTTTGGTGAATGGATGGTATTTGGTGTGCCATTCGTTATTGTGATGATGGCGTTAGCCTGGTTTCTGATTGGCTTTTTGTATAAGGCCGAACAAACCACCATCGATCTGAACATTAAAAGCAAGTTTTTGAAAACACCCAAAGCAATAATGGTTTACGTCACCTTTGCCGGCACGATTATTCTTTGGTTGATGGGTTCTGCACATGGAATGAATTCTTACACAGTAGCATTAATTCCGGTGGCAGTGTTCTCATTGACGGGCATCATCAACAAAGAAGACTTGAAGAAAATCTCTTGGGATGTGCTTTGGTTGGTGTCAGGCGGTATTGCTCTGGGCCTTGCTCTAGATAAAACCGGGCTTGCGAAGCTGGTGGTACACAGCATTCCGTTTGATCAGTTCTCGCCATATGTTGTCTTGTTTGGTGCGGCTTTCTTGTGCTTGTTAATGGCAAACTTTATGTCGCATACAGCCACCGCAAACTTGCTGATGCCGATTATGGCTGCGTTAGGTACCTCTATGGCTTCGTTAACGCCTCTCGGCGGTGAAGTTACTCTGATCTTGGTCGTGACATTTGCTGCTTCACTCGGTATGTCGTTACCAATCAGTACGCCACCAAACGCGTTAGCTCATGCAACAGGGTATGTCGAGAGCGGCCAAATGGCTCGTATCGGTGCCGTGCTAGGCGTGATTGGCGTATTACTCAGCTTTGTGATGGTGTGGATTTTACATACTGTTGGGCATATTGGATAACCCATGTACGAAACGAAGTTAGACGCGTTAGTACAACGCTACTTTAATCACCTTGAACGCCGATTAACGGTTTTATCCGGGTCGGTGCTTATTGAGCAAGCTGGCTACAACGATCGCTTGTACTATGTGCTGTCGGGAGAACTGGCGGGCTATTACGCGGAAGATGACAAGAAACCGATTCAGGTATTTTCTGCGTCTCAAGGTGCGTTTATTGGCGTACATAGTTTCTTTTCTGGTACGTGGACTGCCTCTTCGACAGTGATTGCTCAAACCGATGTTGAATTGGCTTGGATACAGCGCGATACGCCCGCCGTGGAAGAGGCGATATACGGACCATTGACGACACAATTTATGCCTGTGATGGTTAACGAATTATCTCGTCGTCAACGGCGCGCAATGCAAGAGGCATTAGCTAAAGAAAAAGCGCTACAAAAGCTTCATACCGCAGAGCAAATGACAACGTTGGGGCAGCTTGCAGCGGGTATTGCTCATGAGTTGAACAATGCGATAGGCGTTGTAAGCAGTAAATCAGAACGGCTAGAGACAGTTATCATGGAACTGCTTGAAGAAGTTCATCCGGAAGCGAGTCAATTTTTTGATTTTGGTTTAATGCAAGGGCAGAAAGTCTCTTCTAGCGAAGCGAGAAAGCGGGGGCGCCACTTCGAAAAATACTACGGTTTAACCAAGGAGGTTGCTCGTGATCTTGCACGTGCCGTTCCAAACAACTTCCTTTCAGAACATTGGCTAAAAAGACCAGAAGAAGCGATACGTTTCTGGCAAATGGGACGAGATCTCCATGACTTACGCATCGCCTCTAAACATACCGTTGGCATTGTGCGATCCGTAAAACAATTGGGGCGCACGGATATCGACTTGGATGAAGCGATTAACATCAATGATTCAATCAATCGCGCCTTGGCTCTATTGCAAAGTGACTTAAGACGAGTGAGTGTTCGTTTTAGCCCTGCGGATTTACCTGCTTTTATTGGTTCTCAAACCGAACTCGTCCAAGTTTGGGTAAATATATTAAAGAATGCGTGCGATGCACTTGGTGAAACGGAGAAACCCGGTATCGAAATACATACTCGGGAGAGTAAGGGTAAAATTTTGGTCACGATTGCTAACAACGGACCAGAAATTGATGAAGCGACACGTAGAAAAATTTTCCGGCCAAACTTCACCACTAAAAAGGGGGGATTGTCGTTTGGTTTAGGGTTAGGTCTGTCGATTGTGAAGCGCATTATCGCCGGATATAACGGCTCTATTGTGGTAAAGAGCGACAGTGAAAAAACGATTTTTAGAATCAAGTTACCAGTAGAGGGTGAACATGGAGAAGCTTAATGTAATTTGCGTTGATGACCAACGAGAGGTACTAAGCGCGGTTCTACAAGATTTAGAGCCGTTAAATCAATGGTTGAATATCGAAGACTGCGAATCAGCAGGTGAGGCTCTAGAACTGATGGATGAATTTGATGCAGAAGGCGAGATGATCGCATTGATTATTTCCGATCATGTGATGCCAGGTAAAACGGGAGTAGAGCTGCTGACCGATGTATCAAAAGACGGTCGTTTTGGCTTTACGAGAAAAGTGCTTCTTACCGGGCAAGCGACGCACACCGATACGATTAATGCGATCAACTCCGCAGGCATTGACCGCTACTTTGAAAAACCATGGCAAGCAAGCCAATTAATAGAGTGCGTTAGAAACCTGGTGACCCAATATATCTTTGATGTGGGCTTAGATTACACTCAGTATCACGAACATTTAGATCAGAGTGTGGTGTTTGAACGCCTACGTTAATAGGGGGCATTAAGCTTTGTTTTCGTCACGGCCAGTTAGTGTCTGAAATCTATAGTGAATAGTTCAGCATGTTTAACGTGGCCGTGCGGAATATTGCTCTAGTATGCTTAACTCAACGAATAGCGGCTTGCACTGGCAACAGAAAGTGGCTTAGAGAACCAATAACCTTGCAGATAATCGACGCCCATTTCGGTAAAAAATTCACACATTTTGGCGTCTTCAATTCCCTCAATCACTACTTCAATATTATTTTCCTGGCACATAGTGATAAGAAACTTCAGATATTCTTGTGAAGAGCGGCTGGTTAGTGTTTTCCACGCCATCGACCTATCAATTTTGATTTGTGTCATCGGGAGGTCGAAGAAGCTATTTAATGAACTGTAACCCGATCCAAAGTCATCCAGAGAGAGTGCAAATCCTAGTTCCCTGAGGGTATTCAGAGGGGCAATGGCTGTCTGATTATTATCCAAAATAAACGTTTCTGTTAGTTCCAAAACAATAGACTCAGGATCGACACCAACCTCATCCGCCATGGCTTTAATTCGCGCAGGGAATTCACTGTTCATTAACTGAAGTACAGAAACATTCACGTTGACGCGAACTTGGTTTTGGTAACGCTCACGGTAGTTTTTGATAAATTCACACGCTTTGGCAAAGACTTGATATCCGAGCTCGACAATCAAACCTTTGTTCTCTGCGACGGGGATGAATTCGTCTGGGTAAATTTCGCCAAACTCTTTGCTACGCCAGCGAACCAGAGATTCGAAGCTCACCACTTTTGAGCTTTTGGCGTCAATAATTGGCTGAAACTTAACGCTTAATGTCTGTTTTTCTAGTGCACTTTTTAGACCTTGTTCAATAAAGAAATAACGGTCTACGGCATGCTGAGTTTTCTCACTGTAAACCGCAACACGGTCTTTATTCTGCTCGCTTGCGTACTGACAAGTTCGTGCTGCTTTACGTAATATTTCCTCTGCTGAGTGACTTGGATCTATGCAAGGATACAAACCAATACTAATGTTACTTCCTAAGTATTGGCCCTCTTCAATCACTGCCTCGTGGTAGGTTTCCTTTAAACTTTCGGCGTAACTTTGCAGCGTTTCTACCGAGCATTCATCGTGAATCAAAATCGCAAAGTCATCATCATGTACGCGATATACAGAACTATTTGGAGAAGGTAGGTGACTGAGAGTTTGTAGCAATTTTTCCACTAACCCATCGACCAACTCGCTGCCATATTGATTTAAGTAAGATTTAATCTCTTCTATCTGAATGTAACAGATAGATGCACAAGAATCAGTGGCTCGCACACTATCTTCAATATCCAGCAAGAGATGGGCGCGATTAGCCATACCTGACGCATTGTCATGAAATGCGACTTGATGAATGTAGCTTTCCATCAGCTTGCGTTCAGAAATATCACGGTGGCTACCAACCATATAATGACCATGTTCTGTTTCTTTGGTCATGGCTACGCCTTCAATCCAGACGTACTGTCCATTGGGTTTACGCACGCGGTAGGTCGTTGTGACCCTCGTGTTGTTGGTAATGATGTGAGCATCGACCCGAGTGGAGAGTCTTTCTCGATCGAGAGGGTGAACAAGGTCTAACCATTGCTCTAAGCTGATTCGACCAGCGTTGATACCAAGCTGCTCATAAAAGCCCTTGTTATAAAATACCATGGTGCCAAACTCATCCATGTAAAAGAGGCCTTCGTTAAATACATCGAAGATATGAATGAATCGTTCTTCGACGATTTTTAGGAACTCTCGGTCACTATCTGAGACTTGTTGGTCAAATATGGTGGTCAAGATATTTCCTCCTCGAGCCTTTTAGCATCAGAGATGAGTGTTGGGGTTGATAACATAGAGTTGATCTGCTGGCGTACATTACAATCACAAAAGTGTCAGTTCAAATTGTTTGGCTATCATTTTATGCGCTACTAGGTTAATAACATACTAAGATTAGGCGGCTAATCATCGACATTTATAAAAAATAGTCAACAGTAAAAATCATTTATAAAATACAGTTATTGATGCCGTCCGCAATCTATAAATATTTATGAATAATTATCCTAAAGTTATTTTCAGTTGTGTCGGTATCAATGTGTTGTTTTCTAACGTCATTTGTATATATGTTATCTTGGATAAAACCATAATAACAAAAAGGACTTAATGAGCGCGACCGATTATTAATTGACAGGATGCTCATTAATTGTAATCAATTCAAATTTATTATCACGCCAAGTAATCAAATCTCTTATAATGCGGACGTTAATATCGAGTAAGCCTTCTTTATATGCAGTACGATCCGAAAAATTCAATCAAAATTGCGCTCGCTGATATCGGCGTTGGTATGTTTGTTACCGCGATAGAGCACAACAAGCGCGTCAATTTAGCCAATGCAGGGCGGATATCTAGCCCTGAAGGCATTAAGAAGCTTGCTACAAGTGGCGTAAAGTATGTTTGGGTAGATCAAACATTATCTTCGCAGCAGTGTGTCTTCAAGCCTGTAGATGAATCAACTGATGCCACTAAAGAGACGCGAGAGCAGAAACACTCAGATTTTAAGAGGGGTCAACGAGCTTATCGTTCGAGAGACATCCAACACAAGCGAGCCAAAAAGTTGATCGCCGAAGCAAAAGATTTGGCGCAAAAACTATTGAATCAAACTTTTGAAGGAAAAATCATTGAAGTTGATGAAGTAGAAGCTTGGGCTGACGATGTCATTGAAAGTGTTTTGATTGACTCAGATGCGTTGCAGTGTGTCTCTGCACTCCGAAAAAAAGACTCTTACTTATTGGAACACTCCGTCAATGTCGCTTGTCTTTTAGTGTCATTCGGTAAGTACTTGGGCTTGGATAAGCCAACGCTAAAACAGCTTGCTGTAGGTGGCATTATTCATGATGTAGGTAAAATTAAAGTCGATGATAAGATCTTGCACAAGCCAGCGAAGCTAACGCCTGAAGAATTTGAACATATGAAGCTACATCAAGTGTTCGCAGGTGAGATAATCCTTCACGTAAAAGGACTTAGTGACGTAAGCCGTGATGTTTGTTTGATGCACCACGAGAAGTTAGATGGCAATGGTTATCCTAGAGGCTTGAAGGGGGAGGAGATTCCAATTCACGGCCGTATGAGCTGTATTGTAGATATCTACGATGCGCTAACGGCTGATCGCTGTTACAAAAAAGGCATGAGTTCTGCGGAAGCGTTTAAAATCTTGTTGAGTCTAACGCCATTTCATTTAGACGCCGACTTAGTTTACAAATTCATTAATTGCATTGGGATGTATCCCGTAGGCTCCATTGTCGAGTTGAACGATGGGCGTGTTGGTATTGTTTGGTCTTCAAATGAATCTCAAGCATTAAAGCCAGAAGTGAAATGTTTCTACTCCCGCAAGTATAAACGATACATTGATGTCACGATGGTGGACTTAAAAACGAGTGCGTACAAAATTGAAAGAGCGATCGCGCCCAGGGAAAATTCATGAACATTCCCGTCCTACAAGGGCTGTCAAAACCTTATAAAGGTACTCCGGTTCCATCGCACAC
>NZ_JAWPOJ010000456.1:0-1045 GCF_033344235.1 Vibrio sp. Vb1554 | reverse complement strand
TACTGAAGATCCAAGCTTTTTTGTGCGGACTCGATGAGAGAAGTACGAGCAAGAAGGGCATCGTGTCCTTGGTTGAGCGGGTAAAAGCCAGTGATGGTTTTAGGATCTTCGCCATAAGCTTCAAAGTAATGAGCCAGAACCGAATCTTGTTGATAGCCGAAATGAAAAGTTGTGGATTTCTCACTTGGCTGATTTGATTCGATTGATGAGCATGCTGAAAGCACTGAGAACATGGATGCGAAAATGAATTTGGAGAGCGTATGTAACAATGCACATTTCCTTGTCTTACAAAACCTTACTGTATTGAAGTATAGACATAAGTGCTTTCAACGTGCAGTTATCGCGGCTAAAGAACGAGTGTTTAGTCAAGTAAATCCATGAAGTGAGATCATACTGCGGGAAGAAAGCGGTATTGGGCGCGTTTTTCTCCTAATTTCAGTTTATTTTTATGGCGCACAAAATCATTTATTTTACTTATGTTTCTTGTTGTATTGGTCATTATCACTAATATCTGGCGATAATAACCAATAGCGCTCTGTAATAAATCAATTGAAATATATAACCATATGAATTTATTGAGGTAAATGTTTGGCACAGCGTTTGCCTAGAGACAAAAGAAGTAAGTCAGCATAACTTGCGGATCTGGTTAATTTTTTGTTAATTTTATTAACTTTGAATAGATAGTTATTTGTGGCTAGTCACCACAGAAAAACGCAGCTCTCTCACTGTACTTGAAATTGGCCTAAGCAAGTAGGCAACGAACACGGGTTCCTAGCCTTGAACTGCATGATTTCGTTTCAAGTTAGTTGAATGATGTAACGGCCACACACTATGTTGTTAGTCGCTACAGAAGTACAAATATCTTCGTCTATTTCAGATGCAATGAACTCACCGATTGCTCACAGGGAGTACTTGCTAACTCATTGAGCATTATGCTTTTTGATGTCGCATTTAGGTTGAAAAACCAACACGAGCATTCGGCTGAATACAACAATAAAAAAGGATTTTCGATGTTAGCAAAACCCATAGTACGTTGGCTCTTACC
>NZ_JAWPOJ010000455.1:0-1046 GCF_033344235.1 Vibrio sp. Vb1554 | reverse complement strand
AAACCAATATGTTTAACGCGCTGATACACAACGACAATTAACGGCATCGGCGTTATCTCGAATGTGGAGGTTAAACATGAATATTGGTGCTGTCGCGAAGCTAACTGGACTGTCATCAAAGTCGATTCGTTTGTATGAAGACAAAGGGATCATCTCTCCACCAGCACGCAGTGATTCTGGCTATCGCGAGTATTCAGATAATCATATTCAAGAACTTAACTTAGTTTCACGAGCAAAAAACGCAGGATTTTCACTTCAAGAATGTAAAGAGTTCGTCCAGCTTGCGCATAATCCAAACCGTAAGAGCAGCGAAGTGAAAGAAAGAACGATGGATAAACTGCGCGAAGTAGAAGAGAAAATTGCTCACCTGATGGAAATCAAAAAACAGTTGGAAGGTTGGGTATCGGCTTGTCCTGGCGATGCAAAAAGTCGCTGTCCAATCATAGACGAGCTCACTAAGTAAGCTCGCCTATCTATTGCAGTTCGTTAAAGGCAACAAGTTGGTTCAGATTAATGGTAAGTGCACATGCGTTTGCCATTTAACTCAATGATGTTAAATGGCGTTTCGTAGATGTCTTCCAATGTTGTTGCCTTAATCACCTCTTCAACCGCGCCACTTGCCACCACTTTACCTTGTTTAAGCGCCAGAATGACATCGGAATAACAGGCTGCAAAGTTGATATCGTGAATCACAACCACCATTGCTTTGTTCATGTCATGAGCAAGCCTTTGAATCACCTTCATGATCTGCAATGAATGCTTGATATCCAAGTTGTTCAGCGGTTCATCTAAGAAAACGTAGTCCGTATCCTGAGCAATCACCATGGCGATAAACGCCAACTGACGCTGACCGCCACTCAACTCATCCAAGTATTTATCTTGAATGTCTTGCAGGTCTAAGTAGTCAATGGCTTGTGCAATGACCGCATGATCGTCTTTGGTGAGATTGCCTTTTGAATAAGGAAACCGTCCAAAAGAGACCAGCTCTTTCACGGTAAATCGCATCGTGATTGAGTTCGCTTGGCGAAGCACAGCAAGCCTTTTCG
>NZ_JAWPOJ010000454.1:0-1047 GCF_033344235.1 Vibrio sp. Vb1554 | reverse complement strand
TCTCATCGCATCTGGGCTATTAAGAAGCAAAGAAGCGACGACTTCGCTTACGCATGATTCAAGCTCGTCATCTTCTTTCACTTCATGCACGATGCCAAACTGTTGCGCTTTAACCGCAGGGATGACTTCACCACTGAGGATGTAACGACGTGCTTGTCGATTGCCCATCGCACGCATCACGTATGGTGCAATGGTGGCGGGCACCAATCCCAGTTTGACTTCACTCAAGCAAAACTCAGCGGAGTGGCTGGCGATAGCGATATCGCTGCAGCAAATTAGCCCCAATGCGCCACCAAAGGCTGAGCCTTGTACGACAGCGATGGTGGGTTGAGGGAAGGTATCCAACGTTTCCATTAAGCGAGCGAGGCTTTGTGCATCGACTAGGTTTTCTTTTCGGGTACTATTTGCCATCGATTGCATCCAAGCTAAGTCCGCACCAGAGGAAAAGTGTTTGCCATTACTGCGCAGCACTAAGCAACGCACATCGGTTCTTAGTGCAAGATAATCTAAGCGATGGATGATCAAATCAATCATGCAGGCATCAAAGGCATTGTGTTTCTTTGTCCGATTCAGCGTCAGCGTTGCAACACCGAATTCGTCAACCTGCCAAAGCACATCATTGTGTCGTTGAGCGTTTGGAACAATGCTTGGTTGTCTTTCCTGCATAATGATTTCCTTGTGAACGTTTATTTCAATTGCACGGTTACATTCTAAAGATGCCAAATTCGCTATCAGGTATTGGCGCGTTGAGCGCGGCCATTAACGCTTGTGCAAGCACGTTTCGCGTCTCTTTGGGGTCAATGATGCCGTCGTCCCATAATCTTGCACTGGCAAAGTACGGATGCCCTTGGGTCTCATACAAGTCTATGATCGATTCTTTGAAAGTGTGTTCTTCTTGCTCGGACCATTCTTCGCCGCGACGTTGGTTTATCTCTTTGCGCACCTGAGTCAACACGCCAGCGGCTTGCTCTCCGCCCATTACGGAGATGCGTGCGTTTGGCCACATCCACATCATGGTTGGGTCATACGCTCGTCCGCACATGCCGT
>NZ_JAWPOJ010000453.1:0-1049 GCF_033344235.1 Vibrio sp. Vb1554 | reverse complement strand
TACGATTTTTTAGTAAATGCCCAGCATTGCTTACGTCATTGATCTGTTTTGCCGTAACGGTAGATGCAGCCTCGGTCATACCATAACCTAACCACGTTTCGATGCCTTTTTCTGTGGCTCTTACCGCCAACTCATGAGCCACATGACTGCCCCCCAGCAAAACGTGCGTCAGTGACAGTTCAACATCATCATCTAGCAAGCGTTCAAGTTGAGTCGCCACTAAAGAGGCGTGTGAAACCGCGAGGATATCGTCTGCCAGTCTTCCCGTGCCGATTTTCAATGTTGCGCCAACAAACAACCAGCGATAGACAATCGCAAGGCCGGAAACATGATAAAGTGGAAGCGACAACAACCAAGTGTCTTGTTGATGGAAGGTGAACTCACAAAGTAATCCCTCTGCCGAAGCGAGGTGCTGTCGATGCGTATGAACCACCGCTTTAGGTGCCCCCGTTGAGCCTGAGGTAAACACAATCGAAGCCAACCTGTCGTGCTGATAGTCATCCTCAGTGTTTTCAACCACGGTATCTACCGTAGGCAAAGTGAGAAAAATCGCATTTAATGCTGCTTTCTCTTCGCTAGAGTAAGCGAACTCACACTCCGGAGTTAACCAAACAAAACGCGTTTGATGATCGCCGTACAGAGTGCAGAGCTTACCTTGTAGCGCCTCGATTGGCTGAGGCATAGTCAACGCGGTGATAGCGCCTAACTGTTGCGCAGCTAAATAAAACAATACTGTTTCAACTTGGTTCTTCCCTACCAGAGTCACCACCTCATCGCGCGCAACACCTTGCTGCAAGAGCAACTGCGCGTACTGAGTAACACGAAGCGAGAGCTGTTGCCAATTCAATGTTTCTTGAGGTGTTGCGAGTGCAATAGAAAAAGGGCTCGTTTGAGCCCAATACTTCCAAGGTGGAATCGCACTATGTTCTGTAGAGAATGGCTCTATGCTGAATGCCACACTAACTCCTGCTCAGACAAAGGAAGCACAGGAAGTTCACACTTTGGCCAACCTTGCTCTAGCTGCGCTTTGAACAACCTGATAGTGTCCA
>NZ_JAWPOJ010000452.1:0-1050 GCF_033344235.1 Vibrio sp. Vb1554 | reverse complement strand
ATCGATTGCAAGTCCCTTTAAACAGCGGAACCGCGTTATTAGAACTCACTATTCTCGCTACCCTGCTTCCTGTCTCCTTTTTGACGGTCTTTCTGTTCAACAAAGATGGATTCGATTCAAAAGCAATGTTCATCTATGTTTTGATGCTGGTGATGTTCATCTTGTGGTCCTACATCATCTTGGCATATTACGTTGATGGTGGCTTTGAGCAATGGACCAGCGGCATTTTGTTCATTGTGCCTAGCGTATCTAAGCTGCCGTTTATTCTTGTTTTGTATTGTGTTGGTATTGTGTGCTTTCTTGGTATTCTGCTGCTGAAAACCAACAAAATCATCCATGCGATGACCTATTCTGCAATGGCTTTGGCCTCCGCGACATTCATCTTCTTTGATGTGCAGTACATTTCCAGCACCATGTTTACGCTTACTGGTCTGCTCATCATCATCTATTCAACCTCGGCGAGTCACCAACTTGCGTTTACTGACAGCCTAACGCAGATTCCAAGCCGCAGAGCATTAGATTTAGATCTAAAACACATGGGCAGAAAATTCACAATTGCAATGCTCGATGTCGACCACTTCAAGAAATTTAACGACACGTACGGGCATGACATCGGCGATGATGTGCTCAAAATGGTGGCTTCAAGATTGATGAAAACACGTGGTGGTGCAAAGGTTTATCGCTTCGGCGGCGAAGAATTCACCATGGTCTTCAAGGGAAAAAACGTTGAAGATTGTCGCCAATATATAGAAGAAGCTCGTAAAGCTATCGCTGAATATGAAATGATCCTCCGTGACAAAGCCTCTCGCCCTGACGATCACAAGCAAGGCCAGCAAAACCGAGGTACCGAAGACATGCAAAGAGAATCGGTATTCGTCACGGCGAGCTTTGGTGCTGCAGACAGCAGAAACGGAAGAGAACCTGCTGAAGTCATCAAACTGGCGGATGCGGCATTGTATAAAGCTAAAAAAGCAGGTCGAAATTGCAACAGAGTGAATCAGAACTAATCACATAAACACATACAACGACCGCACTCAAATAAGTGCGGTC
>NZ_JAWPOJ010000451.1:0-1051 GCF_033344235.1 Vibrio sp. Vb1554 | reverse complement strand
AGGTCACCAATCCCATGAAGAAATAAGAAGTGTGAGGGCCAAACTCAATCACAAATTGACTAGGGCCATCAATCAGCACATTCTCAACGGTTAGGTCCGGGCGTAAATTGATGACCAGAGAATAAACCGTCAGCGCAACAAAAATGCCTTGTTGCCACAGTTTTACTTTGCCTTTTTTCTGCTCGGCGGCGAGCTGGCAAGAAAAGTAGAAAGCAAAAGCAAATGCGAAGAAGGAAGCTAAGTTGGCTAATTTCGCCATGAAAATGCCGCCCTCTGACCCAAGCAGAGGTAGCAAATCGGTATGGAAGTAGGCGTTACTGCTAATCCAAATAATAATGCATGTCGAATAGGCGATATAAGGCGCGTGGTACGAACCTAAGATCACTTCGTTCTTTTGTTTAAGGCGATAGCAGTAGTACAGCAGCCACACGAGAACCACGGCCACTGTAGCAAACAGTGTGATGGCTTTCGGGTAGAGTAGGCCACTAAGACCTATATCAAGCATGTTCATTCACCTGCGTATTTTGTCTGATTACTCGAATACGGCGTTTATAATCGCGAAAGTCTGTGCGTTTAAAGGTGTCTACCATCGATTCAAAATTCCAGAAACCCCGGTACGTATTAGTACCGTCGCCGTTAATGTCGCAGTATCCTGAATGAAAGTAGGCTTTAGAATCAATAGATTGATAAAAATTTAACATGAACGCTTGTTCTATAATGGTGAACCCAACCTTGTAGCCTGACTGAAACAGCACATTCATCAGCTCTTTTTGTGCAAGATATAAGAAGTAGAGCTTGTGTTGAACGCTGCCGCTCACAGTAAGACGTAGCACTTCGCATACCGTCTCTGTTTTAGTTATGTGTGTTTGGAATGCCTGATCAAACACTGTTAAAGAACCATAGTCTGTAACGAGGTCACTTGCCAAGATATCAAGACGATTAAGCTCTTGATAGCCGTGCAGAGGTAGACAGAATCGCCATTTTTCACTGTTAAACTGCGGCGCATAACTTAGCCAAGTGTTACGTTGGTTCCAGTCTTGGATTAGCGCTG
>NZ_JAWPOJ010000450.1:0-1051 GCF_033344235.1 Vibrio sp. Vb1554 | reverse complement strand
TGGGGCGGTACCATAACTACATACCCCCTCAAAATTAATAGATGTATTGACAAGTAATCAAAAAACGAATTTGCAGACGAGCCAGCCAACCTGAAATCGTGCTATCAGGCAATAGTTGTACCGTCGCACGAGCACCCGCCGGGAAAGCTTGTGGCTGTTCGTTGATAGACAAATGCAATCTCAAACGCTGAGCATCCCTCACCCAGCGGTTGGAATCTGTTGGTGTCGCGAGGCGGCCGTCTGCATCAAATTGCCCCGAGCTTACCCCGGCATCCAAGCTGGTAATGCGGGCTTCAAAAACCTCTCCTGGCAAACTATCAAAGGCCACCAGTGCTCGACTATCACGGTTAAAATGACGCAAACTTTTCTCGCGAAAGTCCGCAATAATATCAACTTGATCCGAAACCAGTGCGATAAGTGGCGTCCCCGCAGCGGCGTAAGCACCTGTCTCTAACTGCAAGTTCGTGATAACACCATCGTGCTCGGCACTCACTTGAGTGTAAGAAAGGTTAAGCTCAGCTTGTTTTAGCTGGTTCTGAGCAACACGCACGTTGACGTTAGCTTCGCCGAGCTCGCCGCGGCTTACTTCTAGCTCTTTCAGGCGGGCTTTTGCTGCTAGCAAATTCGCTTTTGCCGCTGTTGCGCTACTCTGCGCATCATCTCGTTGTTGTTGAGACGTACCGTTTCGGCTGAACAATGTATTCAGTCGATTGGCTTCACGGATTTTTTGCTCAGCGACGATTTTACTCGCTTCCACATCCGCTTTGGCTGCCGTGATAGAGGCATCCAACTGCTCATTGTTTTGGATCACTTGTTGTAAGTTTAATTGCGCTTTTTCTACCGCTAACTTGTATGGCTGCGGATCGATTTGGAACAACAAGTCGCCTTTTTGAATTTCTTGGTTATTTGCCACATAAAGATGGGTGATTTGCCCATTAACACGGGGGGCGACCTTAGTTACCACTCGGGTAGCCATCGCCTGAGGAGTTAACGGCATTGCTAAATCAGCAACAAGAAAATAGGCAAAGACAAGGACAAACGCGACGCAAGA
>NZ_JAWPOJ010000449.1:0-1053 GCF_033344235.1 Vibrio sp. Vb1554 | reverse complement strand
AATGAAAATGAAGCTGCGATGATTGAAGCGGCGAGCGTTGGTTTGAGTACCTTTAACATGTTCACGTTCCTTATGTTGGCGACTCTATTTTTTGATGAGCCTTATTATTTTGCTCCGTCTTAATGCCGTGTAAGCGTTAAGGCTGAACTTTGTGTAAAGGTTAATTAACTGTTAAATGTCTGTCTTTAAAACGGAGATAAAGAGAATATTGAGCATTGCGGCTATTTTGTTCATAAAGTTCACGACGAGAAACAGGGGATAGGTCACGCGGATTTGCTTATCGGTAGGCCATAATAGGGCGACAACAAATGAATAAGGAAAGAGGAATGAAAGGAACATGTTTGTGCGGCGCAATCGAAGTTATCGCAGAACCCAAGAATGAAGTGAGCTTGTGTCACTGCTCAATGTGTCGAAAATGGTCGAGTGGGGCACTTCATGCCGTGCATTGTGGCCCAGAAGTCACATTTAAAGGTGCAGAGCCAAAACGTTATCAGTCTTCAGATTGGGCTGTACGAGGTTTTTGCGGCGAGTGTGGGACGAACTTGTTTTACCATCTCTTGCCAACCAACGAATACATCCTTTCTGCTGGCTTATTCGATAATCCTGATTTTAAGTTGACGCTAGAAATCTTTACTGATGAAAAGCCGGGTTACTACGAGCTCAATCCTCACTCTAAAAAGATGACAGCACAGGAAGTCTACGACCAATTTGTGCCAAAAGAGTAGCGGTTCTCGATTTTTTGCTCGGCAATTATACGTCTTTCTTTAATTATCAATAAATTAGAGTGTTTATAGTTGTCGACAATTGTTTCTTTCCATTACAAAAAACCTCTGTAAATCATTAAATCTTCCTAAATTCGTCCATTTCAAACTACGACCTTAGTCTAAATTGTCGACAATTTACTTGATTGTCGACACTTTGATCGTCTATTTTAAATTCAGGTTAAGAAATTGTAGACACTTTGATGTCGATTAAGTGAGTGCCTGAATATGAACTCTGAGTTGAAAGCTCGTTATAAAGTGCTGGGTTCTGAGAAAGAACACACCAAGTCCG
>NZ_JAWPOJ010000448.1:0-1054 GCF_033344235.1 Vibrio sp. Vb1554 | reverse complement strand
TCAACGCAATCGTAAGGACTAGTTGGATCTGAAAAGTCAATGTAACAGATGCTATCGGCCAGGCGTTTAGGTAACTTATTGACCACCTTTTGGTCGACTTTCCCGACTAAAAGGACACCCGTGATCTTTTGCGTTTCAACATCGATTTCGCCGTTGTAGCAATTGGTTAGCGTAATGCCGAGCTTGTCGCACTCAGTTTCAATCCCATGACGAATCGACAAGTAGTACGGGTCATTCACTTCTGCTTCTTGTTTGTAATTGTACAAGGCCAAAAAGTGATGTTTTTGTTTGGCTTCTTTGGTGGCTTTCTTCGAGCTGCTGGTGCGGTACTCCAGCTTTTCTGCGATTTCTAAAATGCGGCGTTTGGTTTCTTATTTAACGCTCAACGCCGGATCGTCATTCAAAACTCGCGATACAGTTGCAAGTGAGACGCCCGCTTCAGTGGCGATATCTTTTAGTGTTGCCATGTACATTTCCCGTTGGCATTGCTCACAGTCCAAGTGAGAACTCAATAATCTGGCTATTGTAAACAGCTACTTAGGGATGCACAAACTTTTAGTAAAATCGTGCGATCCACGAAAGAGAGCGGTATCTGCTCGACTCATCTTCACTGCTCATCATCTTCCCGGTTTAATTTAACTAAAGTCTGCATCTAAAATAAGGCTTTCGTGTAATTTTGTGGAAACGTTTACACAATTTGAATTCGATCACGGATCTGGATCGAGATTGGTTGCTAGACTTTTAGCCAGCTAAGAAATGGGCGTACCGATTCGATGCAATGGCGATTGGCTTTTAGCGCATCAGAGTGAGGTATGAACAGAAAGCAGCAAACGTGGAGAAGCAAAAAGTGAAAGTTCTTGTCACAGGCGGTATGGGATACATCGGTAGTCACACTTGCGTTCAGATGATTGAAGCGGGAATGGAACCTATCATCGTTGATAACTTGTGTAACGCCAAACTGGAAGTGTTAAACCGTATTGAAGCGCTGACTGGCAAACAGCCTGAGTTCCACCAAGGTGACATCCGTGACGAAGCCTTTTTGGATACGGTATTC
>NZ_JAWPOJ010000447.1:0-1054 GCF_033344235.1 Vibrio sp. Vb1554 | reverse complement strand
ATCAAGAGATGGCTGAATCTGCATCGCCTTCTTTGCTTCGCCGAGTTGCTAAGTTACAAACGGAATTGGAAGCCCAAGGCTTTTACGCCTTACATGCCCAAATTGAAAGTGTATCCGCAGGGCTTGGTATACAGCAGTTGGGGCCGGATACTCTAATGAGTGCGTTAAGTGGTGGGCAACGCCATAAGGTCTTATTAGCGCGCTTATTGTTGCGTGAACCAGACGTCTTACTGCTAGATGAGCCGACTAACTATCTTGATGCAACTCATATTGAGTGGTTGAAGAGTTATCTCAATGCTTATGTAGGAACCGTACTGTTGGTGTCTCATGATGTGAGTTTCCTGAATGCGGTTACTACCTGCATCTGTGATATCGACTATCAAAAAATCCAGAAATACACCGGCTCATACCACAAAGCAATGGCGCAAAAGCGACACAACAATTCGCTGTTGGAAAAAGAGTACCACGCACAGCAAGCTGAGATTAAGAAACTGGAACAGTTTATTGCGAAAAATGGCGCAGGTGTGAATGCGAGCATTGCGAAGGGCCGTAAGAAACAATTGGATAAAATTGAAAGGATTCAGTTGCATAAAACAGATGCCGTGACTGAATTTGATTTTTCTTATGCGCCTATTGGACATCAAAGTGTTGTTAGCGCCGAAGCGTTGAGCATTGGCTATCAAACGCCTTTACTGTCACCGATTGATATCACTGTCGCGCGAGGAGACAAGTTGGTGATTGAGGGCTTTAATGGCGTAGGGAAGTCGACATTGCTCAAAACGCTAATGGGGGAGGTGCTTCCACTCTCTGGTGAAATGACGTTTGCACAAGGTCTTAAGATCGGTTACTTCGCTCAAGACCTATCTTGGCGTCATCCGGATCATACACCGGAGCAAGAGGTGTGTGCGGTCGATTCTTCAATCAATAGTAAATCGGCTCGTAAGCTGTTAGCACGCTTCGGGATAAAGGGTGATAAAGCACAACGTCGCTTAGAGGCGTTGAGTGGTGGTGAGCAAACTCGCGTTAAGCTTTGTTGTTTAGCAACACGAGGCTG
>NZ_JAWPOJ010000044.1:0-30431 GCF_033344235.1 Vibrio sp. Vb1554 | reverse complement strand
ATGCCAGGCGACAACGTACAGATGACTGTAGAGCTAATCGCACCAATCGCAATGGACGAAGGTCTACGTTTCGCGATTCGTGAAGGTGGCCGTACAGTAGGTGCTGGTGTTGTTGCTAAGATCTTCGACTAATTCATAGCGAATTAGCGATGCTTTCGGAAAATCTTGAATTAGATTTGACGAACCAGTAGCAAAAAGGGCATCATTTGATGCCCTTTTTCTGCACTCAACATTATTTTTGCTGTTTTCTTGTTCAGAAGTGGGTTGGGCGCAGAGCAAGATTAAGCAAAGAGGCTTAATCTTAAGAAGAGTACGCTGATTTTTTCAGCGATATGGAGTTTGCCCTGCAACAGCGGGGTTGTTGTCGTCTATATTAAGACTTGTAACAGGTTGGTTTTATGAAAGCAAATAATGCTGAAACTCCTGATAGCTCAAACGCAGCAGATACGTTTAAGTGGGTAGCCGCTTTCGTATTGGCAGCTGCCGCTGTTGTGGGTAATTACCTGTATGGTGAAATGTCTGTAGTGGTTCGTGCTGCAGGCGTTGTTGTTCTTATTGCAGCTGCCTTAGGCGTTGCAGCAACAACGACTAAAGGTAAAGCAGCGATCAGTTTTGCAAAAGAATCTCGTATGGAAGTACGTAAAGTTGTTTGGCCTACTCGCCAAGAAACCATGCAAACAACACTGATCGTTTTAGCTGTAAGTATTGTAATGGCTCTAGTGCTATGGGGTATTGACGGAATTATGGTTCGTCTAGTAGCTCTAGCAACTGGGGTATAGAGGGTTTTTATTCATGAGTGAAGCTCCAAAAAAACGCTGGTATGTGGTTCAAGCCTTCTCTGGATTTGAAGGTCGTGTAGCTCAATCTCTGCGCGAGCATATCAAAATGCACGGCATGGAAGAGCTATTCGGTGAAGTACTGGTTCCTACTGAAGAAGTAGTGGAAATGCGCGCGGGTCAGCGTCGCAAATCTGAGCGTAAGTTCTTCCCAGGTTACGTCCTTGTTCAGATGATTATGAACGATGAATCATGGCACCTAGTACGCAGTGTGCCGCGTGTCATGGGCTTCATTGGTGGTACCTCAGACCGTCCGGCACCTATCACGGATAAAGAGGCTGACGCGATTCTTAATCGTCTTGAGAAAGCGAGTGAAGCGCCTCGTCCGCGTACAATGTACGAAGCGGGTGAAGTGGTACGTGTTAACGAAGGTCCATTTGCTGACTTCAACGGTACGGTTGAAGAAGTGGATTACGAGAAGAGCCGCCTGAAAGTGTCTGTATCGATCTTTGGTCGTGCGACACCAGTTGAGCTTGAATTTGGTCAGGTTGAAAAGCTGGACTAAGACTCTTCGTTAAAGAGTATAAAAAATCACCTTTTTAGGGTTGTATAAGGCGCGGATTATGACTATAATTTCGCGCCTTTTTACTTCAAGTGAAGTAAAAAGTTTCTTACACAAACGGGGAGCTGATCCGCGATTAGCGTTTGTACCCAAACTTAGGAATTATCATGGCTAAGAAAGTTGAAGCTTACATCAAGCTACAAGTTGCTGCTGGTATGGCTAACCCTAGTCCACCAGTAGGTCCTGCACTAGGTCAACACGGTGTGAACATCATGGAATTCTGTAAAGCGTTCAACGCAAAAACAGAATCTATTGAGAAAGGTCTACCAACTCCAGTAGTTATCACAGTATACAGCGACCGTTCTTTCACGTTCGTAACTAAGACTCCACCTGCTGCTGTTCTTCTTAAGAAAGCTGCTGGCGTTAAGTCTGGTTCAGGTCGTCCAAACACTGAAAAAGTTGGTACTGTAACTGACGCTCAAATCCAAGAAATCGCAGAAACTAAAGCTGCTGATATGACTGGTGCTGACATCGAAGCGATGAAGCGTTCTATCGCTGGTACTGCTCGTTCAATGGGCCTAGTGGTAGAGGGTTAATAAGATGGCAAAACTAACTAAGCGCATGCGCGTAATCCGCGAAAAAGTTGACGTAACTAAAGAATACGAAATCAACGAAGCTGTTGCTCTTCTTCAAGAACTAGCGACTGCTAAATTCGTTGAGTCTGTAGACGTTGCTGTTAACCTAGGCATTGATGCTCGTAAATCTGACCAGAACGTACGTGGTGCAACTGTACTACCTCACGGTACTGGCCGCGAAATCCGCGTTGCAGTGTTCACTCAAGGTGCTAACGCTGAAGCAGCTAAAGAAGCTGGCGCAGACATCGTAGGTATGGAAGATCTTGCTGAGCAAGTTAAGAAAGGCGAAATGAACTTTGACGTAGTTGTTGCTTCTCCAGATGCAATGCGCGTTGTAGGTCAACTAGGTACTATCCTAGGTCCTCGCGGTCTTATGCCAAACCCTAAAGTTGGTACTGTAACTCCTAACGTTGCTGAAGCAGTTAAAAACGCTAAAGCTGGTCAGGTTCGTTACCGTAACGACAAAAACGGCATCATCCACACTACTATCGGTAAAGCAAACTTCTCTGCTGAGCAGATCAAAGAGAACCTAGAAGCACTTCTAGTTGCTCTGAAGAAAGCTAAGCCATCTTCAGCGAAAGGTACTTTCCTGAAGAAAGTAAGCATCTCTACTACTATGGGTGCTGGTGTTGCTGTTGATCAGGCTAGCCTGAACACTCAAGCATAATTTATTTGCTTAGGCGCAAAATTAGTGTATAATTTTGCGCCTAATATTTGTGGTTGGGGCTGAACTTTGGTTCTTTGAACTGTCTCCTAGTTCGAAATGAATTAAGACCCAGTCTCCGTCCAAGACCGTAGGTGTTTGTGTAAAAGCAAACTTAATTATCCTACGTAGATGGTGCCCGAACTGACAGAAAGCTCTATGTAATATAGTTAACTTTCTTCTGGGGAAGCACCTCAATAGCTCTCACTGTCGTGATGATAGTGAGTGGTGTAACGACAACCAGGAGTAAATCCAAGATGGCTTTAAACCTTCAAGACAAAAAAGCAATTGTTGCTGAAGTCAACGAAGCTGCCAGTGGTGCACTTTCTGCAGTTGTAGCTGATTCTCGTGGCGTTCAAGTTGGCGCGATGACTTCTCTACGTAAACAAGCTCGTGAAGCTGGCGTTTACATGAGAGTTGTTCGTAACACTCTTGCTCGTCGTGCGGTTGAAGGTACTGAGTACGAGTGTCTAACTGATACTTTCACTGGTCCTACTCTAATCGCATTCTCTAATGAGCACCCAGGTGCTGCAGCGCGTCTTTTCAAAGACTTCGCTAAAGAGAACAAAGATTTCGAGATCAAAGCTGCTGCATTTGAAGGCGCTTTAACTGACGCTGAAGTACTAGCAACACTACCAACTTACGACGAAGCAATTGCACGCCTAATGATGTGCATGAAAGAAGCTTCGGCTGGCAAGCTGGCGCGTACTATCGCAGCTATCCGCGATCAAAAACAAGAAGCAGCGGCATAAGCCTTGCTTTTTACTGGTTGCTTAATAAACTTATTGTTGACTTAAAAGAGAATTGTTATGTCTATTACTAACGAGCAAATCCTAGACGCAGTTGCAGAAATGTCTGTAATGCAAGTTGTTGAACTAATCGAAGCAATGGAAGAGAAATTCGGTGTTTCTGCTGCTGCTGCTGTTGTAGCTGGCGGCGCTGCTGCAGGCGAAGCTGCTGCTGAGCAAACTGAATTCGACGTAATCCTAGAAGCTGCTGGCGGTAACAAAGTTGCTGTAATCAAAGCAGTACGTGGCGCAACTGGCCTAGGTCTTAAAGAAGCTAAAGCTCTAGTAGACGGCGCTCCAGCACCTCTTAAAGAAGGTGTTGAGAAAGCAGAAGCTGAAGCTCTTAAAGCTCAGCTAGAAGAAGCTGGTGCAACTGTTGCTGTTAAGTAATTATTGCATAGTTTCTTAGCCTAACGGCTAATTGGCTGGTGGTTTTTTAACCACCGGCCTTTTTGCGCTGTAGGGTATAGGCGAATTTTCCCGCTGTTTAAGCGCCTGATATCCATGCAAAAAACATTTCATTCTTACGAAATGAAATGTCACTACAGTAAACAGCTATATTAGTCACTGTCCCTTACCCCCCTTAAGTAACTAGGAGCGGGCGGACAGTTTGGGTCACTTATCAGCGAGCTGAGGAACCCCATGGTTTACTCTTATACCGAGAAAAAGCGCATCCGTAAGGACTTTGGTACTCGTCCACAAGTTTTGGACATTCCATACCTGCTATCGATCCAGCTCGATTCGTTCGACAAATTTATCGAACAGGATCCTGAAGGTCAATACGGTCTTGAAGCCGCTTTCCGTTCTGTATTCCCGATTCAGAGCTACAACGGCAATTCTGAGCTGCAATACGTTAGCTACCGTCTTGGTGAGCCAGTTTTTGACGTTAAAGAATGTCAAATCCGCGGTGTAACTTACTCAAAGCCACTACGTGTAAAACTACGCCTAGTTATCTTTGATAAAGACGCGCCAGCAGGTACTGTAAAAGACATTAAAGAACAAGAAGTCTACATGGGTGAAATTCCACTCATGACAGACAATGGTACCTTCGTAATCAACGGTACCGAGAGGGTTATCGTATCCCAGCTGCACCGAAGCCCAGGCGTGTTCTTCGACAGCGATAAGGGTAAGACCCACTCTTCAGGTAAAGTTTTATACAACGCACGTGTTATTCCTTACCGTGGTTCATGGCTTGATTTCGAGTTTGATCCTAAGGATAACTTGTACGTTCGTATCGACCGCCGTCGTAAGCTACCAGCATCGATCATCCTTCGTGCACTAGGTAAGTCGACAGAAGAAATCCTAGATATCTTCTTCGAGAAAGTGAACTTCGAAGTGAAAGACCAAACTCTATTGATGGAGTTGGTTCCTGATCGTCTACGTGGTGAAACTGCGTCATTCGACATCGAAGCAAATGGTAAAGTTTACGTTGAGCAGGGTCGTCGCGTAACAGCTCGTCATATCCGCCAACTAGAAAAAGATGGCGTTGATCACATCGAAGTACCAGTTGAGTACATCGTTGGTAAAGTTGCATCTAAAGATTACATCAATGAAGCAACTGGCGAGATCATTGTTAACGCTAACCAGGAAATCAGCCTGGAAGCATTAGCGAACCTATCTCAGGCAGGCCACAAAGCGCTAGAAGTTCTATTTACGAACGATCTAGACCACGGTCCATTCATGTCAGAAACATTACGTATCGACAGCACGGTTGATCGTATTTCTGCATTGGTAGAAATCTACCGCATGATGCGTCCTGGTGAGCCGCCAACAAAAGAAGCTGCAGAAGCTCTATTCGAAAGCCTATTCTTCTCTGAAGAGCGTTACGATCTATCGACTGTTGGTCGTATGAAGTTCAACAGCTCTATCGGCCGTGAAGATGCTCAAGAGCAAGGCACACTTGATGAAACTGATATCATCGAAGTGATGAAGAAGCTGATCGCGATCCGTAACGGTAAGGGCGAAGTGGACGATATCGACCACCTAGGCAACCGTCGTATCCGTTCTGTAGGCGAAATGGCTGAGAACCAGTTCCGTGTAGGTCTAGTACGTGTTGAGCGTGCAGTTAAAGAGCGTCTAAGCCTAGGCGATCTTGACGCAATCATGCCTCAAGACTTGATCAACGCGAAGCCAATTTCTGCGGCAGTTAAAGAATTCTTTGGCTCTTCACAGCTTTCGCAGTTCATGGACCAAAACAACCCGCTATCAGAAGTAACGCACAAGCGTCGTATTTCTGCATTGGGTCCTGGCGGTCTAACTCGTGAACGTGCTGGCTTCGAAGTACGTGACGTACACGTAACTCACTACGGTCGTCTATGTCCTATCGAAACGCCTGAAGGTCCAAACATCGGTCTGATCAACTCTCTATCTGCGTTTGCGCGTTGTAACGAGTACGGTTTCCTAGAGACACCATACCGTCGCGTTGTAGATGGCGTAGTAACAGACGAAGTAGATTACCTATCTGCAATCGAAGAAGGCCAATTCGTTATCGCACAGGCGAACGCTAAGCTAAACGAAGATGGTACTTTTGCAGATGAGCTGATCACAGCTCGTCAGAAAGGTGAATCTGGTCTACACCCTCGTGAGCATGCTCAGTACATGGACGTTGCGACAAACCAGGTTGTATCTATCGCTGCATCGCTTATCCCGTTCCTAGAACACGATGATGCGAACCGTGCATTGATGGGTGCGAACATGCAACGTCAGGCAGTTCCAACACTGAAAGCTGACAAACCGCTTGTTGGTACTGGTATTGAACGTAACGTAGCCGTTGACTCAGGTGTAACTGCAGTTGCTAAACGTGGTGGTGTAATCCAGTCAGTAGATGCTTCTCGTATCGTTGTTAAAGTTAACGAAGAAGAGCTAGTACCAGGTGAAGCTGGTATCGACATCTACAACCTGACTAAATACACACGTTCTAACCAGAACACATGTATTAACCAGCGCCCATGTGTGATGCCAGGTGAGCCTGTATCACGCGGTGACGTTCTTGCTGATGGTCCTTCAACAGACCTTGGTGAACTAGCGCTTGGTCAAAACATGCGTATCGCGTTCATGCCTTGGAACGGTTACAACTTCGAAGACTCGATCTTAGTATCTGAGCGCGTAGTTCAAGAAGACCGTTTCACGACTATCCACATCCAAGAACTGACTTGTGTGGCGCGTGATACTAAGCTTGGTTCTGAAGAGATCACAGCGGATATTCCAAACGTAGGTGAGTCTGCTCTGTCTAAACTAGACGAGTCAGGTATCGTTTACATCGGTGCTGAAGTTAAGGGTGGCGACATCCTAGTTGGTAAAGTTACACCTAAAGGTGAAACTCAGCTAACGCCTGAAGAGAAGCTACTACGTGCAATCTTCGGTGAAAAAGCATCTGACGTTAAAGATACTTCACTACGTGTACCTAACTCTGTATCAGGTACGATCATCGACGTTCAAGTCTTTACTCGCGATGGCGTAGAGAAAGACAAGCGTGCGCTTGAAATCGAACAGATGCAGCTTAAAGAAGCGAAGAAAGACCTAACTGAAGAATTCCAGATTCTTGAGGGCGGCCTTCTAAACCGTGTTAAAGCTGTATTGATTGAAGGCGGTTACTCTGAAGCGAAACTAGACACAACTGATCGTAAGAAGTGGCTAGAACTAACGCTAGAAGATGACGCACTACAAACTCAGCTTGAGCAACTTGCTGAGCAGTGGGATGAGCTAAAAGCTGACTTCGATAAGAAGTTCGAAACTAAGCGTCGTAAGATCACTCAAGGTGATGATTTAGCACCTGGCGTCCTGAAGATCGTTAAGGTTTACCTAGCGGTTAAACGTCGCATTCAGCCTGGTGATAAGATGGCGGGTCGTCACGGTAACAAGGGTGTAATCTCTAAGATCAACCCTGTTGAAGACATGCCATACGATGAGAAAGGTCAGCCTGTAGACATCGTACTTAACCCACTGGGTGTACCTTCGCGTATGAACATCGGTCAGATCCTAGAAGTACACTTAGGTCTGGCAGCGAAAGGTATCGGTGACAAGATCAACCAGATGGTTAAAGAGCAGCAAGAACTAGCGAAATTCCGCGAGTTCCTACAAAAAGTTTACGATCTAGGCGACACTCGCCAGAAAGTAGACATTGCTTCTCTATCTGATGATGAAGTACGTACTCTGATCAAGAACTTGCGTGGCGGTCTACCAATCGCGACTCCTGTATTTGATGGCGCTCCAGAAGAGTCAATCAAAGCACTTCTTGAGCTAGCAGATCTACCAACATCAGGTCAGTTAACACTGTTTGATGGTCGCACAGGTGATGCGTTTGAGCGTCCTGTAACTGTTGGTTACATGTACATGCTGAAACTGAACCACCTTGTTGATGACAAGATGCACGCTCGTTCAACTGGTTCGTACAGCCTAGTAACTCAGCAGCCACTAGGTGGTAAAGCTCAGTTCGGTGGTCAGCGTTTCGGTGAGATGGAAGTATGGGCACTAGAAGCATACGGTGCTGCTTACACGCTACAAGAAATGCTAACGGTTAAGTCGGATGACGTTAACGGCCGTACTAAGATGTACAAGAACATCGTAGACGGTAACCACAGCATGGAACCTGGCATGCCAGAATCGTTCAACGTACTGTTGAAAGAGATCCGCTCGCTAGGTATCAACATCGAGCTAGAAGACGAAGAGTAATCCTTTTCTCTCTTGATGAAAGTCGAGAGAATCAAAGCGATTATTTGGAAGAAGGTGCTCACTTTAGCGAGTGAGCTCCTTTTAACTCCTTACAGGAGCTGATTGTGAAAGACTTATTAAACTTTCTAAAAGCACAGCATAAGACCGAAGAATTTGATGCAATCAAAATCGGTCTATCTTCACCAGACATGATCCGTTCATGGTCTTTCGGTGAAGTTAAAAAACCTGAAACGATCAACTATCGTACGTTCAAACCTGAACGCGATGGTCTGTTCTGTGCGCGTATCTTTGGTCCAGTTAAAGACTACGAATGTCTTTGTGGTAAGTACAAGCGCCTGAAGCACCGTGGTGTTATCTGTGAGAAGTGTGGTGTAGAAGTTACACAAACTAAAGTTCGTCGTGACCGTATGGGCCACATTGAACTGGCTTCACCAGTAGCTCACATCTGGTTCCTAAAATCGCTACCGTCTCGTATCGGTCTACTAATGGATATCCCTCTACGTGATATCGAACGCGTTCTGTACTTCGAAATGTACGTAGTAACAGAGCCTGGTATGACTGATCTAGAAAAAGGTCAGATGCTTACTGAAGAAGAGTATCTAGATCGTCTAGAAGAGTGGGGCGACGAGTTCACTGCTAAGATGGGTGCGGAAGCTATCAAGGACCTACTAGGTTCTATGGATATGCACGCTGAAGCAGAACAAATGCGTGAAGAGTTAGAGACAACAAACTCTGAAACTAAGCGTAAGAAAGTAACTAAGCGTCTTAAGCTGGTAGAAGCGTTCATCGCATCGGGTAACAACCCTGAGTGGATGATCCTAACTGTACTTCCAGTACTTCCGCCAGATCTACGTCCTCTAGTACCTCTAGATGGCGGTCGCTTTGCGACTTCTGATCTTAACGATCTATACCGTCGTGTGATCAACCGTAACAACCGTTTGAAGCGTCTTCTAGAGCTAGCTGCTCCGGACATCATCGTACGTAACGAAAAACGTATGCTGCAAGAGTCTGTTGATGCGCTACTAGATAACGGTCGTCGTGGTCGTGCGATCACAGGTTCTAACAAGCGTCCTCTGAAATCTCTTGCTGATATGATCAAGGGTAAACAAGGTCGTTTCCGTCAGAACCTTCTAGGTAAACGTGTAGACTACTCTGGCCGTTCTGTAATCACAGTAGGTCCATACCTTCGTCTACACCAGTGTGGTCTTCCTAAGAAGATGGCACTTGAGCTATTCAAACCATTCATCTACAGCAAGCTAGAGACTCGTGGTCTTGCGACTACAATCAAAGCTGCTAAGAAAATGGTAGAGCGTGAAGAAGCGGTCGTTTGGGATATCCTAGACGAAGTAATCCGTGAACACCCAGTACTATTGAACCGTGCACCGACACTTCACCGTCTAGGTATTCAGGCGTTCGAACCAGTACTGATCGAAGGTAAAGCGATTCAGCTACACCCACTTGTTTGTGCGGCGTACAACGCGGACTTCGATGGTGACCAAATGGCGGTTCACGTACCTCTAACTCTAGAGGCACAACTTGAAGCTCGTACTCTGATGATGTCGACAAACAACATTCTGTCGCCAGCGTCAGGTGATCCGATCATCGTACCTTCTCAGGACGTTGTATTGGGTCTGTACTACATGACTCGTGAAAAGATCAACGTGAAAGGTGAAGGCATGTACCTTTCTGGCCCAGAAGAGGCTGAGAAAGCATACCGCACTAAACAAGCTGAGCTTCACGCACGCGTTAAAGTACGTATTACAGAAACTGTTGTAGACGAAGACGGCAACAGCACTACAGAAACCAAGATGGTAGACACCACTGTTGGTCGTGCAATGCTATGGCAAATCGTGCCAGCTGGTCTACCGTACAGCATCGTTAACCAAAAGCTAGGTAAGAAGCAAATCTCTAACCTACTTAACGAGGCGTACCGTAAACTAGGTCTGAAAGACACAGTAATCTTCGCTGACCAAATCATGTACACAGGTTTCGCATACGCGGCACTTTCTGGTGTATCTGTTGGTATCGACGATATGGTTGTACCAGCAGCTAAGTACACTGAAATCGCAGAAGCGGAAGAAGAAGTACGTGAAATCCAGGAACAGTACCAATCAGGTCTTGTTACTGCGGGCGAACGCTACAACAAAGTTATCGATATCTGGGCATCGACCAACGACCGTGTTGCGAAAGCAATGATGGAAAACCTTTCATCTGAAACGGTAGTTAACCGTGACGGTGAAGAGGAACAGCAAGAGTCATTCAACAGCATCTATATGATGGCGGACTCGGGCGCTCGTGGTTCTGCAGCACAGATTCGTCAGCTTGCGGGTATGCGTGGTCTGATGGCGCGTCCAGATGGTTCAATCATCGAAACGCCGATCACAGCGAACTTTAAAGAAGGTCTAAACGTACTTCAGTACTTTATCTCAACGCACGGTGCTCGTAAGGGTCTTGCGGATACGGCACTGAAAACAGCGAACTCGGGTTACCTAACTCGTCGTCTAGTAGACGTTGCTCAAGACGTTGTTGTAACTGAACATGACTGTGGCACTCACGAAGGTGTCGACATGATGCCTCACATCGAGGGTGGTGATGTTAAAGTTGCACTTTCTGAGCTTGCTCTTGGTCGTGTTGTTGCTGAAGACGTACTAAAACCTGGCACTGAAGACGTTCTTATTCCACGTAACACCCTGATCGATGAGAAGTGGTGTCAAATCATGGAAGAGAACTCAGTAGACAGCATGAAAGTGCGCTCTGTAGTAACGTGTGATTCTGACTTCGGTTGTTGTGCACAATGTTACGGTCGTGACCTAGCACGTGGTCACCTAGTGAACCAAGGTGAAGCAGTGGGTGTTATTGCTGCTCAGTCTATCGGTGAGCCAGGTACACAGCTAACGATGCGTACGTTCCACATCGGTGGTGCGGCATCGACAGCAGCGGCAGAGAACAGTGTTCAAGTTAAGAACAACGGTTCTATCAAGCTACACAACGCTAAATCTGTATTGGCTGATGACGGTAAGATCGTTATCACTTCTCGTGCGACAGAGTTAACTATCGTTGATGAGTTTGGTCGTACTAAAGAGAAGCACAAACTGCCTTACGGTACGCTACTAAGCAAAGGCGATGGTGATACAGTTCAAGCTGGCGAAACAGTTGCAAACTGGGAAGCGCACACACTACCTATCATTACTGAGGTAGCAGGTCGCATCCAGTTCGTAGATATGATCGACGGCGTAACAGTATCTCGTCAAACTGATGACCTAACTGGTCTATCTTCAAGCGAAGTAACTGACCCAGCAGCTCGCCCTTCAGCAGGTAAAGATATGCGTCCAGCTATCAAACTTGTTGACGAGCAAGGTAACGATGTAATGATCCCTGGTACTGATATGCCAGCTCACTACTTCCTACCTGGTAAAGCGATTGTGAACATCGAAGATGGCGCAGCAGTAGGTGTTGGTGCAACACTAGCTCGTATTCCTCAGAAGTCTGGCGGTAACAAAGATATCACCGGTGGTCTTCCACGAGTTGCTGACCTATTTGAAGCACGTAAGCCGAAAGAGCCTGCAATCCTTGCTGAGCACACAGGTACTGTGAGCTTTGGTAAAGAGACGAAAGGTAAACGTCGCCTAGTGATCACACGTGAAAGCGGTGAAGCTTACGAAGAGATGATTCCTAAGCATCGTCAGTTGAACGTATTCGAAGGTGAAAAAGTTGAACGTGGTGATGTGATCGCAGATGGTCCAGAGTCTCCACATGACATCCTACGTCTACGTGGCGTACACGCGGTAACGCAGTACATTGCTAACGAAGTACAGGAAGTTTACCGTCTACAAGGCGTTAAGATTAACGATAAGCACATTGAAACTATCGTTCGTCAGATGCTACGTAAGTGTACTATTACTCACTCTGGTGACTCTGAGTTCCTACCTGGTGAACAGATTGAGTACTCACAAGTTAAGATCGCTAACCGTAACCTAGAAGCTGAAGGCAAAGAGCCTGCACGTTTCGAACGTGAACTACTAGGTATTACTAAAGCATCTCTAGCGACTGAGTCGTTCATCTCTGCGGCATCGTTCCAGGAGACAACTCGCGTACTAACAGAAGCTGCGGTTTCTGGTAAGCGTGATGACCTACGTGGTCTGAAAGAGAACGTAATTGTTGGTCGTCTGATCCCAGCTGGTACTGGTTTCGCATACCACCAAGAGCGTCAAGCTAAACGTTCTGAAGCGCAAGATGGTCCTTCTGCTGAGCAAGCAACGGATAACCTAGCGGCACTTCTAAACGCTGGTTTCTCTTCTGAAGAGTAAGTCATATAACGAGTAATCGTTAAAAGCTTAAGAAAAAGGCACCTTCGGGTGCCTTTTTAGTTTTTTATACTACTTTGTTCTTCCGGTGGGATTTTCGATAAAGCTAGAAACAAAAAAGACCGACGATGATCGTCAGTCTTTTCTCTCACTCTATTTCTGAATGTTTGCAAATACTAAGCTCCAGGTGGCATAGACAGGCTTTCTGCGATTTGCTGTATCAAATAGTCCTCGACTTCAAAGCGAGTCTCAAGAATTTCCCCAATGAGACACATATCAGAATCGAAATCATTTAATTCATCATCTTCAGTCACTTCTGAGTACTTATCGTTAAAGTTCAATAATGGTTCAGTCGTTAGAACAATTTGACCATAGGTTTGATTGATCTCATTAGTCACGACAAAGCCGGTTGCTTTCCAACGGTCCATAACCATGTCATAAATTTTAAAGTGGCCTTCGGAGATGTAATCAACGAGGTGCTGACAGAAATCCTGCAGTTCGGAAGGAGATGGGAGTTCAATAACATTGGTTTTCGAACAAGGTTGCAGCGCTGCAAGCTTACAATATTCAACAATCAGGGATTGTCGTGTCTCTAACCAGTGATCAATGACATCACTTGAGCCACCCCACTGGTCTTGTGTTTGTTTGAATTTTCTTAGCATGACCATGCCCTCATGATCTGATCGCCCATCGGCGAACGTATCCTTTGCAAAGCAAAGTTAGTAAAGTTATTACAAACTCTTGTCCTTACTAGAATTTAGAGTGCACATTTACTTAACGATAAACTCTAGTATGAAATTAGATTGCCAGTAAAATGAACGAACTTCAAGCAAAGGGATGGTGTAATGTTAAGAAAAGGTGATGTTAACCGCGCGATAAATGCATACTGGTGTGTTGTTGCAGGAAGTGAAATTTGGCTGGTGGATGGTGCTGTGCCCTTCGGGTCTGCAGAGCAGTTATCACTGCCAGTAACGAGTGCAAGACCCATTGGTGAGTATTCTGGTTCGCCCGTCTTGTGGCTTAACTTGGCCGATTTAGAGCATGATCTACCCTTAGTATCCCTGCGTGACTGCCTGCATTTTCCTGAGCCATTATTTATGTTGTTAAGTAAAGCTGTGCAATATGGGCACATGACGCAAAGTTTGCGCTTTTGTCCACAGTGCGGAGGAAGGAACTTTCTTAATAATAACCAGTTAGCCATGCAGTGTGGTGAATGTCGCACCCTTCATTATCCTAGAATATTTCCGTGTATTATCGTTGCTGTACGTAAAGAAAATCAGATTTTATTAGCCCAACATCCAAGGCATCGAAATGGTATGTATACGGTTATTGCGGGTTTTCTTGAAGTCGGTGAGACCTTAGAAGAGTGCGTGGCTCGAGAAATTCATGAAGAAACGGGAATTCTCGTTAAAAATATTCGTTACTTTGGCAGCCAGCCTTGGGCTTTCCCATCCAGTATGATGATGGGGTTTTTAGCTGACTATGAATCGGGAGAGTTAAGTCCAGACTACACTGAGCTGTCTGATGCACAATGGTTTGGTATCGACGAGATGCCGCCTGTTGCGCCTAAAGGAACGATTGCAAGAGCACTTATCGAGCAGACGCTGAAAGATATAGACACTAATTATCTGATAAATAGATAAAAAAAACCCTCCGAGAGGGAGGGGGTAAGTAAGATGTCGTTATGAGATGCTGAGTACTAAGTACTCAGTTTATAATTGTAGTTTTCGCTAGCGAACAAATTTTTAACACTGATACCGATTGGGTGCAAATTAAGCATTGATTTAAAAGTTAATAACTTGATCCAGGTTGCAAAGCACACAGCTATTGGACTTAAATCAGTGATAGAATACCCCCTTTCACAGAAAGCCTAACAGTTGGAATTACGGAATGACTGAATTAAAAAATGATCGTTATCTGCGTGCGCTTTTAAAAGAGCCGGTAGATTACACGCCAGTATGGATGATGCGCCAGGCAGGTCGTTACCTACCAGAATACAAAGTGACTCGTGCAGAAGCGGGTGATTTCATGTCTTTGTGTCGAAATGCAGAATTAGCATCCGAAGTGACACTTCAACCATTACGCCGTTTTCCTCTTGATGCCGCGATCTTATTCTCGGACATCTTAACGATTCCAGATGCAATGGGGCTTGGTTTGCGTTTTGCTGCGGGTGAAGGACCTGTTTTTGATAACCCAATTACATGCAAAGCCGACGTGGAAAAAATTGGTTTGCCAGATCCTGAAGGTGAACTGCAATACGTAATGAACGCAGTACGCCAGATCCGTAAAGACCTGAAGGGTGAAGTGCCGCTGATTGGTTTTTCTGGTAGTCCTT
Source organism: Vibrio sp. Vb1554 (assembly GCF_033344235.1). Taxonomy (NCBI): domain Bacteria; kingdom Pseudomonadati; phylum Pseudomonadota; class Gammaproteobacteria; order Vibrionales; family Vibrionaceae; genus Vibrio; species Vibrio sp. Vb1554. The sequence continues at coordinate 15,657 of NZ_JAWPOJ010000044.1, read as the reverse complement.
GGACTCTTGCGACGTATATGATCGAAGGTGGTAGCTCTAAAGCGTTTACCAAGATCAAGAAGATGATGTACGCGGAACCACAAACTCTGCACCTACTTCTAGATAAGCTGGCAGACAGCGTTATCGAGTACTTAAACGCGCAAATTAAAGCGGGTGCGCAATCGGTAATGGTATTTGACACATGGGGTGGCGTACTAACGCCTCGTGATTACAATCTGTTCTCACTGCAATACATGCACAAGATTGTAGATGGTCTGATTCGTGAAAACGACGGTCGTCGCGTGCCAGTCACACTGTTTACTAAGAATGGCGGCATGTGGCTTGAGCAAATCGCAGCAACGGGCTGTGATGCGGTTGGTCTAGACTGGACAATCAACATTGCAGACGCGAAAGCACGTATCGGTGATAAAGTGGCTCTGCAAGGTAACATGGACCCATCAATGCTTTACGCTTCACCAGAGCGTATCCGTGAAGAAGTCGCGGGTATTCTAGAAGGTTTTGGTGATGCAGGTACTGGTCATGTGTTCAACCTAGGTCACGGTATCCATTTGGATGTGCCGCCAGAAAACGCGGGCGTATTTGTGGAAGCGGTACACGAGCTATCTAAGCCATACCACAAGTAAGTTAGATCTTTTGAAATCAAATGCCGGCATTCAGTGCCGGTATTTTTTTGCCTAAAATTCATTTTTCCTATCTGAGACTCAAGGCTGTACAGCTCTAGTAGTATTTGGCCTACCATGATCTAATTACTACTCTAGCTGTACACTAGATATTAAAGTTTAATATAAACAAATACTTATGATTTCTGCTTTTATGTTCTAATTTTCTTGTACAGATAAACAAGCAATTAGATCATGGGTAACCTAAAGCATCGAGTGAACGCGTTTTTTAAGGTATGGCACGACGTCAGATTCAAACCAAGGGTTCTTCTTTAACCACAATGTATTGCGTGGAGATGGGTGAGGGAGAGGGATAAAGTCTGGTTCCCAATCTTGCCATTGCTGAACGGTTTGTGTGAGCGTCTTTGGTTTGTTGGTGAGATAGTACTGCTGCGAGTACTGACCAATTAGTAGAGTGAGCTCTATATTGGGCAGCTGCTCATGAATCTTTTTATGCCAAGTGGGCGCACATTCTTTACGAGGCGGTAAATCCCCAGAGTTCCCTTTGCCTGGATAACAGAATCCCATTGGGACAATGGCAATTTTATTTGGGTCGTAGAAAACGTCTTTGTCGATATCGAGCCATTGGCGTAATCGATCACCACTTGGGTCATTCCAAGGTATCGAGGTTTTGTGTGCACGTGTGCCAGGGGCCTGACCGATGATTAGGATGCGTGCCCCTTTTGCGGCTTGTACGACAGGGTTTGCGCCCAAAGGTAAATTATCCGCGCATATCTGGCAGGCCCTCACTTGCTGCAATAGCTCGTCTAACGACATTCTCAGTAACCCTTTTCGAAATCCACTTGATAATTTAATGAAAACCCATCGCGCCAGCGTAGATAGTTGTCAGCAAAAATCTCGATGACTTGCTCGGGAAAACTCAGCGCAGCAATGTGTGGAGTGATGGTGACTTGCGGTAGTTTCCAAAACGGATGCTCTACCGATAACGGTTCTTGCTCAAACACATCTAAGAAGGCGTGTTCTACCCAACGGTTTTTCAGAGCGAAGAGCAACCCTGCCTCATCCAATACGTCGCCACGACCTACGTTAAACAATAACGCCTGATTTAGTTGGCTGAGCGTTTGACGATTAAGTAACTGTCGCGTCTCAGGTGTACTTGGTAGAGTATTCACAACGATGTCGGCTTGCTCAAATGCCTTACTTAGTTCATTGATATGAAAGGTCTGATGAAACTCGCCGCCTGAAGTCGGGATACCTGTGCGGTTAATACCGATAGTTTTTATCCCCATTGCTTTAGCGGCGTTGCCCAGATAGCCCCCAATGCTACCGGTACCAAGAATTACCATGGTTTTACTTTGTAATGACGTGTATAGGTGAGGCTGCCATTGTTTGTTTTGTTGTTGCTGGTGGTATCGGGCAAAGTGGCGGTAATGGGCAATACTGTAACCCAAAACATATTCAGCAATCAGTGGACCAAAGATGCCTCGAACGTTAGTTAGAGTATAGTCCTGACGAAGGCTAGGGGATGTTAAGGCGTTGACACCAGCAAACGTGGATTGCACCCATTCAAGCTGTGAAAATTCGTCTAAGCTTTGTGATAGTAAGGGTGGATCCGCTAGTACGATCTGAGCGGCTTCTGGTTGGTCGGTGAGGCAAAGATCGGGCAGATTTTTCTCTGCCAGTAACGTTTTGTAGGTGTCGCGATGCTCTGAGAGCAGGAAAATCTGATTTGAATGCGGCATTAACTTTTTTCCCTGTGATGAATCAAGTACACTTTCGCTGTTTTTTTCTTCAATGATTGAGTGACTATGCTTAAGAATCCTCTTCAGGTTCGTTTAGAAAAACTAGAACCTTGGCAACAAATTACCTTTATGGCGTGTCTGTGTGAACGCATGTATCCAAACTATGCGATGTTTTGTGAGAATACAGAATTTGCTGACCCGCGTGCTTACCGAGCGATTCTTGATAGTGTATGGGAAATTTTGACAGTTAAGAACGCGAAAATTAACTTCGAACGTCAATTGGAGAAGTTAGAAGAGTTGTTCCCAAGTGCGGATGAGTTCGATTTTTACGGCGTTTACCCAGCGATGGACGCGTGTCAGGGTTTGTCTACGTTACTGCATGGTCTATTGGACCGCGATTACCTTTTCGATTCAATGCTTAAAGTGAGTCAACAGTCGGTACAAACCGTTGCTGATCTAGAGCAAGCACAAGGCGCAGAGCCAATCACTAACGACAACCAGAAAGAAAACGAAGCCGTATGTGAAGAGTGGGACGTCCAGTGGGCTATCTTCCGTCCGCTGCGTGAAGCGGTAGAACGTGACATCAGCTTGATTAAAGATTTGCGTGAAGAGCTACGTGAAGAAGGTGTGAGCAACATCGGTATTGCACTTTAATTGTTGAATAAATAGAAAAAGGCATCCTAACTGGATGCCTTTTTTGTTTGTGCGTTTAAGCTGTTATACCTAATGCTGATTACGATTCTTTCGAGTCGGGTTTCGGTGGCTCTTGAGCTTCTGGCTCTTTATCCTGCTTCTCCAGCTCGTTATCTTCTTCATCGTCATCGCGGCTTTCGATTACGCCGTGCATTTCTTTCCAGCTTTCCCAGCGTTGGTAAGCCAGCTCCTGCATGTCAGTGCTTTTATCTGCTTCGTCGATGATCTCCTCGCCTACGAGGTGTTCAAAAATATCTTCCAACGTTACCAAACCTAGCACGGTACCGTATTCATCAACAACAAGTGCCAGCTGTAAGCGATGAGTCATCATCTGGTCGAATACTTTAGGTAAAGTGGTATTGTTTAGCACCACTTGAATTGGGCGCATGATTGCTCCCAACTGTTTCTGTCCACAACCTGATTGTTGTAGTTTGAACAACTCAAGGCGATGCACAAAACCAATGATGTTATCTTTCTGTTCGCTGTAAACCAATGGGCGTGAGAAAGGCGTATCTTTGTGTTTTTCTAGGAACTCATTGATGGTCATTGTGGCATCGACACGGAATACTACTGGTCGTGGCGTCATAACCTGCGTTACGGGTACATCTTGGATGCCAAGCAAGTTGCTTAAGATTTTTGATTCACCCTCGGCAAACTCACCGCTTTCACGTGCCAGAATCGCCATTGCAGACAGCTCATCACGCATCTTTGGAGCTTCGTGGTTACGAGCAAGACGCTTGGTGATTTGCTCTGAGAACCAAACAAAGGGTGTAAGCGCCCATACCATCCAACGCAATGCGACCGCGGCAGTGGGTGCCAACTGACGCCAGTAGGTCGCGCCAATCGTCTTCGGTACGATTTCTGAAAGCACTAAGATCGCCAATGTCAGCACTGCCGAAAAGATACCTAATGCTTCGCTACCAAATACAACCGCAGCTTGTGCACCAGCAGTGGCCGCGCCGATAGTGTGAGCGATGGTGTTTAAAGTCAGAATAGATGCCAGTGGTCGGTCGATATCTGATTTCAGCTTAGCCAATTGCCCAGCTGCGGGATGCCCCTGTTGATTGAGCTGCGCAATGTAGCTCGGACTGATACTCAGCAGTACCGCCTCCAGCACCGAACAGATAAACGAAATGCCGATTGCAATAGAGATATAAATGGATAACAGCAGCATAGTTGCCCTTGAATGTAGTTTGATAGTGGTTATTTGCAGCTATTATAACCGCAAAAGTGACTTATAAATTGGTCCAAATACCTTGGAAAGCAAGGGTTTTCAGGGGGTATGTGGTAACAAATTGTGAGTTATTACTCATATTATGGCTAAAAGTACGTCAGAAAATCGAAAGATCGCTTACAAACCTTTGCCAGATGGGGCATTTATGTTTTAGAGTGAGACGAATTCGATAACCTATGAGAAGGGAAACCTAATGAACAAGACCCAATTAATCGACTTTATCGCAGAGAAAGCAGACCTATCAAAAGCACAAGCAAAAGCTGCTCTTGAAGCGACTCTTGATGGTGTAACTGGCGCACTTAAAGAGGGTGACCAAGTTCAACTAATTGGTTTTGGTACATTCAAAGTAAACCACCGCGCTGCACGTACTGGTCGTAACCCTAAGACTGGTGACGAGATTCAAATCGCAGCAGCTAACGTACCAGCATTCGTAGCAGGTAAAGCGCTGAAAGAATCAGTAAACTAAGTTAGAATGCACCGAGGTATCCTGCCTCGGTGCAATTTCATGAAAAAACATCTACTCACTTCACTTCTCCTATCTAGCCTTACCCTTTTTGGCTGTTCATCGGTTGAAACTCCTAATTTAGAACAATTCACGCATTTTTCTGGTGGTAAAGTTGCGGGAGATGCTAGCAGCTTGTACTGGATGACAGAGAAACTCACTCGTGTGAGTACGGCGGCTGATTATGTGACTATGGGGGACAATGGTTGGTTCCAGAGTGATTATCGCTGGGACGAAGGTGAGTTGCGAGAGTTGATTCGAAAAGGCGAGCAAGTTGATACCAAACAAGAGTTGGTGCCTTTTCAAATCCACATCCGTTTCAATAAAGATGGCGAAGCGGTTTACCAACAATATCGTGTTAACCGTAAAGTCTTACCACTCCAGCATGACCAATTAGAGCGCTACAAAGCAGAAGCGAATGACGTAGTGGCATCGGTTAAGGCGCAGTCTCGTAACAATCAGAGCCTTATTCAAGGTTATTGGAATGGTCAATCGTTTGAAACCTGCAAAGGTAAGGTGTTCTCGACACTCGAGTTTAATCAGACGCTGCCAAAATTTATTATCGAGCGTCTCTCATCGGTAGACAGTTATGTGGCTTTTGTCGGCAAGCAGTCACGAAACAAAGCAATGGTCGATGAACTGTTGATGCTCAATGACGATGACTTTGATTGTGTTTCTCGGCCAAAGTTGATCTCTGAATAAACATTGCTTCGAATTCTGTCGAACAAGAACAATAAAAAAAGGCGCTGAGTGCGCCTTTTGTTTTTTAGCCAACTTATGTTGTTTTTATTTTTCTTGCTCACGTGCAATTGCACGGTAGCCGATGTCGTTGCGATGGAACATGCCATCCCAACTGATCTGTTTTGCAAGCTCGTAAGCACGCTGCTGCGCTTCTGATACACTGTTGCCAAGTGCGGTTGCACAAAGAACACGACCACCGTTTGTCACGATGTCGCCATCTTTGTTATCTGTACCAGCATGGAAGACTTTTTCGCCTTCAATTTCAACTTGTGGCAGACCCGAAATAACGTCGCCTTTGTTGTACGCTGCTGGATAACCACCGGCTGCTAGCACGATACCAATCGATGCTCGTGGATCCCATTTTGATTCCACTTGATCCAGTTTTTGGTCAATCGCAGTTAAACATAGATCAACGAGATCGGATTGCATACGCATCATGATCGGTTGCGTTTCTGGATCACCAAAACGACAGTTATACTCAATCACTTTAGGTGTACCGTCTTTGTCGATCATTAGGCCTGCGTATAGGAAACCTGTGTAAGGATGACCTTCAGAAGCCATGCCGCGTACGGTTGGGTAAATCACTTCTTCCATGATGCGGTTGTGGATTTCCTGTGTCACGACTGGAGCAGGCGAGTATGCCCCCATGCCACCCGTGTTAGGGCCTGTATCTTTGTCGCCTACGCGCTTGTGATCTTGGCTGGTGGCCATTGGCAGAACGTTCTCACCATCAACCATCACGATGAAGCTTGCTTCTTCACCGTCCAGGAATTCTTCAATCACTACACGGCTGCCAGCGTCACCAAAAGCGTTACCTGCGAGCATGTCTTTGATTGCATCTTCTGCTTCTTCTAGCGTCATTGCCACAATCACACCTTTACCAGCAGCAAGGCCATCTGCTTTCACCACAATCGGTGCACCTTGTTCACGTACGTAAGCAAGTGCTGGTTCGATTTCAGTAAAGTTCGCGTAAGCACCCGTTGGGATTTGGTGACGAGCAAGGAAGTCTTTAGTAAATGCTTTAGAGCCTTCAAGCTGTGCTGCTACTTGGGTCGGGCCGAAGATTGGCAAACCTGCTTCGCGGAAAGCATCAACCACACCAATAACCAATGGTGCTTCTGGGCCAACGATAGTCAGTTCAATCGCCTTCTCTTTGGCGAAAGCAACAAGGCCAGCGATGTCTTCTACATCGATGTTTACGTTTTCTAGTTTTGGTTCTAGAGCCGTACCAGCGTTGCCTGGTGCAACGAAGATAGTCTCAACATTTGGGTTTTGTGCCGCTTTCCAGCCTAGCGCATGTTCACGACCACCTGAACCGATAATTAATACATTCATTTTTAATCCTTTTTATCACGGTGGTGATAAGAATACAGAACGTTTCGTTAACAGAATACAGAAGAGCTATCATCCGCTCTGTATTCTGTGTTTTAAATTAGTGGCGGAAGTGACGCATACCGGTAAAGATCATCGCCATGCCGTGTTCGTCTGCTGCTGCAATAACTTCGTCATCACGCATAGAACCACCTGGTTGGATAACACACTTGATGCCCGCTTCTGCAGCCGCGTCGATACCGTCACGGAATGGGAAGAATGCATCTGATGCCATTACACAACCTTCAACCTGTAGACCTTCGTCTGCAGCTTTGATGCCCGCGATTTTCGCAGAGTAAACGCGGCTCATTTGGCCAGCACCTACACCGATAGTCATGTCGCTTTTCGAGTAAACGATCGCGTTAGATTTCACGTATTTCGCTACTTTCCAGCAAAACAGTGCATCTTTCAGCTCTTCTTCTGTTGGCTGGCGCTTAGAAACCACTTTTAGGTCGTCTAGGCTTACCATGCCTTGGTCACGGTCTTGAACCAGTAGACCGCCATTCACGCGTTTCACGTCAAAGCCAGTTGTCTTAGTTGTCCATTCGCCACACTCAAGTAGACGCACGTTCTTCTTCGCGGCAACCACTTCAATCGCTTCTGCAGAAACAGAAGGTGCGATGATTACTTCAACGAATTGACGCTCAACAATAGCGGTTGCCGTTTCTGCATCTAGCTCTTGGTTGAATGCAATGATGCCGCCGAATGCAGATGTTGGGTCAGTTTGGTAAGCACGGTTGTACGCTTCTAGGATGTCTTTACCTAGAGCAACACCGCATGGGTTTGCGTGTTTTACGATTACACATGCTGGCTCGTTGAACTCTTTCACACATTCAAGCGCTGCGTCCGTGTCTGCGATGTTGTTGTAAGAAAGGGCTTTACCTTGGATTTGGCGAGCAGTAGAAACGGATGCTTCTTGTTGGTTTGCTTCAACGTAGAATGCGGCTGCTTGGTGGCTGTTCTCACCGTAGCGCATGTCTTGCTTCTTCTCGAACTGTTGGTTGAACGTACGAGGGAATTTGCTCTCTTCATCACCGTCTTTGTTCTCACCGTAAGATGGAACCATAGTGCCGAAGTAGTTTGCGATCATGCCGTCGTAAGATGCTGTGTGCTCGAATGCTGCGATAGCTAGGTCGAAACGAGTTTCGAGAGTGAGAGATTTGTCGTTTGCGTCCATCTCTGTAATTACGCGGCCGTAATCACCTGCATTAACAACGATAGTCACGTCTTTGTGGTTTTTCGCTGCAGAACGAACCATTGTTGGGCCGCCGATATCGATGTTTTCAACAGCGTCGGCTAGTGTACAGCCTTCTTTGGCAACGGTTTCTGCGAATGGGTATAGGTTTACGACAACCATATCGATAGGGTTGATGCCGTGCTTTTCCATCACGTCATCATCTTGGCCACGACGACCAAGCACACCACCGTGAACTTTTGGGTGAAGCGTTTTAACGCGGCCGTCCATCATTTCTGGGAAACCAGTGTAGTCAGAGACTTCGGTTACGGCGATGCCTTGTTCGGCAAGTAGGCGAGCTGTACCACCAGTAGATAGGATATCGACACCGCGCTCAGCAAGAGCTTGCGCAAACTCAACAATACCTGTTTTGTCTGATACGCTGATAAGCGCACGGCGAATAGGACGAGCGTTATTCATGCTTCCATTTTCCTCAAATTCACGGAGTTAAAGATGTTTGCCAAAAATGAACTTGTTTTTACCTCTTGGGGTAAAATATTGGCCAGTTTTGGTAAAGACCTTTGCAGGGTGTTTTCTGATTAGAAAACAGTCTCCACATTTGATGGCGCGTATTCTAACCAATTTATTACAAAAAAGCTCGCGCAATCGTTTGGCATCTCAAAAATAATTGCAAAAAAGTCGTTCTTTAGCTTTAAAAGTAACGAGATAGTTAATAGGGAAAGTTATGTTTCAGATAGGTGAACTGGCAAAACGTTGTGGTGTGACTGCCGATACATTGCGTTTCTACGAGAAAAACGCGCTAATAAAACCCGCAGGACGAAGTGAGTCAGGCTACCGATTGTATGATGAAGAGAATCAAAAGCAGGTGCACTTTATCCTCAAAGGTAAAGATCTTGGCTTGAGTCTGGATGAAATTAAAGACCTGTTAGAAATTAAGTTAGAAGCGACAGAACACAGCTGTGCAGAGGTAAAAGCCATTACTTCTGCTAAGTTAGAGCTGATTGATGGGAAAATTAACGAGCTGACGAAAATTCGCCGAGCTTTGAAGAAGATTAATGATGCTTGTTGTGGTCATACAGACGATGACGCCACACATTGCTCTATCCTTGCAGCACTTGAGTAGTCTCATTCTTGAATCACTTAACTTAAGTTTGCATTTTTGGCAACTTGCTTTTCTAGGTACACGCTGCTTTCCCACCTATAATCTTGCCTTTAGTTACTTGTAGGAATCGACCATTGTCTGATTCCTACCGTAACGCTGTCTGTAGATACGAGAGTTTTCATACATGGTTGGAGTCTATTTTCAAATCAATGACTGGGTTTTGAGCGTTGATGAAAATAAGCTGTATCGACAAGATAGGGAAGTTACTGTTGAGCCACGCTTAATTAATCTTTTGCACTTCTTAGCGGAGCATGCGAATGAGGTGTTCAACCGCGAGGAATTGATTCAGTACGTTTGGGCTGGAGCGATTGTGACCGATCAAGTGGTGACTCAATCCATCTTTGAGTTGCGTAAGCTACTACGTGACGGTCGAGAGGAAAATACCAACTACGTTATCACGGTGCCCAAGCGTGGCTATAAGCTGGTAGCTAACGTGGTTGCTATGACGCATGAAGAGTTTGTCACAAGTCGGCAAAATGAAGAGATCCCACCTTCGGTTGAAGAATCGGAAGAGGATTGTCTACCTATAGCACCAGCCGTTACCTTTCCTGCCGGTCCTCTAACTCGCGCGGTCTGCGAGATGTCAAAAGAGAAAAAAGCCCCTCAGAGCAAAAACAAAATCAGTCCTTGGCGATTGGGAATTATGAACTTCATCTGGATCAGTATGTTGGTCGTAGTGATGGGCGTGTTTACCTACAAGCAATCGGAAGTGCGTATTACCCAAGCCATCGATACCCATCTGATTGAGTTCAAGTTTCAAGATAATTTTACGAGTGAAGGATTAAGCTACGATTTGGCAGACGGATTCGCCCAAAAGTTGATGTCCGACATTGCTCAAGTCAGTGATTACCGAGTCATGCTAAAGAAGGCGTCGTTTACTTCTGGCATTGTACCTGGTAAATCGGTTGTGGTGAGAGTTCGTGAGAATGACGGTGGCAGCTTTTTAGAGGTGGAATATCGCAATAACTCATCTGAAAAAGTGTTGTTTAGTCGTCAATACGCGTTAACCAGTAGTCATTTAAAGACAGTGCTTCAACAAGCGTCGTTGGATTTGATGCAAGTGCTGAAAGTATCGGATGCCAAATTGAAATCTACGATGCTGGTGGCGGGAATGCCAATGAATCCCGACGCGTTGGAGTTGTTTGTTCAGGCTAACCATTACCTTAATGTCTCTGATACTAAACAATTCCGCCAAGGTATCGACTTGATGGAAAACATTTTAGAAATCGAGCCGGATAATGCTTACGTTCAAGCTGAGTTGTTGATTGCTTACCATGTACAAAAGGCACTTGATTTCTCACAGGAGTTGAAGAAAGGGCGAATGCAGCAGCTCAGTGAAGCACTAGAGACTAATGTGAAAATGATGGTGGGGCCAATTCAACCGCGAATTTATGAAGCTTTAGCACTGCACGAAACCATCATTGGTGACATGGCGTTAGCCAAGCGGCATCTCGGACAGGCATTGAGGTTACGTGATTCAGTGCTTTCCTATGTGATTCGCGGTAAGCACGCCGAATTGGATGGTGATCTGGATTTAGCCAGTGAGTCTTACAGTGAAGCTTTCTATATTGATACGTCGGTTGAGACGTACCTGCTGTGCGAAAACTTGGTCTTCCCAAGTAACATGAAGGCGATTGATTACGCCATGTATCGCGCCGTTCACCCTTCTGTCGTTCGAATGCTTTAATTCTCTCGGACTCAACGTCAGTCTAATGCTAGCCCCTCATTTCGGTGAGGGGCTTTTTTGTCGCTGTCGAAAAGTGAAAAGGGTGAGGCGGTGGGGCAATGACTTACGAAGGAGCTAACAACGCAAGCTTGCAACGGGAATACATACCCGCTTTGCTTCTCTATCTCTATCTCTATCTCTATCTCTATCTCTATCTCTATCTCTATCTCTATCTCTATCTCTATTGATTGTATGAAGTGTCTGGATGAGTTATGTGGCGAGAATGATTTTGGTGCCTTCTTGCATGCGAGATGAATATTGACTTGGGTCAAGAAGCGCGATCAGGGAGAGATTTATGGAATCAACACTTCAGGGAATTAACCCTTCGGGATGGGGAAGTTGATAGAGGTTGATAACTTTTATCGCGATGACCAACGAGTTGATGAGAGTTTATCTATCGGTAGAAGGTTTGATGTTTTTCTTGTAACTGTATGAATAATATAGTTTTATGTTTTTGTGTTTATCATGTTTATCTCAACTTGATGTTGATGAACTAATCATTTTATTGATAACACCAAGTTTATTTTTTTCCCGATTTTTGGGCGTAGTCTTCACTTCGAAATTTAGCGAGGTCGAGAAGGTTCCTCCTCATAGCATCTCGCTAATAACCATTCAGTTTGAGTCATGTTGACTCGAGTAGAATAGATTTGGAGATGTTATGTCATCGAATGCGAAAAAAATCGGCCTTATTGCCTGTACGGGTGTCGTAGCCGGTAACATGATGGGTAGTGGTATTGCACTATTACCTTCTAGTCTTGCCTCTGTAGGCTCTGTTTCAATCTTCAGTTGGCTGATCTGTTTGGTCGGTGCACTGAGTCTGGCGTTCGTTTACGCTCGTCTGGCAACCAAAAACCCACAAGAAGGTGGTCCTATCGCTTATGCTGGCGAAGTGTCTCCGGTATTTGGTTTCCAAACGGGCGTTCTTTATTACCACGCGAACTGGATTGGTAACCTGGCTATTGCCATTACAGGTGTTTCTTACCTTTCAGTATTCTTCCCTGTGCTTAATAACCCAATTCCAGCAGGTATTGCGACGATTGCATCGGTATGGATCTTCACTTTCGTCAACCTACTTGGTGGTAGCTGGGTAAGCCGTCTATGTACGCTTGGTTTAGTTCTTATCCTTATCCCAGTTGTTGGTACAGCTGCATTTGGTTGGACGCACTTCGATACTGCGCTTTACAGCCAAAACTGGAACGTATCAGCAGGCACTGACAGCCACGCGGTAGTAACAGCGGTTCTTATCTGTCTATGGTCATTCGTAGGTGTGGAATCAGCAGCGGTATCGACGGGTATGGTAGAAAACCCTAAACGTACTGTACCACTAGCAACTATGTTAGGTACTGGTATCGCAGGTGTGATTTACATCCTATCAACTCAAATGATCAGCGGCATGTTCCCAGCGTCAGAAGTTGCGGCATCAGGTGCGCCATTTGCATTGGCAACCACTGAGCTATTCGGTAGCTGGACTGCACCATTCGTATCAGCATTCACAGCACTAGCATGTTTCACTTCGCTAGGTTCTTGGATGATGCTGGTGGGCGAGGCTGGTAAACGTGCAGCAAGCGATGGCAACTTCCCTAAAATCTACGGCGAAACTGACAAAAACGGTGTGCCTAAGAAAGGTCTAATCCTTGCGTCAATCAAGATGACTGCACTGATGGTTGTACTGATGTTCTTCAGCTCTAAAACAGCACACGCATCAGACCTGTTCAACCAGCTAACGACTGACGCAGTTCTACTAACAATGCTGCCTTACTTCTACTCAAGCATTAACTTGATTCGCTTCGAAGGTATGACAACACGCAACGGCTTCGTAATGCTGTTCTCTGGTGTGGCTTGTCTGTTCTGCTTCATCGCACTAGCAGGTGCAGAGGGCGGTACGCTAACAGCAACCTTCATCGTGTCTCTAGTTATCTTGATGTTCTACAGCAAAAAAGCAGGTCTTGCTCAGTACGTGAAAATGCACGCTGAAGACATGCCTGCCCAAGCAAGCAACTAATCCCCAAAACGCTGGCACTACGGTGCCAGCCCATAAAACCCAAATTCACGCGGCGCTCACCTTACTCATTGCCTGTAAATGGCAAAGAGCGCCCTCATTCGCCTTGGAGATGTCCAAATGAATATATTCGCTATCTTGAACCACATGGGTGTGTTCTTTAAAGAAGAGCCAGTTCGTCAACTTCACGCTGCTCTTGAGAAAGCGGGCTACGAAGTGGTTTACCCAGTAGATGATAAAGACTTGATCAAAATGATTGAGATGAACCCACGCATTTGCGGTGTGTTGTTCGACTGGGATAAATACTCACTTGAGCTATGTGAACGTATCAGCCAAATCAACGAAAAACTGCCTGTTCACGCATTTGCTAACGAACAGTCTACTCTAGACATTTCACTAACAGACCTACGTCTAAACGTGAGCTTCTTCGAGTACGCTTTAGGTATGGCTGACGACATCGCTATCAAAATCAACCAAGCGACTGAGGCATACAAAGATGCCATCATGCCTCCATTCACTAAAGCGCTATTCAAATACGTAGAAGAAGGTAAATACACCTTCTGTACTCCAGGTCACATGGGCGGTACTGCATTCCAGAAAAGCCCTGCTGGTAGCATCTTCTACGATTTTTACGGTCCAAACACATTCAAAGCGGACGTATCAATCTCAATGCCTGAACTAGGTTCTCTACTAGACCACTCAGGTCCACATAAAGATGCAGAAGAATACATCGCACGCACATTCAATGCAGACAGCTCGTACATCGTAACTAACGGTACGTCTACATCGAACAAAATCGTTGGTATGTACTCAGCACCTGCTGGCAGCACAGTACTGATTGACCGTAACTGTCACAAATCTCTGACTCACCTAATGATGATGAGCGACGTGACACCAATCTACTTCCGCCCAACTCGTAACGCATACGGCATCCTTGGTGGTATTCCACAAAGCGAATTCAGCCGCGATGTCATTGCAGAGAAAGTGGCGAAAACACCAGGTGCAACAGCACCAACTTACGCAGTAGTGACTAACTCAACTTACGATGGCTTGCTGTACAACACACAATTCATCAAAGAGTCGCTAGATTGTAAACACATCCACTTCGACAGTGCTTGGGTGCCTTACACTAACTTCAACCCAATTTACGAAGGTAAATGTGGTATGAGTGGTGAAGCGATGCCAGGCAAAGTGTTCTACGAAACACAATCAACACACAAACTGTTGGCTGCGTTCTCACAAGCTTCAATGATTCACGTGAAAGGTGACTTTGATAAAGAATCTTTCAACGAAGCATTCATGATGCACACTTCAACTTCACCTCAGTACGGCATTGTTGCTTCTACTGAAACTGCAGCGGCAATGATGCGCGGCAACACTGGTAAGAAGTTGATGCAAGACTCTATCGATCGCGCAATCCGCTTCCGTAAAGAGATCAAACGCCTAGAAGCAGAAAGCGACAGCTGGTTCTTCGATGTATGGCAACCAGAAAACATCGATACCACGGAATGTTGGAAACTAGACCCTAGCGACACATGGCACGGCTTCAAGAACATGGATGACAACCACATGTATCTTGATCCAATCAAAGTAACGCTACTGACTCCTGGGATGAATAAAGAAGGCGAACTAGAAGAATCAGGTATTCCTGCTTCGCTGGTGGCTAAATTCCTAGACGAGCGCGGCATCGTGGTAGAGAAAACAGGTCCATACAACTTGTTGTTCCTATTCTCAATCGGTATCGACAAATCAAAAGCAATGCAATTGCTACGCGGTCTAACTGAATTTAAACGTGGCTACGACTTGAACCTAACCATCAAGAGCTTCCTACCTTCGCTATACAACGAAGACCCAAGCTTTTATGAAGGCATGCGTGTTCAAGAACTAGCACAAGCGATTCATGACCTAACTAAGAAATATAACCTACCTGAGCTAATGTACAAAGCGTTCGATGTACTTCCAGAAATGAAAGTAACACCACACGCAGCATGGCAAGAAGAGCTTCGTGGCAACATCGAAGAAATCAAACTGGAAGAAATGGTTGGCCGCGTAAGTGCGAACATGATCCTTCCTTACCCTCCAGGTGTGCCACTAGTACTTCCTGGTGAAATGGTGACTCAAGAGTCTCGCCCTGTGCTGGACTTCCTAGAAATGCTTTGTGAGATCGGTGCGCATTACCCAGGTTTCGAAACCGACATCCACGGTCTATACCAACAAAAAGATGGTAGCTACACCGTAAAAGTATTGAAGAACTAAGTTCCTCTCGAAGATGACGCCATTGGGAATGCAAGCATGCTCCACTCTTACGAGCTCAATGCGTCATCGAACAATAACGACATTTAGATATACCCCTAACTAATCTGTCGTAAAGAGAAGGGCAAGGATGCTCTGATCTTTTCTTCTATATAGAAGAAACACTTTTCCAAGACTTCACCTGAAGTACCCCAAATAAAAAGCAAAGACCAAAAGAGCAGTTCGTCATCGTTCTGCTCTTTTTTCGTCTTTATATAGATAGAAAGAGAAAAAAGAACCAAGAGAGATAAGATCGTTGAGTATTTATGCAGAGTGCTCGTTATTTGTTCGGTTGAGAGTTTTTTTGCAAAAAACGCTTGTACTAATTTCTCAACTCCCTATACTGCGCATCCACCGACACGGAGTGAGACGAAAGTCAC
>NZ_JAWPOJ010000446.1:0-1054 GCF_033344235.1 Vibrio sp. Vb1554 | reverse complement strand
GGCTTTGTTGCGTAATTCGATGGAACTAAATCAAGAAACTACGATCTGAGCGGCTACGCCCATCAATCGTCGTAGCCTCATGCCTAAACCTCGTTACAAAACAACTAACTGGAAGCAGTACAATAAATCCTTAATCAACCGTGGTTCTCTGACCTTTTGGATTGATGAGGAAGCGATAGCTGAGTGGAAGCAAAACAAACAAGGCAAGCGTGGTAGACCTCGCCGATTCAGCGACTTAGCCATTACTACTGCACTGATGGTGAAACGCGTTTTCTCTATGCCCTTGAGAGCGCTGCAAGGTTTTCTAGACTCCGTATTTAAGCTGGCTAACATCCCGCTTGTTTGCCCGCACTACACCTGTATAAGCCGCCGAGCTAAGGAAGTTGAAGTTTCATTTAAAACCAAAACCAGAGGAGCAATACAACATCTGGCCATTGATGCCACTGGCCTCAAGGTTTATGGCGAAGGTGAATGGAAGGTCAAGAAGCATGGAACTGATGGGAAGCGAAGAGTCTGGCGTAAGCTGCATATCGCGGTAGATACAAGCACCCACGAAATAGTCGCAGCAGAGCTGAGCTTATCTAACGTAACTGATGCCGAAGTGCTCCCCAACTTACTCAAGCAAACACGTCGTAAAATCATTGAGATATCAGGCGATGGCGCTTATGACACAAGGAATTGCCATGATGCCATACGGATCAAGCGAGCTGTTCCGCTCATCCCGCCAAGAGAAGGAGCAGCCTTCTGGGAACAAGGGCACCCTCGTAACTTAGCGGTAGGTTGCCAGAAGCTCTACGGCTCCAACAAGAAGTGGAAAAAGCGGTATGGCTATCATAAGCGCTCTCTGTCAGAGACCGCAATGTACCGAGTAAAACAGTTGCTAGGTGGGAAATTAAGTCTAAGAAATTACAACGCTCAGGTTGGCGAGACTTACGCCATGATCAAAGCACTGAACAAACTTACAGGGCTTGGTATGCCTGAAACTCAGTATATTGTATAAAAGTCGCTCAACTTTAGGAGGTTTGGTTTCTCGTCTGAATTACGCAACAAAGCC
>NZ_JAWPOJ010000445.1:0-1055 GCF_033344235.1 Vibrio sp. Vb1554 | reverse complement strand
TTCACGTTCAAACGGCATAGACAATGCGGGAATGTTAGTGATGTACGATGCAATGTTGTCGAAAAAACCAGTCAGAATCGCCATTGTTGGGCCAACGATGATTACAAAGAAAAGCAACATCGCCGCCAGAATCATGTTGATTTCAGACAGACGTTTTACCCCACTATCAAGGCCTGCAACCACCGAGATCAGCGCCAATGCCGTGATCACTACAATCAACACGACTTGAGTTGTGTCGGTCATTGGCACACCAAACAAGAAGTTCAAACCTGTTGCTGCTTGTGAAGCGCCATAGCCGAGCGATGTCGCCAGACCAAATACCGTCGCAACAACCGCAAGAATGTCGATAATGTGCCCTACCCAGCCCCAAACTCGTTCGCCAAACAGCGGGTAGAAGATGGAACGCATGGTCAGTGGCAACCCTTTGTTGAACGAAAAAATCGCTAAGCCAAGGGCCAACAACGCATAAATCGACCAAGGGTGAAGTGCCCAGTGGTAAATGGTCGCAGCCATACCCCGTGCAGATGCAGCATCTGTATCACCAGCCGCACCACCAAGTGTTGCCCAGTCGGTGCGCACACCATTTTCAATGTTCACGCCGCCAAGTGCAGAGCTGAAGTGCGACATTGGCTCAGACACACCAAAGAACACTAATCCGATGCCCATACCGGCTGCGAACAACATCGCTAGCCATCCTGCATAAGAGTAATCTGGTGTCGCTTCAGTACCACCAATTCGAACTCGGCCAAGCGGTGTCACAATCAAGACCAAGCAGACAATGACAAATACGTTGCCAGAAGCAAGAAAGAACCAGTCAAGATTGGATACTAGCCAAGCACGTAAGCCAGCGAAAAAGGGTTCAACTTGTTGGCGAAAAGTTAGCGTTGCCACAACAAAGAGGACGATAGTCATCCCAGAAATTGCGAAAACTCGGTTGTGAATGTCTAAGCCGAATGGGCCGACTTTTAACGCAACGTTATCCTGACCAATTTGATAGTCAGTATCTATCGCGTTTACCTTTCCATCGGGACGTTTAATCCCACCATTATTGTCGG
>NZ_JAWPOJ010000444.1:0-1055 GCF_033344235.1 Vibrio sp. Vb1554 | reverse complement strand
CTCATAAGCCCTTTATGTCGATTAACTGCCGCGCTTTGAATGAGCAACGTTTCCAAGCGGAAGTCTTTGGTATTGCTGCGGATGCTGAGATGGGCCCAAGTCTGTTGGAACAAGCAGATGGCGGTACTGTGTTGTTTAATGACATTCTGACCATTTCGAAAGACCAGCAAATGAACCTGTTAAGGTTTTTGCAAGAGGGCACGATTGAAACGCGCGAAGGTGTGAAGAATGTGAATGTGCGTATTCTTGCTGCTAACTCGTCAGACGTAGAAAAAGCTTTGATTGATGGCGACTTCAACGAAGAGTTGTACCATTACATCAATGTACTTCGTATCAACGTACCAAGCTTGAAAGAGCGCGCGAGTGATATTGCACTACTAGCTCGCTTCTATCTGCAAGAGTTCTCTAAAGAGTACAATTCTCAAGCAAAAAGTTTCTCAGAGGACGCTTTGAAAGCTCTGACTCGTTACTTCTGGCCTGGTAATGTTCGCGAGTTGATGAACCAAGTTAAGCGTGCGGTGTTGATGTCTGACAGCGTGATGATTGAAGAGCATCATCTGGATCTGCCGCAACGTAATGATTCAAAACGCAGTTTGAAATCAATTCGCGAAAAGAGTGAGCGTGATGCGTTATTGGTCGTGTTGGAATCGCACTCTGGTCAAGTTTCCAATGCGGCGAAAGAACTTGGTGTGTCGCGTGCAACTATGTATCGACTACTTAACAAGCACAACTTGATTTCCGATCAAGCGATGTAATTCAATGAGTGAATCGAATTGAAAGAGCGACCTTGCTGGTCGCTCTTTTTCGTTGTATACGTTCTGATTTATAAAACTCGAAGTTTTATATATTCCCTAGATGAATATGTTATATGAAAAAACATATGCAACTTATCTTCAGGGTATTGATTTGTTTTTTATCGAAAGCATAGAAATTGTTTGATATATATTCATCAACGCTTACAATTTAGCCATAACTCGTTGAGTTATATCACTTCACACACGGATTATTTTTTTAGCTAGGAGGCGCAAGATGAAACATTACGTTGTTAACACCAT
>NZ_JAWPOJ010000443.1:0-1056 GCF_033344235.1 Vibrio sp. Vb1554 | reverse complement strand
ACGAGCGCAGCAATGCTGGAAAAGGCAATTACTAGGCACAAAGTGATGACTAGCTTTAGTTGAAAGCCAACACTTTGATTTCTGTACTTTTCTAACATGGAATGTCTTCCTGATATATTTATAACTTATGAGTTTTGTATCGGCATGCTATCGGTTTATATGAATAATTTTTTTGATATCTATTAATTAAATTGTCAAAAAACTCAGATAACCAATGAGTTAGTTAGAAAGTGACCGAGGAAGAACGGAAATGATTTCAAAAAAAGGCCGGATGAGCCGGCCTAGGAAGATTATTGTGCAGCAATCACTGTCACGAGCTCGTAGCTCTCGCCTGGCTCAAGAGTCTTGCCTTCTTCAATACTTGGTGCATGAAGGGCAGATTCCACACACAGCATGGTTTCATAGCCATTGTCAGCCATATCTCCCATCCCTTGTGCACCTTCCGCCCACGGGTTCCATAGTACTGCGGAGTTATGGCCGCGGTTCGCTACGCTCAACGTGCGGTTAAGAACAGGGTCTTTCACTAAAATTTGAGCTTCTGGTTGCGTGTATACGCGATCGATGGTGTCAGTCAGTTGAAGAACCTCACCACCCTGACACACTTCGCTATTTTTCAAGCTGTCGATGTACTCATTGCCCATACCTGTTGTTTGCGCTTGTTTGATATCGCCCACGTTTAGGTAAGTATGTAATGCGCCTGAGAACGTCCAAGCTTCATCATCGATATTAAGAACTTTCAGCGTTACTTTGAGTTCGTCACCCACTTCGACAAGAAGACGCGCATCAAACATGTGTGGCCAAATTTGATGTGTTTCTTCGGTTGGGAACAGTGCCAACTCGACGATGACACCATTTTCATTTTCGCGGTGCTCAACTAATTCCCATTCGGATGTACGCGCAAAGCCATGAGCTGGTGCAGCAATACGGCCAAACCAAGGCCAACAAACAGGAATGCCACCACGTAATGCTGCTTTGCCATCAAAAATGGCTTTTTCGCTCATCCAGATCAAGTCTTCTTGACCTTGTGGTGCGTACGAGACTACATGACCGCCGTGT
>NZ_JAWPOJ010000442.1:0-1056 GCF_033344235.1 Vibrio sp. Vb1554 | reverse complement strand
GCGGTGAATGCTTTTTGTCCCCACGGACACTGCATTGGGTTGCTGATTGGGCTAAATGCTGAAATCGAGCGGTATAGTGTCGGATTCTTAAGGCCAATGGTGAGCGCACCGTGTCCGCCCATGCTGTGGCCAGAGATTGATTTCACATCCGATACTGGGAAGTTGGCTTCGATGATGGCTGGCAGCTCTTGCGTGACGTAGTCGTACATATGGTAATGCAGTGACCACGGTGCTTGAGTGGCGTTGAGGTAAAAGCCTGCGCCTTGGCCTAAGTCGTAACTTGCATCATCGGCAACGCCTTCACCACGCGGGCTGGTGTCCGGAGCAATGATGGCAATCCCAAGTTCTGCCGCCATACGAAATGCGCCCGCTTTCTGCATAAAGTTTTCATCGGTGCAGGTTAAGCCCGACAACCAGTATAAAGCGGGTACTGGGTTGGATTTGGTTGCATTCGGCGGCAAGAAAATCGCAAAACGCATGGTGCAGTTCAGCGCTTTAGAATCGTGCGTATATTGTTTGTGCCAACCGCCAAACACTTTGGTTTGGCTTACATTTTCAATGGTCATGGATAAACTCTCTAACAACAGAATGAATTCAGGCTCCCCCTACGGAGAGCCTGAGTCAGCATTACTTATCCATATGGATAACGGTACGGATGCTCTTACCTTCGTGCATCAGATCAAATGCTTTGTTTACGTCTTCCAAGCCCATCGTGTGAGTAATGAACTCTTGTAAGCCAAACTCACCCGCCATGTAGCGGTTTACGATTTCTGGAAGCTCAGAGCGACCTTTCACGCCACCGAACGCACTGCCGCGCCATACACGACCCGTAACCAGCTGGAATGGACGAGTTGAGATCTCTTGACCCGCACCCGCAACACCGATGATCACCGACTCACCCCAACCTTTGTGACAGCACTCAAGCGCTTGACGCATTACGTTGACGTTACCGATACATTCGAATGAGTAGTCCACACCGCCATCCGTCATTTCAACAATCACTTCTTGAATTGGTTTGTCGAATTTTTGTGGGTTGATGACGTCTGTAGCACCAAG
>NZ_JAWPOJ010000441.1:0-1056 GCF_033344235.1 Vibrio sp. Vb1554 | reverse complement strand
TCAAAATACGGTTTGAGTTAACTCTTTGATTATGAAACAGCAATATGCACGCTTAGTCACGACGGCAGCTTGGACAGCAACCATAGTGGCGACGCTTCTTCTCATTGTAAAAGTCATCACATGGTGGGTGACGGGATCGGTCAGCCTATTGGCATCGCTTATTGATTCGATGCTGGACATCGCCGCTTCAGTGGTGAATTTGGTGGTAGTTCGCTATTCGCTGCAACCAGCCGACAGAGAACACACTTTTGGGCATGGTAAGGCCGAGTCTCTCGCTGCGTTGGCACAGGCGATGTTTATCTCCGGCTCTGCGGTATTTTTGATCCTAAACGGTATCGATCGTTTCTTCAGGCCACACGAACTGAACGCGCCGGAGCTGGGTGTGTATGTCTCCTTGTTTGCGATGATGGTGACGTTTGGTTTGGTCATGTTCCAGAAACGCGTGGTGCGCATCACGGGCAGCCAAGCAATCGCGGCAGATTCGTTGCACTACCAAACGGATTTATACATGAACGGGGCGATCATGGTCGCGCTTGGGCTCAGCTATTTTGGTGTAACGCAAGCGGATGCGGTCTTCGCGATTGGTATTGGTATCTTCATTCTTTACAGCGCCTTCAAAATGGTCAGCGAAGCGATTCAAACGTTGCTCGACAGAAAGCTGCCCGATGAAGAGCTTGAGCAAATTAACCAAGCTTGTTTGAGCGTGAAAGGCGTGTTGGGTGTACATCAGTTGCGTACCCGTATGTCTGGTCCAACACGTTTTATTCAATTGCATTTGGAATTGGATGACAACTTGCGTTTAATTGAGGCGCATTATATTGCCGATAAAGTGGAAGATAATTTGTTGGCATTGTTCCCAGAGGCGGATGTATTGATCCATCAAGATCCATTGTCGGTGGTATTTGGGCCAGAAAAAGAGCAAAAAGCACAAGATTGGTAAGAGTCGAAAAAACGTTTTGATCTTAACGACAAACAAGCGCTTATTGACTATCTTTCCATCAATACTTATTAAGATTCGTGATCCTGATATGAATCAACAAAGTTTCATAGAGAAAC
>NZ_JAWPOJ010000440.1:0-1057 GCF_033344235.1 Vibrio sp. Vb1554 | reverse complement strand
TAGTTGCTCCATTGCAGGAAACGTCATGAGCTCATGCAGAAGATCCACAACGTGCTGAGCTGTCCGTTCAGAAAACACCACACCTTTATTGGCCGCCTTTAAAAGCGGGTCAAGCTTTCTAAGCTCTGCGCAATAGAACATCAAATTGGCAATCCACTCACGCTTAAACCAAATCACATGAGTCTCGCACTTGCTTTCGACCAATGTGGAGTGAATTGAATGAGGCACACCAGGCGCGATCAATAGCATTTGGTTGTGAGTCACTTCTAATTCGTGATGACCAATATGCAAACTGCCAGTGAAGTGTCGATGGATGACCAACTCAAACACATCATCGTGAAAATGGAGGTCGTACTCTTTCTCTACCTCATCAATGCGACGATAGCGCCAAGAAAAACCTGGTCTCTGCGGTACTTTTTCGATGTGCGCCATTGGCTACTCCACAAGATAGTATTGTTTCACGCTCAAATAATATCAGTATTGCCGACATAATCTTCATCACGCCGAAATAGTATTGATATTAAACGGCATACTATCAACTTGGTGTTGCCCCTCTCCTTATTCTTGCCTTGTAAAGACAAGCTAACTAAGGAAGCTTTCATGAGCCACTTCACTATCAAGCTACGCCAAACCCTGCACAAGACACGCGATGAATGGGCAAAATTCGCTATCAGAGAAATGGAAATCCCACCTAACACCATCGCCAAATTTTATGGTTACAAATCGAGTTGTGATCTTGAGCAAATTCTTAAACAGGATAAAAACGACGCCAATTCGGACATTTGCTCGACACCTTGTGCGAGATCTCTCACAAGCGATGTAAGCAAAACGACCATCTTTGACTAAGATAAAATCAAAAAATGCATATAACCAATTGAAAATTAAAACTTATAGTATTTTTCATAATATTCGCTGCCAAAGTTTTTTTACCTAGCTGATTGAGAGTAATCAGCAAAACATCAATACTGATTGTGTCGACAGGATGTTGGCGGGAACAGGAAAAAAGCCTAATGGACTAGGTATCTTCAGGATGAAGATTTGGTAGCTTAGGATGAGT
>NZ_JAWPOJ010000439.1:0-1057 GCF_033344235.1 Vibrio sp. Vb1554 | reverse complement strand
GAAAGGTCGACTTAAACGCATTACTCACCCTGTCGATCCCGCTTACGAAATGACAGAGATCAGCGACCGCACCTTACGTGCTGGAGGCCCTGCGCTGTTGTTTGAAAATCCAATCGGCTACAACGTTCCTGTTCTGACCAACCTGTTTGGTACGCCAGAGCGTGTCGCGATAGGTATGGGACGCGAAGACGTAAAAGAGTTACGCGAAGTCGGCAAACTGCTGGCTTATTTAAAAGAACCTGAGCCACCAAAAGGCTTCAAAGACGCATTGGAAAAACTGCCAGTATTCAAGCAAGTGTTGAATATGCCAGCCAAGCGACTGCGTAAAGCGCCATGCCAAGACATTGTATGGCAAGGTGACGAAGTCGATTTGGATAAAATTCCGGTGATGAGTTGTTGGGCGGAAGACGTAGCACCATTATTAACGTGGGGTTTGACGGTCACCAAAGGGCCGAATAAAAAACGTCAGAACCTCGGTATCTACCGCCAACAAAAAATCGCCAAAAACAAAATCATCATGCGTTGGCTAGCTCACCGTGGTGGCGCGTTAGATTTGCGTGATTGGATGGAAACCAACCCGGGTAAGCCGTTCCCAGTTTCCGTGGCGTTTGGTGCCGACCCTGCCACTATCCTTGGTGCGGTGACGCCAGTGCCGGATACGTTATCAGAATATGCCTTTGCTGGTTTGCTGCGTGGCAGTAAAACCGAAGTGGTCAAATCCATCAGTAACGATTTGGAAGTCCCAGCAAGTGCTGAAATCGTCATGGAAGGGTACATCGACCCGAACGAGTTTGCCGATGAAGGCCCTTACGGCGATCACACTGGCTACTATAACGAAAAAGAAAAGCATCACGTCTTTACCATTACGCACATCACCATGCGTAAAGACCCAATTTATCACAGTACCTATACTGGTCGTCCACCAGATGAGCCGGCGGTATTAGGCGTGGCACTGAATGAAGTATTCGTGCCAATTCTGCAAAAGCAATTCCCAGAGATTGAAGACTTCTACCTACCGCCAGAAGGTTGTTCGTATCGCATGGCCGTTGTAACCATG
>NZ_JAWPOJ010000438.1:0-1057 GCF_033344235.1 Vibrio sp. Vb1554 | reverse complement strand
TTTGAGAGCTGCTGCGACGTTGGCGATGGCTTGAGTACTGGTAATAGGAATCGCAAAATCATCGACATCTGAAGCGCCCATTTTGCTTTGTTCAGCAACAAAGGTCATTTGGCTAGGGCGTGTGGTCTTGCCTGAAAGATGGACTTCTTGCACGTTCGTGTTTTTGACTAAATGACGGACGTTGTCTGCATTCACTCCCGCCCCGGCCATGATCGCAATGCGCCCTTGGGCTTGTTCCACAAGAGATTTAAGTACGCTCTCGCCTGCTGGTGCAGATGGAGCGAGGCCTGAAGTCAGAATACGTTCGCAACCTAAATGGATGATATCTTCCAACGCTTGTTCTGCATTGCGACATTGATCAAACGCACGATGAAACGTGATGCCAAGACCCAGTGCTTGTGCAAACTCGCACAATGCGGTGGCAAACGGCATGTGGATATCACCTTCTTGGGTCAGTACGCCTAGCACCACTCCATCTAAACCAGATTGATGGGCGGCTTCGATGTCCCAACGCATCATGTCTAGCTCCTCTTCGTTATAGAAAAAGTCGCCTTGGCGTGGACGAATCATGGCATACACAGGCACAGAAGATTGTTTGGCCGCTTGCTGCATAAAACCGAAGCTTGGCGTTAAGCCACCCAATGCGAGAGATGAGCAAAGCTCAATACGAGTTGCGCCACCAGCAATGGCGTAATGAAGAGATTCAATATTATCAATACAGACTTCTAGATGAGTAACCACTTTGATTCATCCTACTAACGTTACAGTAAGTGTTATGGCTAAGATATTAGCAGGGCCAACAGGCAGAATCTGTATGATGTCGATGGGAAATAGAGGTAAAGTTTTCGCCTAGGTGTTACCTCATTTGAGCACATTTATTGAAGATAAAAGAAAGCCCAGAGCATATACTCTGGGCTTCGATAGGACTTTACTTAGACTGATTGGCGTTTGCGGTTTTCCCGCTATAGCTTTTTGCTTTATATATACATCCAACCATCACACCCGTTGAGCTAGGGTGAAGGTCTATTATTTTTTGCCTAGGTCAGCTGCGTGCTCA
>NZ_JAWPOJ010000437.1:0-1058 GCF_033344235.1 Vibrio sp. Vb1554 | reverse complement strand
ATCTGCAAGCGCCACTGGGTGAAGGTTGGCAAGTCGTGGGTGTGTACTACGATTATGGCAACCCATACAACCAAGTGATGATGTCCCATCGAAACTGGCTTTATGCGTTTGCCGGAACGGGTAACGTAGGGTTAGGCGTATTGCTGAAAGACAGCGTGAATGGAGAAGGGTTGAAGAATCGTTTAGAAAATGTCTTCCGATTGCCACAAGACCGCGTATTCGACAACAGCAATATCTACAATCAAGCCATGAGAGTATTTGATCACACGTTCGCCATCGCTGGCACGCTAGGCAACATTACTCTTATCATTGCTGTATTTGGTCTTTTCTTTGCAACCCTAGCAGGAGAACTCTCTCGTCAAAGACACTTCTCGCTGCTGAGATGCATGGGTGTTTCTGGCAAAGAGTTGGTTGCCTTGGGGGGCTTGCAACTGTTCGCCTTTGGTGCCATTTCTGCGATTATTGCAGTACCGTTAGGATTGGCCTTGGCCCACCTAATTGTTGATATCATCATTAAACAATCTTTTGGTTGGTCACTCGAACTGCAAACCATTCCTTGGGAATATGCACAAACTATCGCTTGGGCAATGCTCGCGATTATGATCGCCGGGGCGTTACCCGTAATTCGAATGATTAAGAGTACGCCAATGAAGTCGTTGAGGGATGCGTTGTAGTGGAAAAACAAAACTCTAAAAAACGCGTTTTTGCTTCGATGCTGATCGTAGTCGTTTTTGCCATGTTGACTGGAGCGACGTTGTATTCAACGTTTTGGCTAGAGCCTACTGCTACCCAAGAAAACGAAATCAATTCGGTACTGACGCGAGAAAATAAAACCATTTTTGAGCCGGTTTTACCGGACGAGCATGTCTCATTGCCTTCAGACTTTCGCTTCCATCCTGAATATCAACATGAATGGTGGAACTACTTTGCGAAGCTGCAAGATAAGCAAGGTCGCACTTACAACGTGCAGTGGAGCTATTTTCGTGTCGCCGCCGATGAACGAGAAACCAGCGGTTGGCAAAACCCGCAACTGTACATTTCACATGTTGTCGTGAGCC
>NZ_JAWPOJ010000043.1:0-30663 GCF_033344235.1 Vibrio sp. Vb1554 | reverse complement strand
TGGTAGTTCAGTTGGTTAGAATACCGGCCTGTCACGCCGGGGGTCGCGGGTTCGAGTCCCGTCCACTCCGCCACTTAATATCGACAACCTCGCTTATGCGAGGTTTTGTCAAATCTAGAATATGAAAATTCTATAGGGGTGTAGCTCCAATTGGCAGAGCAGCGGATTCCAAATCCGCGTGTTGGGAGTTCGAATCTCTCCACCCCTGCCACATATCAGGCTCTGACTTAGGTCAGAGCCTTTTTTGTATCTGGTTTCTTCTCATTATTACAGCTTATTTCTACTCTTATCCCGTAAGTATGGCTTTCTGCTGTACTTTGGCAGCATTTAATCTACTGAACGAACGAAACTACAGTTAGCTGTAATGATCAGTGGCCCGAAATTTTAATAATAAAGGGGAATCACTATTTATATTTAGTTACACTCAACCGATCTGGATTAATGAGTAACTATGTATGGATATATCTCGTCGACGCTTTCTTCAATCATCCTTAGCAATCTCCGCGCTTGCCGTTCTACCTGCATGTTCTCTATCTAGGAGCACTAATAAGCAGGGGCAATATATATACGATATCACTGCAGAGCCTTCTACTGCAGAATTAGTCCCTGGGTTTAACACAGACGTACTCGCATTTAATGGTTCGATTCCAGCGCCTGTGATTCGTTGTCGCCAAGGCGAGAAAGTTATAATTCGGTTTACTAACAAGCTTTCAGAGCCGACTACAATCCACTGGCATGGCTTGCGAATCCCTATTGAAATGGATGGTGTACCTTTCTTGAGCCAGCAGCCTATCATGCCAGGTGAAACATTCGTTTATGAATTTACACCACCAGATGCGGGCACATTTTGGTATCACCCACATATGAATAGTGTGAAGCAGCTTGGTAAGGGCTTAGTCGGGCTAATTGTCGTTGAAGAGGCAGAGCCTGTTCAGTTTGATGAAGAGCATGAAGTCGTCCTCAAGCATTGGCACTTAGACAAACAAGGTCAGTGGAAGAACCTTATGGTACCGCGCTTGAGCGCTCGTATGGGGACTCCCGGAGAGTGGAGTAGCGTCAATGGT
Source organism: Vibrio sp. Vb1554 (assembly GCF_033344235.1). Taxonomy (NCBI): domain Bacteria; kingdom Pseudomonadati; phylum Pseudomonadota; class Gammaproteobacteria; order Vibrionales; family Vibrionaceae; genus Vibrio; species Vibrio sp. Vb1554. The sequence continues at coordinate 29,599 of NZ_JAWPOJ010000043.1, read as the reverse complement.
GTGCATGAACCTGTTTATACGCTGAAGCAGAATGCTACCACGCGATTAAGAATTGCTAATGTCGATAACACCATTACTTACCCGATCGCTATTGAAGGTGCAGAGGCTTGGGTTATTGCTATTGATGGTAACCCTGTTAAAACGCCTTATAAGCTCACTCAGCATAAAATTGGTCCAGGAATGAGGTTAGATGTCGGATTGATTGCTCCAAAGGCTGGAAAACGTGTTTATGTGCGTCAAATGAAAGGACGCTTCCCATTCCCTTTGTGCGAGTTTGACGTTGTTGAGTCTGACCTGTCGAACAACCAGAAACTGCCTTTATTACCTCTCAACCCTGTGCCAGCTCTCGATTTGAAAAATGCAGAGCAAATCGATTATGTGTTTGAGTGGGAGGGGGCGATCACTCCTGCTGATCAATCGGGCAAAGCGATCCCCCAATTCTGGCTGATGAACAAACGGGCTTGGGAAGGAATGAGCAAAGATAATATTCCAGCGCCGCTTTCAACATTGGAGATTGGAAAAACCTATATCTTCAACCTAAAGAACGTCACCCAATATCATCATCCTATTCATCTTCATGGACACACATTTACGGTTCTTGAGTTAGATGGCAAAAAACTCGACGAACCGTTTCATACCGATACGGTCTTACTTGGAAAAAACGGCAGTGCGAAAGCGGCATTTGTTGCAGATAAACCAGGGCGTTGGATGTACCATTGTCATGTAATTGAACATATGAAGACGGGTTTGATGGGGTACATTGAAGTAAAGTGACTCCTGTAACTTTTAAAATCTTGATAAGTTTTAAGCGCTATACTTTGCTGAATTCTAAGATTGTATAATCACTATTGCCGTAAATTTGATTACAATGTCGCCATTAACTTTTCTGGGGGAATTATGGGACAACTATCCGTTTTGGGTTTTATTGCATTGGGTGGTGCATTTGGTGCATGTTCTCGTTACTTAATTTCTGAACTTTGTGTCATTTTATTGGGGCGTGGTTTTCCATATGGTACGTTAACCGTTAACGTTGTTGGCTCATTTATGATGGGCTTATTGATAGCAGCTTTCGATAATGAACTTTTGGCAACGGAACCTTGGCGACAAGTGATTGGCTTGGGTTTTTTAGGGGCACTAACGACGTTTTCCACCTTCTCGATGGATAATGTGTTGCTTATGCAGCAGGGCGCTTTCTTTAAGATGGGGTTGAACGTATTGTTGAATGTAGTGTTAAGTATTTCAGCGGCGTGGATAGGCTTTCAATTATTGATGCGCAGCTAGCAAAGTAGTTAAAAATTGAACAGGTCGGCTTGGTTTCACCAAGCCGTTTTTATATACTGACATCACTTGTCGGAGTGCCATAAGGCTGAGACCGTTAATTCGGGATCCGTTGAACCTGATCAGATTAGAATCTGCGAAGGGAACAAGAGAAGATATTCACACCGGAGCTCTTTCTGGTTGATCTATCAAAAGTCGAATGTTGTTACAGGCAAATATCGTAAGCTTTAACTAGCCTTAATTTGACTCCTCTTGTCGCATCTATCCGCCAAGCATTTTTATCCAATTACTTTTTATCTAGTATAACAAAGCAAGGAAAAATGCTATGTCGAGTCGCAAACAAGCGAGACTGGAAGCAAAACAGTTCATTGATACACTCTCGGTACAACCGTACCCCAATTCAAGCAAAGTCTACGTAGAAGGCTCACGTCCAGATATTCGTGTGCCAATGCGTGAAATATCACTCGCTGATAGCCTTATTGGAGGCACAAAAGAAGCGCCTATTTTCGAGCCTAATGAGCCAGTACGCGTTTACGATACCTCGGGTGTATACACAGATCCAGAGCACACCATAGACCTCTATAGCGGCTTACCTAAGCTGAGAGAAGGGTGGATTGAAGAGCGTGCCGATACTGAGCTACTTGATGAAGTAAGCTCGGTGTACACCAAAGAACGCTTAGAAGACGAAACACTAGACGATCTTCGTTACGGTAATCTACCACGTATTCGACGTGCCAAAGATGGCCATTGTGTGACCCAATTGCACTATGCTCGCAAAGGTATAATCACCCCAGAAATGGAATACATCGCCCTGCGTGAAAATATGGGGCGTGCTCAATACCGCGATGAAGTGCTGAATCAACAGCATCCGGGTCAAAGCTTTGGAGCGAATCTTCCAAAAGACATTACCGCCGAGTTTGTGCGTAAAGAAGTCGCCGAAGGTCGCGCGATTATCCCTTCCAATATCAACCACCCAGAATCCGAACCAATGATCATTGGACGTAACTTTTTGGTCAAAGTGAACGCCAACATCGGTAACTCATCGGTCACTTCTTCGATTGAAGAAGAAGTAGAGAAACTAGTGTGGGCAACGCGCTGGGGTGGAGATACCGTTATGGATCTCTCTACTGGACGTAATATTCACGAAACTCGCGAGTGGATTCTACGTAACAGTCCAGTTCCGATCGGTACCGTACCAATGTATCAAGCGCTTGAGAAAGTGAATGGTGTGGCGGAAAACCTTAACTGGGAAGTGATGCGCGATACTCTGATCGAGCAAGCAGAGCAGGGCGTTGATTACTTCACCATCCATGCCGGTTTACTACTGCGCTATGTACCGATGACGGCAAAACGCGTTACTGGCATCGTCTCTCGTGGTGGTTCTATCATCGCGAAATGGTGTTTAGCGCATCACCAAGAAAGCTTCTTATATACTCACTTCCGAGAGATCTGTGAAATCTGTGCTAAGTACGATGTCGCACTATCTCTTGGTGATGGTCTGCGTCCTGGCTCGGTTGCTGATGCTAACGATGAAGCGCAATTTGCAGAGCTTCGTACTCTTGGCGAATTGACCAAGGTTGCGTGGGAATACGACGTACAGGTGATTATTGAAGGCCCTGGTCATGTTCCAATGCATATGATCAAAGAGAACATGGAAGAGCAGTTAGAGCACTGTCATGAGGCTCCTTTCTATACTCTTGGTCCATTGACGACAGACGTCGCTCCTGGTTACGACCATATTACTTCAGGTATTGGCGCTGCCATGATTGGTTGGTATGGCTGTGCAATGCTTTGCTACGTAACTCCTAAAGAGCATCTTGGTTTACCAAACAAAGAAGACGTGAAAGTAGGCATGATCACTTACAAGCTTGCTGCGCACGCCGCTGATTTGGCGAAAGGACACCCTGGTGCACAAGTTCGTGATAACGCGCTTTCTAAAGCTCGCTTCGAGTTCCGCTGGGAAGACCAATTTAACTTGTCGCTCGACCCAGATACCGCGCGTGCTTTCCATGATGAAACCTTGCCTCAAGAGTCTGGAAAAGTTGCTCACTTCTGTTCGATGTGCGGACCAAAGTTCTGCTCTATGAAGATTTCGCAAGAGGTACGAGAGTACGCAAAAGATACTGAGCAAGTTGCTGCGGACCAAGCTATATCGATCAAAATGCTGGATGATCCTCTTGAGGGGATGCGTCAGAAATCGCAAGAATTTAGAGATACAGGTTCTGAGTTATACCACCCAGCAGCACATGCCGAGGTAAGTGGCTAATGAGCAAAATCCTTATTCCGTCATCATTGATTGAACTGACAGGTTTAGTTCAGCAATGTTTGTTGTTGGCGAAAGAACAGGGTTTTAACATTGAAGACATTGAGTTGGGTGTGAGCCCAACTCAATCTATTCAGCTTGTTCGTGACCAACAGACTACGCACATAACGACAGACCTTATTGATGGTTATGACTCTGAGCATGAGAGTTCATTTGTGCTCTATTACCGCTCTGCTTTGTCGGTAGAAGCGTGTGCTAAGCAACCGTCGAAAGCGATTTATATTGGCATTGCTGATACGCAGGTATCCGATGAAAAGGAGAAAGTGCTTCAGCTTGATATCTGGCGTCACCCAATTAACAACGAAGTGAGAGCGCTTTCCGTTAAGTCCAAATTCAACGCAATGTTCGATCCCGAACATCATCTTGCTTGGATAGTAACGCTGACAGTACTCGATTTTCCTATCGAAGATGCGTTAACACTTGCTCGAGGAATGCTAACTCAACAAGCGAATGTTTCACGTGAAACACTGTTTAATGACAACCTTGACGAGGGACGAACTACTCAGTGGGCTGCCCAATTTGATGATTTCCCCACACCTGTACTGGAGGATAACCGACTAGGTATTCAAGTTGGTTGGTCTGCACAAGGTGAGAGCGTTAGCTTTCCAACTCTAACTAAGCAAAGTCTAGGGCTCTATCCAGTCGTTGATGATGTTGCTTGGATTGAGCGTCTACTGCCACTAGGCATCAACACTATTCAACTGCGAATCAAGAACCCACAACAAGCCGATTTAGAACAACAGATCATTCGAGCAATTGAGCTAGGTCGTCAGTATCAAGCACAAGTGTTCATCAATGACTATTGGCAGTTGGCAATCAAGCATGGCGCTTATGGTGTTCACCTAGGACAAGAAGACATAGAAGAATCGAATTTAGCTCAGCTAACTAAAGCGGGTATTCATCTTGGTCTTTCTACTCATGGTTATTATGAACTACTGCGCATCGTACAAATTCATCCTAGCTACATCGCACTAGGGCATATTTTCCCAACCACCACTAAACAGATGCCATCGAAGCCACAAGGTTTGGTGCGCTTGGCGCTGTATCAAAAGCTGATTGATAGCATTCCTTATACAAATACAGAGGCTGCTTTCCGCCCTTCAAAAGACAAAGCAGTTAGTGACCATGTGCTTGGCTTTCCGACGGTCGCGATTGGTGGTATTGACCAATCTAATGCAGACCAAGTTTGGCAAACAGGTGTTTCTAGCTTAGCAGTAGTGCGTGCTATTACGTTGGCAGAATCACCTCAATCGGTCATCGAGTTCTTCGCACAACTGATGAAGGAAAGACAGCTAACGTTCACTGATCAGAATAGTGAGTTGGCGGATACCAAGAGAGGCGAGCATGCTCACGGATAAGCAGTTCCTTCGCTATCAGCGCCAAGTCGCTCTGCCTGAAATTGCCGAAATTGGGCAAAAGCGTTTGAGCAAATCGCATGTGCTGATCATCGGTTGTGGTGGGTTAGGGAGCGCAGCGAGTTTGTACTTGGCATCAGCGGGTGTTGGTAAATTGGTAGTGGTCGATGACGATGAAGTTGATAGCAGTAACCTACAACGTCAGATCATTTATCGTGAACAAGACCTACAAGTTGCGAAAACAAAAGCGACTGTAAAGCAACTGACTGACCTTAATTCTATGGTTCAAATTCGTGCCCTCAATAAGCGATTAGACAAAGCACAGCTTCAGCTTGAGGTGATACTAGCGGATGTGGTGCTCGACTGCACCGATAACATGCCAACGCGTCAGCTCATTAACCAAGTTTGTTTCGAGCAAAATACGCCGCTCATCTCGGCGGCGGCAATTGGTTGGCAAGGGCAATTCGCTGTCTTTGATTATCAAACGCAGATTGAACAAGAAGCAGAGAGTACAGCCTGTTACCGCTGTTTGTATCCGTTCGACGAATTACCGCAAACGCAAAAGTGCAGTGAGAGTGGTGTCGTCGGTCCGGTGGTGGGCACACTTGGCAACTACCAAGCGATAGCGGCAATTCAAAAACTGGCGACGGGAAAGTTTCATGTCGAGACTGCCAAGTTGCATCTGTTTGATGGGTTGAAACTGCAATGGCAAACCATGGCGATAAGCAAAGACAAACAGTGCCAAGTGTGTGCTCAGATTTAGCTTACGAGTAATAGGCAGAATTAAGAGAGTTGGAAGCAATGACGTTATCAGAACAACAAACAACACAAATGACCGCTGCTGACTTAGATGTGATCACTATTGTCATCAATGACCAGTCACATCAAGTTGCCAGTGAGTCGAATCTACAGCAAATCATTAGTCAATTTGCGCTGCCTGAAATTGGCTGTGTTTTTGCAATTAATAACAATGTTGTGCCGCGCAGTGAGTGGGCTAGCACAGTTCTTTCACAGGGAGATAGCATCTCTTTGTTTCAAGCGATCGCAGGGGGTTAAAGTCGATGCTTAAAATTGGTGATAAACAATTCGAATCAAGACTGTTTACGGGAACAGGGAAGTTTGCCAACAGCCGATTAATGGCAGAAGCGATTCAAGTATCGGGTTCTCAACTTGCGACTATGGCGTTGAAGCGTGTGGATGTGAACGACCAACAAGACGATATTTTGTTGCCGTTAGTACAAGCGGGTGTGAACTTATTGCCGAACACCTCAGGTGCAAAAAATGCTAAAGATGCTGTGTTTGCTGCACAACTGGCGCGAGAAGCGTTGGGTACTAACTGGCTAAAACTGGAAATTCATCCAGACCCGAAGTACTTAATGCCCGATCCAATTGAGACACTTGCAGCCGCTGAACAGCTGGTTCGTGAAGGCTTCATTGTCCTTCCTTACTGTCATGCTGACCCGGTTCTGTGTAAACGATTGGAAGAAGTAGGCTGTGCTGCGGTCATGCCATTAGGTGCGCCGATTGGTTCCAACAAAGGGATAGTTTCTCACGATTTCCTAGAGATCATCATCGACCAAGCCAATGTTCCTGTCATTGTTGATGCGGGTATTGGTGCTCCTTCACATGCCGCGCGTGCGATGGAAATGGGCGCGGATGCCGTTCTCGTTAATACTGCGATTGCAGCTTCGAGCGATCCTGTTGCGATGGCGAAGGCATTTAAGTTGGCGGTAGAGTCGGGGCGTATGGCTTATGAAGCCGGACTTGCTGGTAAGGTTTCTCATGCGGTTGCGTCGAGTCCACTGACGTCATTCCTAGATGAGCTTTAGCCCTAGATTGATTTAGCTAATAAGCGAGGAAAACATGAGCTTCGTTGAACAATTTAAGCAGCTTAATTGGGATGACATTTCGATGTCGATCTATGCGAAAACGGCAAAAGACGTCGAGCGAGCATTGAATAAACCCAAGCGTGATTTGGAAGACTTTAAAGCGCTAATTTCACCAGCGGCTGAAGCGTACTTAGAGCAAATGGCGCAGTTGTCATACTCGGCAACTCGCAAGCGTTTTGGCAATACCATGTCGCTTTATATTCCATTGTACCTTTCTAACTTGTGCGCCAATGCTTGTACTTATTGTGGCTTCTCGATGGAGAACAGAATCAAACGTCGTACCTTGAATCGGGACGAAGTGGTTGCAGAGGTCGAAGCAATCAAGCGCATGAAGTTTGATAGCGTATTGCTGGTGACTGGCGAACACGAAACCAAAGTGGGCATGAAATACTTCCGCGAAATGGTGCCGATGATTAAGCAACGTTTTAACTATTTAGCGATGGAAGTACAGCCACTTGATCAAGACGAATACGCTGAGCTCAAGACATTGGGTTTAGATGCGGTCATGGTCTATCAAGAAACGTATCACCCTTCGACTTACGCCGAGCACCATTTGCGTGGCAATAAGATGGATTTCGAATACCGATTGGATACACCCGATCGTCTTGCAAAATCGGGCATCGATAAGATCGGTATTGGCGCATTGATAGGGTTGGAAGAGTGGCGTACCGACTGCTTTTATGTGGCAGCGCACTTGGACTATCTTGAGCGCACGTATTGGCAGACTCGTTACTCAATTTCTTTCCCACGTTTACGTCCTTGTGAGGGCGCGCTACAACCCAAATCAGTCATGACGGATAAGCAACTTGTTCAGCTGATTTGCGCTTATCGTTTGTTGAATCCAGAAGTGGAGTTGTCATTATCGACTCGTGAATCACCAAAGTTCAGAGACAATGCATTACCGTTAGGTATCACCAGTATGTCTGCTGCATCTAAAACTCAGCCGGGTGGTTATGCGATGGATGATGTTGAACTCGAGCAGTTTGAGATCAGTGATGAGCGAAGTGCTGCTTCTGTGGAAGATATGATTCGAGCCAAAGGCTTTGATCCTGTATGGCGAGATTGGCACTCGGCGTATTCTGGTTAAGTAGCAAAGAAAGCCACTGGTCATCGTTATGTTTCACGTGAAACATAGGCAAAAAAAGAGGGTTGATGCAAAACATCAACCCTCTACTTTTTTCTAGCTTCTAGCTTCTAGCTTCTAGCTTCTAGCTTCTAGCTTCTAGCTTCTAGCTTCTAGCTTCTAGCTGTGTGCTACTGGTAGCGTTGCTTGACGAAGCCACTCTTTCACATCACCCTCAACAAGTGGGCTGATCTCATCCCATACCTTCTGATGGTAATCATTCAACCAAGCAAGCTCTGGACGAGTTAGCATATCAACGTTGATATTGCGCTTGTCGATTGGACAGCGTGTTAGCGACTCAAATGATAGAACAGGGAAGTCACCGTTAGTTGGGGTTTCAACAACAAGCTCTAGGTTCTCGATACGGATACCAAACGCATCCGCACGGTAGTAACCTGGCTCGTTGGATAGCACCATACCTTCTGTTAGAGGCACGTCGATTTGCTTCTTCGAAATGCTCGCCGGACCTTCATGAACACTTAGGAAGTGACCGACACCGTGACCAGTACCGTGATCGTAATCGTAGCCCTCCGCCCACAGGTGCTGACGAGCTAGCGTATCGATTTGGTAACCACGTGTGCCTTTCGGGAAACGTGCACGTGCAACACCGATGTGGCCTTTTAGCGCGAGAGTGAATTGTTTAATCATCTCTTGTGAAGGCTGACCGATCGCGATGGTACGCGTAATGTCTGTCGTGCCATCTAGGTACTGACCGCCTGAATCCACTAGGTAAAGTGTGTTCAGTTCTAGCTTGCCAGGTTCAGGTTGGTTCTCGTGATTATAGTGACACATCGCCGCGTTGCCACCTGCTGCCGAGATAGTATCGAAGCTAAGATCCATAAGTGTCGGGTCTTCGCTACGGAACGCTTCCAGTTTGTCTGCCAGCGTCGCTTCATCATGCAGGTTACCCGCAACGACTTCAGCATCTAACCAAGATAGGAACTTACTCATCGCTACGCCATCACGGATATGACATGCTTTCATGCCTGCGATTTCAACTGAGTTCTTCGCCGCTTTTGGCATTAGGCATGGGTCAGCTTTACTCACCACAGATGCGCCTGCGTTTTGAAGCACCAGCTTAAACCACGCGTTACTTGTCGCAGGGTCAACCAGTACATTCTTGCCAGTTAGGTTTTCTAGTCGTGCTTGCAATGCTTCTGGGTGATGAACCGTCACGCCGGCACCAACATGAGCGTCAAACTCAGCAGGTAGGCGAGCAGGATCTAGGAAGTATTCCACGCTTGAGTCTGAGTGCAGAATCGCGTGAGAAAGCAGAACTGGTAGACGTGATACATCAAGACCACGAACGTTGAGTAACCAACAGATAGAATCAAGTGCTGTGATCACTGCGCTGTCTGCACCGGCTTTTTTCACGAGCTCTGCGATTTCTTGGCGTTTGCTTTCACTTGACTGACCAACTGCTTCTGTTGCCATTAGGCGAACATCAGAAACCACAGGAGCAGGGCGGTCGTGCCACAGTTCATCAATTGGGTTGCTATCGAGAATCTTAAGCTCAAGTGCGCCAGCAAGTTTTGCTTGTGCCATGTCTAGCCAAGCAGCGTTGTGCATGCGAGGGTCGATTGCCACAGACGCGCCATTTGCAAGATGGTCTTTAATCCAATCTAGTGCAGGCTCTTCAATCAAGTGACGGTATTCGAATAGATCAGCAGGAACCTGCTTTGTTACTTGTACTGTGTAGCGACCATCAACAAAGATAGCGGCTTTGTCTTTGGTGATTACCGCAGCACCAGCAGAACCAGTAAAGCCAGTTAGCCAATGTAAACGCTCGTTGTGCGCTGGTACGTATTCACCCAAGTACTCGTCTTCATGAGGGACAAGTAGGGCATCAATATTATGTTGTGCTAGCCATTCGCGAATTGCATTCACGCGGCTTTGGGTATCGTTGTGCATCTGTGTTATTCCTTCAAATTACCGCTCCTTCATGCTCAGGTGTGGGAGCTGTTTCCATCTGCTTCATGCAGTTTACGATTCCATTGAGGTTCGCAATCACTTCAATAGAGTCGGAGTACAACTAGGCCATAGATGAGCCAAAAAGGACTACGACAGTTAAGCTACTCATTTTAGCCGCTAAGCGCAAATTGAGTGCGGTGTTTTTATCTAAGGTGATCGGTTTTTTGTGTGATCATCGTACGTAGCCAGCCTAATGCAGGGTCGTTTTCTCTATCTCGGTGCCAGAATAAAGTGTAAGCCATAGGTGGGAATTCTAACGGTAGTGGCAGCACGACCAAATCAAGCTGTTTGGCCGCAAGTTGCACAAAATGACTTGGCGCAGTAAAGATAAAGTCGGTGTATGAACATAAACTTGCGGCACTGTTAAAGTCGGGCACGGTGACGGCAATATCGCGGTCGGCGCCAATATCTGCAAGGCGATAATCCAGCAACCAACGGTCGTTGCCATCACAACGTACTTGTACATGGCGTAGGGCGAGATAGGCTTCCAGATTCCAAGGTTGTTTTAGCGCAGGGTGGTTTTTGCGAATGATGCACATTTGGTAATCACGATAAATTTCCAACTCGCAAATGTCATCGGGTGGTTGAAGAGTCAGCTTGGCATCGTTTATATCGATATCTTTTCCAGTTAAGCCTAAATCCAGTTCGCCGCGTTGAAGCATTTTAAATGTATTATCCGACCACGGGTGTGTGCTAATTGTCACGCCAGGTGCTTGTTGAAAAATCGCCGGTAAGAAATGGGGTAGAATGAGAGGGTAGACACTCTCTACCGCTGCTATTTGAAAACGGTATTCGCTGCTTTGCGGAGAAAACTCTTCGGGTTGAGTCAGCACTTCTAACTGATTTATCAACAGATCCAGTTTCGGTTTAAGAAACAATGCGCGCGGCGTAGGTGTTAATCCATGTGAGTTTCGAGTGAAAAGCGGGTCATCAAATTGAATGCGCAGTTTAGCCAGTGATTTACTTACGGCGGATTGGCTTAAGCACAATCGGTGGGCCGCACGAGTAACGTTTAACTCTTCAATCAGCACTTTAAAGCAGACCAATAGATTTAAATCGATACGAGCCAGTTTTTCGACGTTCACAGTGAATTTCCTCTGAGGAATAATGCTCATGATTATACATCATTTCCATTCATATCATCAGATGATTAAGCTTTACCCAAAGTTCTTTATCCAATTCGGAGTGTTGTGTGTCTAGCCAGTTTTCTAATAGTAAAAAACAGATGGCGTTATTGACCCTTTTGGTTCTTTTCAGTCCTTTAGCGATTGATATTTATCTACCTGCTTTACCTCTTATTGCTTCCACTTTTCAGGTCGATAATGCGCTAGCACAAGACACGATCACTTGGTTCTTATTTGCTATGGGTGTTGGTCAGCTATTCGCAGGTCCCCTAGCAGATAAACTCGGACGTCGAACTGTTGCACTGGGCGGTATCACCATTTACGCGATGAGCGCTTTATTGGCGTGGAGTGCTCAAAATATTGAGTGGATGTTGGTTTCCCGACTGCTACAAGGCTTAGGTGCGTGTGCGACATCGGTAGCAGCCTTTGCAACAGTTCGCGATATCTTTGGCCCGGAAAAAAGCGGCAAAATGATCAGCTACCTTAACGGTGCGATTTGTTTCATTCCGGCTTTAGCTCCAATTCTAGGTAGCTGGTTAACTCAGCAATTTGACTGGCGTGCTAACTTTAGCTTTATGGCGGGTTTTGCTGTGGTGTCTGGATCATTAATGTTTTTCATGATGAAAGAGACTAACCCGTCAACAGAAAAGCAAGCCGTGTTTAAGCTTAGTCGGTATTGGGCAGTGCTTAGCACACCATCTTTTGTTTTCCATGCGTCATTATGCTTGATGGCGATGGCGGTTATTCTTGCTTACGTTACCTCAGCACCGTCGGTATTGATGACGGGGATGGGGCTGTCGATGAATGAATTCACTTTCTGGTTTGGTGTAAATGCGGTGATAAACATTGCGGCATGTATGCTGGCGCCTAAGTTTATGGAGCGCGTTGGAACTCACAACACCTTGGTCACCGGGATCTCAACTCTGGGCCTCGCAGGTGTGATCATGCTAGTGATGAATGGTCAGAATACCGCGCTTTCTTTCATGCTACCTATCTTCATGTCTTCTGTAGGTTTTGCATTCATTCTGGGTGCAGCGGCAGGGAAAGCGTTAGAACCGTTTGGTGATAAGGCGGGCACGGCAGCTGCACTGCTTGGATTGTTCCAAATGAGTGGCTCTGGTTTGCTGGTGGGTACACTGCAACGCTTATCTCTGGATCCACAAACCTTGATCGCAATTCATATGTGGGTCCTATTACCTGCGTTGGTCGTTCTGTTTACAAAAGCAGGGAAGAACTGGCACTCGAGCTTTGCGAAAGCGTAAATCAGTGTAATTTAGTATTTTCCAATGTAAGTAAGGCGTGTATATTTGTCACTCAGACTTTTCCTGACACCATAACGGAACTCAAAAAGTAATGTCGTTAACCACGTATGAAATGGCTCGTATTCTAGAGCAAATGGAAGATTCACCAGAAAAGGTGATGTTTGGCAAGTTGCTTAATGAGCTGGGTAATCAAAGCTCCGAGCGTATTCGTAGTGCGGCTAAACAAGTACCTCTGCCAATTTTGCGTGATATCGTGTACCAATTTCAGCAAGTGATTGAGTCACGCAAAGATGAACAAGTCGAGCAGATGGCAAAAGACCTCGCTCAGCAAGGTATCTCAGCAGAAGAGCTACTGGCTTACTTGAATAAATAATAAAAAATCCCCGCATGATGCGGGGATTTTTTTAGCTCGTCATTTTCTTTTTCAGGATGTGGTCCAAAGACAGCGGTCCTGGCCCCCATACGATTATGATAAGAATCATCAATCCCCAAAGTTGGTGGTCATAAAAACCTTTCTCCCACAACAGTGGGTAAGAGATCACTGCGATGATGTTGAACACAAACAGCATTGCTGCCATCGGGCGGGTAATCAATCCTAGTGCCAAGAACACCGGTAGAACCAACTCCGCAGCCGTACCTAAATAAGCCGCCAATTCCCATGGCAAGATTGGCACTTGGTATTCCAGCTCAAATAAGTACAGCGTGCTATCCCAAGATGAGATTTTGATTAGTCCTGAATTGAAGAACACCCAAGCAACCCAAAAGCGGCAAAAGAGAAGTAGTAAAGGGACAAAGCCAGCTTGTAAGGTACTGATTAAATCGTCGTACCGATTCACTAAGTTTTTAACCGTATCCGTCATAGAGTGCTCCTTAGATTGATTGCAATGTAAAGCCGTCAACAATATCGAGTGCCATGATGCGATTGAGATGAGCGAGTAAAACTTCAGGTATTTCGCTCAAACTCTGCTTCTGCTCTAAACATTGCAGCAGTTGGAACACATCAGCATCGAGTGCGTGACACAAGGCTTCTCCATTGGCTTGAATCGAGATGACACCTTGCTGTAATTGGTTGATATTAAGTTGTTCGAATTGCCCAGTTTGAATCGCGCTAAATAGATCGAATACTGCGTAGTTGGAGTCAAAGCTGCGGCAGCCCTTTTTAAGGTGTAAGATTAAAGTGGGTTGTTGCTCTTCACTCACTTCGCCAAGTAACGCAAGCGGTTTTAATTCCGCTGCATTGGATTGCTCATACTGTGCTTGACGAGCTAGGTCGATATGCCACTCGAAGCGTGCGACTTCAGGGCTGTAAGGTGCTTGTGCGATCACCTGACTGAACTGCATGATGGTGTCTTGAAAGCCTTCGCCATAATGCACCACATTTCCTTCTTCTAATGGGTAAGAAAGAACATGCTGGCGAGCTATCTGTTCAAAGCATTCTTCACCAAGCAGCGCTTCAACCATCGGGTAGGTCGCGGATAATACCTCGCTTAAGCTGACGATAAAGTTATTGCGGTAAATTTGTATGCGTTCATCAGCGGTAAACTCATCACTGGCAATATCGCAGTCTTCACCGAGCGCTTGATAGTGCAGGGCTTTAGCAAACTGGCTTTGTAAGGTGGCTAGATTCATGATGCCTTCCTTGGTTCGCTTTGTTCACTTGGAAGTGTGCCTTGCAACAGCAGTTGCGATGCTTTCTGCGCTTCTCCTAATAAGACTTCTGGCGCGGGGATATCCAAATCCCATTCAATCAACGTATGACGTGGACCGTGTTTTTTTGTCCACTGTGAAAACAACTGCCAAACTTCATCGCTAACCGGGCGGCTATGGGTATCAATCCATATCTCACCTTTGTCGAGTTGTTTAATGGTAAAACCTGCCAAGTGAATCTCATCCACTTTGTCGGCTGGAATCGCATCTAGGTATGTGTCGCAATCAAAACCGTGGTTGAACGCCGAAACATAAACATTGTTTAAATCGAGCAATAAACGACAGTCAGTGCGCTTTTGCACTTCGGTAAGAAACTCCCATTCGCTGATGGTCGAATGTTGAAACTTCACATAACTAGATGGGTTCTCTATCAAGATCTCGCGTTGCAAATATTCCTGCACTTCATTCACGTTACGAGTGAACACGTTGAGCGCTTCTTCCGTATACGGAAGTGGAAGCAGGTCATTAAAGTAGTGACCGCCGTTTTCACTCCAACTTAAATGGTCAGAAACAAGAATTGGGTCGATTGAGTCAATCAGTGATTTAAGTTGCGCAAGATGCTTTTGACTAACACGTTCCACCGAGCCCAGCGACAAACCAATACCGTGGCAGCTAATTTGATATTGCTCGCGAAGCGTTTGTAGCTGATGGCGCTCTGCTGCATTGGGTTGGAAATAGTTTTCACTGTGGATTTCTAACCAAGACAACTCGGGTTGGTTTTGGCTAAAGTAATCGAGGTGAGGGGTTCTTAACCCAACTCCAACAAGGTCGTGGAAGGTGTGGTGTTTCACGTGAAACTCCTTTTCAAATCGTGCGGGAAGAGAAGGATGCGTCTTGGCTTTGCGTTGGTTGAGCGTCAACGCATCCTCACAATAGCTAGCGATAAAAGATTATGAAGAAGAAGTGCTACCGCCAGCGAGCTTGTCACAAAGACCTTTTGGTACGACTACGAATGCGTCTTTTTGGTTATCTTCTTTAGAAGTACCAGCGCATGAGCTGCTTTTTGTTGCACAGTCGTTTTTACCTGCTTTAGAAACGCCATAGCACTTTTCTTTTTCAGCAGCGACAGCTGGAGCTGCAGTTAGCATTGTGCCACCAAGAGCTAGAAGACCAGTAACAGCAGCAGTAACAGCTAGATTCGACTTTTTCATAATAAATTCCTCTGAATGATTTCCTTTACTTTAAGTTGGCAAGATGAATCGCCTGTTTTGGCGTTTTTGTTATCAACTTGCTTAACTTAAAAGATAGGAAACTGGCTAAAAAACTTTCAGAAAAATTTCTTAAGTAAATAGGTTTGTAGGGTCAAATAGGTATAACTAATTGATGTGTTGGGCAAAAAAACATCGATTTTTTTTATCAAGTTTTGTCTAAACAGCACCCGGTTGTTTAGGTTATAATCGGTTTTTATGTATAAATAACCAGTAGCTCTCATCATGATGGATCCATCTCTATTACTCGACGGTTTGAACGATAAACAACGTGAAGCCGTTGCAGCACCTCTAGAAAACTTGCTCGTTCTTGCTGGCGCAGGAAGTGGTAAGACACGCGTTCTTGTTCACCGTATCGCTTGGCTGATGTCGGTCGAGCAAGCTTCTCCGTTTTCAATTATGTCGGTAACCTTTACCAATAAGGCGGCGGCAGAGATGCGTGGACGTATCGAAGAGCTAATGATGGGCAGTGCAGGCGGTATGTGGAATGGTACTTTCCACGGCATTTGTCACCGTATTCTGCGTGCACACTATCTTGATGCGAAGCTACCGGAAGATTTCCAAATCATTGACAGTGACGACCAACAGCGTCTACTAAAGCGTTTGATTAAAGCGCAAAACCTCGATGAGAAGCAGTGGCCGGCACGTCAAGTGGCATGGTGGATTAACGGTAAGAAAGACGAAGGTCTGCGCCCGTCGCACATTGATGCGTACCATGATCCAGTAACCAAGACATATCTACAGTTGTACACCGCTTACCAAGAAGCGTGTGATCGTGCTGGTTTAGTCGATTTTGCGGAAATCTTGCTGCGCGCACATGAGCTACTGCGTGATAACAAGTTCGTCCGTGAACACTACCAAGCACGCTTTAAGCATATCTTGGTGGATGAGTTCCAAGATACCAACAACATTCAATATGCTTGGCTACGTATGATGGCGGGTCCTGAGTGTCACGTGATGATCGTAGGTGATGACGACCAGTCGATTTATGGTTGGCGTGGTGCAAAAGTCGAGAACATTGAGAAGTTTACGCTCGAATTCCCAAGCGTGAATACCATTCGTCTTGAGCAAAACTACCGTTCCACTAAGACCATTCTGGAAGCATCTAACACCCTGATTGCGAATAACACCGAGCGTATGGGTAAAGAGTTGTGGACGGATGGCGTGGTCGGTGAGCCTATCTCGGTTTACAGCGCTTACAACGAATTAGATGAAGCCCGTTTTGCGGTGAACAAAATCAAAGAGTGGCAAGACAAGGGCGGTGCTCTGAATGACGCTGCGATGCTTTACCGTAACAACGCCCAGTCGCGTGTTCTGGAAGAAGCGTTAATTCAAGCCGGTCTGCCTTATCGTATCTATGGCGGCATGCGATTCTTCGAACGTCAGGAAATCAAAGATGCCTTGAGCTACATGCGTCTGATTGCCAACCGTAACGATGATGCAGCGTTTGAACGTGTGGTGAATACGCCAACGCGTGGTTTGGGCGATAAGACGCTTGAAACCATCCGTTTTGCGGCTCGTGACCGTGGTTGCACCATGTGGGAAGCGAGTGTAGCTATGTTGGACGAGAAGGTGCTTGCTGGTCGCGCTGCTGGTGCTCTGAGCCGTTTTATCGAGCTTGTCACCGCGCTAGAAGACGACACCTTAGAGATGCCGCTGCATCACCAAACTGACCATGTAATTAAATACTCGGGCTTGTTCGCGATGTACGAGCAAGAGAAGGGCGAAAAGTCTAAGGCACGTATTGAGAACTTGGAGGAATTGGTGACCGCAACTCGCCAATTCGAGAAACCAGAAGAAGCCGAAGACATGTCACTGCTGACGGCATTCCTAACCCACGCAGCACTAGAAGCGGGCGAAGGACAAGCGGACGAATTTGAAGATGCGGTTCAGCTCATGACATTACACAGTGCGAAAGGTCTAGAGTTCCCATTGGTGTTTATGGTCGGTGTGGAAGAAGGCATGTTCCCAAGCCAAATGTCGGCAGAAGAAGCAGGGCGCCTAGAAGAAGAACGCCGTCTGTGTTACGTAGGCATGACCCGTGCAATGCAGAAACTGTACATCACTTATGCTGAAATGCGTCGTTTGTACGGTCAGGATAAATACCATAAACCGTCTCGCTTTATCCGTGAACTGCCAGAAACTTGTTTAGATGAAGTACGAATGAAGGCGCAAGTTAGCCGTCCTTCAAGCAGTGGTCGATTTAGCCAAACTGTTGTGAAAGAGAGCTTTAATGAAACCGGCTTTACGCTAGGTTCTCGTGTGATGCATCCAAAGTTTGGTGAAGGCACCATCATCAACTTCGAAGGCAGTGGTCCACAAAGCCGTGTACAGATTGCCTTTAACGGTGAAGGCATCAAATGGTTGGTAACTGCTTACGCACGACTAGAGAAACTGTAAGGCTTGACCAAAACTCATACCAATCGTAGTAAATAACTGGTCATTCTAGCTTGTTAAAATACTCGATAACTGCGTTGCAATTTTTGATTGTAGAATAACTACTTATCGAAAAATTGCGCCTTGTTCTCAAGCATTTTCCCTACGCTATTTCTGATCACTTATTTACTGTGATTGGTATCATCAACTTAAGAGCTGCTTCGGCGGCTCTTTTTGTTTGTGCGGTTTTGGCGTCGATAAAGCAGTAAAAAAATGGAATTCGAAAGCGCGATTTAACGGTGCAGATGAGAAAAACTTTAGGCAAAGAAAAACCCCGAGGGCTTGCGCCCATCGGGGTTATAGTCTTACTCGCAGCAATCCAGCTACTAAGAGTGCTCCATGCATCTAATCCATGATAGTGTGCTGAATCCGTCAGCTTAATCCTTACGTCGCCTTCCTAGCGGTGTCCTTAATGACCTTATCCTGGTCTGCTAACTATCCTCGTTAGCTCTCATCACTTGTTCCCTGAGCGGTGTCCCTGACATCATCCTGATGTTCAAATCCTTGCCTCGTCCAGAGGTGTCCATTTCCCGTCCTTAGTAGCAACCATCCTAGTCACTATTGATTCCGTTCAATGTCCAATTTTGCAATCCATGCCCGACTATTCATCCTGAATAACCGTTTCTTCTTCCTGAAGTTCACCAAGTCCGTGGTGTTTCCTGTTCCGTGTCAACATCCTTCCGACAGGTTTAATATTACGTGTTTAACGATTTCCAACAACGGGCTAATCTCACATTTTTTAACTCTCTTAGCGTTCAAAAAAGATACATGAGTATTAAATTCAATGGCTTATGCTATTTTCTGTACGGTTTTACCATTAAAAAAGAGAGGTTTGCTCAACCCTTTGTGAGAGATCTCGCACAAGGGGTCGAGCGAAAGACTCTTACTGCCCGATAGCGGCACCTTCACGTCTTGGATCCGCAGCGCCTTCAAGACCGTCTTTTGTTATTCGTATCGCATGCAGACCAGAGTTCAAATCCCGAACATCGGTTTTAAAGCCCATCTTCTCCAGAGCAGGCTGTAAGCCCTCTGCGGCGGTACCTTGCTCAATATCTAAGGTGCCAAAACGGTTCAGCAATCGTGGCTGATTAATCGCGCTTTGGATGTCCATATCCCATTGCGTGTGGGCGATAATGGCTTGTGCGACGTAACCAATAATGCGGCTACCACCCGGTGAGCCAATTGCCATGTAAGGTTTGTCATCCTTCATCATAATGGTTGGTGCCATGGATGAACGTGGGCGTTTTCCCGGTTCTAAGCGGTTCGCGATTGGCACACCATCTTGATGCGTGCGGAAAGAGAAATCGGTCAGTTCGTTATTGAGCAAGAAGCCGCGTACCATCAAGCGTGAGCCAAAGGCGTTCTCGATGGTTGTTGTCATTGAAACCACATTGCCTTGCTTATCGACGATATTGAAATGGCTGGTGGAAGGCAACTCGATCGATTGGTCCATGCTTAAGTCCATGGCGTGCGACCAAGGAGGGTTGCCGGCTTCAACCTTACTCAACGCTTTACCGACTTGGATCAGCTCAGCACGTTGTTTGAGATAATCTTTATCAAGCAAGCCTTCGGTTGGCATTGGCACATAATCTTGGTCAGCCATGTATTTACCACGATCCGCGAACGCAAGGCGCGATGCATCAGCGATCACTTGCCATGATTTTGCGCTTTCGGCTCCCCAACCTTTAAGATCGTATTGTTCGGTGATCGCGAGAATCTGTCCAACCGTCAATGCGCCAGAGCTAGGTGGTCCCATGCCGCAGATGTCATAGCTTTGGTAAGCCGCACAAACCGGTTCACGTTGCTTGATTTGGAACGCATCAAAGTCAGGTTGTGCCAATACGCCAGGGTTGCCCGGCGCATTTTGTACTGTCTTGATGATGTCTGTGGTGATATCGCCTTGATAGAAAGCTTTTGCCCCTTGCTCTGCAATTGCCGTCAGAGTTTGCGCGTATTCAGGGTTCTTCAACAATGTGCCTTCGGCTTTTGGTGAGCCATCTGGATTGAAGAAGTAAGCCTTAGTCGCAGGGAAGCGAGATAGGCGCTTGGCATCTTTTTCAATCAGACTCGCGAGGCGAGGACTAACTTCGAAACCTTGTTCAGCCAAGGTAATTACGGGTTGGATGATCTTTTTCCATTCCAACTTGCCGTATTTCTGGTGCGTGTCCCACAGCAGTTTCACTGTACCAGGAGTGGCAACGGAGCGCCCGCCGACAACCGCATCGTAAAATTGTAGGGGTTGTCCTTTTTCGTCTAAAAAGAGTTTCGGCGTCGCGGCGAGCGGTGCGGTTTCGCGTCCATCATACGTAGTCAGTTTTTGTTTCTCACTGTCCCAATACACTAAGAAGGCACCGCCACCAATACCTGATGATTGCGGCTCTACCAAGCCCAGCATCAATTGTACGGCAACCATGGCATCAATAGCATTGCCCCCTTGTGCAAGAACATCCGCCCCGGCTTGGGTTGCAAGTGGGTTGGCTGCTGTGACCATATAACCTTTGGCTTTGACCAATTGCTTTTGCTCGAAGCCAGTACTGTGCTCCGGTGCAACCGCATCTGCTGCTTGGTTAGCAAAGGCTGAGGTGGATAAGACGAGTGGGGAAGTAAGAAAAAGACCCGTGGTCACGAGTCGGTTGAACGTCCAATGCATGATGACTCTCCATGTTGCCAGTTTTGTGCTTTGAGCTTGGCAGTTATGGAGAGTCACGTCGAGTCAGCAATCTTAGAAATGTCGATTGTGCTACGCTTTTAAATCAGTACTTTATCCGATAAAAGTATTGATAGTTTGGTATAGAATACTGCCGCCCACTAGAGTAAATACCACGCCGCATAGACCGTCGATGTAGATACCCGCTTGTTGCAATTTACGCTGTAAGCGCTGTGTCGACAGCATCCATGCAAGGCTAGAGAACCAGAATAGCGACAAGCCAAACAGGATGACCAGTGCAATACCTTTGCCAGTAATCGACATACCTGCTGGGACTAAACTCGACATCAAACTGACAAAGAACACCAGGGCTTTTGGGTTAAGAATGTTGGTCGCAAACCCTTTAGCAAACGCTTGACGCTTATTGCTGATCACTAGGTTATTTTGCTTCTTAGGTTGATCCGTCAGTGGGTTTTGGATCATCGAGATCACGGCACGCAATGCGCCAATTCCTAAGTAGAGCAGGTAACTACCACCGAGCAGTTGTACCACGGAATACAGCACTGGGTGTTGGTGGACGACAAAACTCACACCTGTCAGGCTGAACAAAGAGTGTAGCAAGATACCGACGGACAATCCCAACGCAATGTACAAGCCAGTTTGACGACCATGACGCGTCGCATTTTGTACGACCAGCGCAAAGTCCGGACCTGGACTCATTAGGGCAATAAAGTGAATGCTGGCGAGTGTCAGCAATATGGTGGATTCATTCATAACACATCTCAAATTTAACCAATGCGGCTATTGTCGTGGTAAGTCACCTGTGGCGCTTGTAAAAAACTGACAGCTTTCTCGGTAAATGAAATTAACGAGCCACTTGAGAAGGGGAAACGCCGTAGGTCTGTTTAAACGCTTTGCTGAAATGCGCTTGATCGTAGAAACCGATCTGGTGGGCGACGTCGGTACCACATTGACCAGCTTGCAGTAACTTCATGCCTTGTTCAAGGCGCAGGCGTGCGAACCACGCATAAGGCGTCATGCCGGTTTGCGCTTTAAAGTGGCGCTGGAACTGAGTTGGGCTCAGTTGGCACAGCTCTGAAAGTGAATCCAAACGCACCGCTTGGTCAAGGTTAGCCATTAGATAATCTTTTAACGTCCCAAGCGATTGGTTTCCTAGCGGCACCACTTTTTGTCGCTCAAGCGATCCGTAGCGATCAAAAAGTTGGTTAAATCCTTCAAAAGGAAGGCAATCTTTAGTGAGTTGGCTGAGGTTTTCACGACGAAGTAGCCCGTGTAAGTTACTAAGTTGTGAAAATATCTGGGGATCCGAGATGATCAGTTCGTTGAAGTGTATTATTTGACCGTTTTGCTTAAGATCAGCCAGATCGCTCAATAGGTGAGGTTCGATCGCAAACACATTTACTTCGTAGCCACTCTCGAGCTTAGATTGCCCGTCGTGCAGCTCATCCGGCGGCATAATCACAATTTGCCCGTGACCAACTTGGTGGCTGTTACCTTGGTATTGGAACTTCTGCGCACCATGCGTGATCAGGCCGAGATGAAAATCCAGATGGTAATGCCTTTGAAAAGCAAATTTCTGGTATTTCGCCTCTATTAGACTCAAGTTGTCATGGTCGGTTGCGTAGTACTGAATATGTTCCATTAAATAAAAAAGCTTGGTCACATTATGACCAAGCTTATCTGGCAATTTCTAACTTGTCTTGTAAAAAACGATCACTGTGGCTGAACGATTCGGCGTGAGCGACGGTTATTACGTAATCCATCAAAGCTAAACACGACTAGTGCTCCCCAAATAAAGACGAAAGTGATCGCTTTATCCATGGTAAAGGGTTCGCCATACATCAATACTGCAAGTAAAAACATTAAGCTTGGGCCTATATATTGGAAAAAGCCCAAAGTCGATAATTTGAGTCTTGTTGCTGCACCCGTAAAGCACAGCAGTGGCAGGGTTGTTATAACCCCAGCTGCGATCAACAAACTATTTAACGTAAGTGGATTCGTAAGCATATTTGAGGTTGGTGTATCGGCAACAAAAAGCAAATAAACAGCGGCCACTGGCAGTAGAAGTAATGTCTCAATAAACAAGCCAGTTTTTGCATCGACACTGACTTTCTTTCTTAATAAGCCATAAAAGCCGAAGCTCATTGCTAACGCCATCGCAACAACGGGTACGGAGCCAAATACAATCAGTTGAACGAGTACGCCACAACCTGCCAATACAACCGCGAACCACTGTAATTTACGCAGTCGCTCACCAAGGAAGACCATCCCGAGTAAGACGTTGATCAGTGGATTAATGTAATAACCTAAGCTGGCGTCGAGCATATGATTCGAGTTTACCGCCCAAATGAAAATCAACCAATTGCCGCCAATTAACATGGAACTTGCGATCAGGTAAGCGATTTTCGTTTTGTCTTTCGCGATGTGGTAAGCCGAGCGCCAGTGACGGCCAAAATGGAGGAGTGCAGCAAGCAAAAAGAAAGACCATATCACTCGGTGGCTGAGAATTTCCAAAGGAGATACTTGTGCGATGGACTTAAAGTACATCGGCGCAATGCCCCACATGGTATACGCGCCAATCGCTAGCAAGATGCCTTGCCGCGCGCGTTGTTGTTCGTCTTCTGGTGTCATGAAGTGTCACCTAATTGTGTGTTTTATAGAGCAGAAAATCAGTATACGAGTCGTGATGCGAAACACCTAACAATTTGCGGTTTTATTCACCATGAAACCCCATTACAATGTGCCCTCACTTTGTGTGCCAGTGGTATGCATAAGCACCTCTTTTTTAAGACCCAATCTGAGACTTTTCATGACCTCGACCTTGTTAGCCGAACAATCTGATTCGCCTGTAACGCCTCAACGTGTGTTGGAGGATGTGTTTGGTTACCAAGAGTTCCGTGATGGTCAGCAGTTGGTGATTGACGCTGCGGTAGAAGGTCGCGACAGCTTAGTTATCCTGCCTACTGGTGGCGGTAAGTCGCTGTGTTATCAAATCCCTGCTTTGGTTCGCTCTGGCATTACTTTGGTCATTTCTCCGCTTATCTCGTTGATGAAGGACCAAGTGGACCAGCTTAAAGCCAACGGTGTAGCGGCTGAGTGCATTAACTCGACCATGCCTCGCGAAGAGCTGCTCAGCGTGTATAACCGCATGCACACTGGTCATCTTAAGTTGGTGTACGTCTCGCCAGAACGCGTATTGATGCGTGATTTCATTGAGCGCTTGGAAAACCTGCCGTTATCGATGATTGCTGTCGATGAAGCGCACTGTATTTCCCAGTGGGGACACGATTTTCGTCCAGAATACGCCGCGCTTGGTCAACTCAAGCAGCAGTTTTCCCATGTGCCATTTATGGCGCTGACGGCGACGGCGGATGACGCAACGCGTCGAGATATTCTTGAGCGTCTGCAACTGAATAATCCAGAGGTTTATCTAGGCAGCTTCGACCGTCCCAACATTCGCTACAACTTAGTTGAGAAGCACAAGCCGGTTTCGCAAATCGTTCGTTATCTTGAAACCCAAAAAGGTAATTGCGGCATCATCTATTGTGGTAGCCGTAAGAAAGTTGAGATGGTGACCGAGAAGCTGTGCAACAACCACATTCGTGCTGCTGGTTATCACGCAGGTATGGATGCCGATGAGCGCGCTTACGTTCAAGAAGCTTTCCAACGCGATGATATCCAAATCGTGGTGGCGACCGTGGCATTCGGTATGGGCATCAACAAACCAAACGTGCGCTTTGTGGTTCACTTTGATATCCCGCGCAATATCGAGTCCTACTATCAGGAAACCGGTCGTGCAGGGCGTGATGGTTTGCCTGCGGAAGCGATGATGTTGTATGACCCAGCGGACATCAGTTGGCTGCGTCGTATGTTGGATGAGAAAGACGATGGTCCACAGAAGCAGGTGGAAACCCACAAACTGAATGCGATGAGTGCCTTTGCTGAGGCGCAGACTTGTCGTCGTCAGGTGCTATTGAATTACTTTGGTGAGTATCGTGAGAAGCCATGTGGCAACTGTGATATTTGCTTAGATCCACCGAAACACTTTGATGCCACGGAAGAAGCGCGTAAGGCGTTGTCTTGTGTGTACCGAGTGAATCAGAGCTTTGGTATGGGCTACGTGGTGGAAGTGCTACGTGGCATGCAAAACATTCGTGTACGTGAAAACGGCCACGATAAGATTTCTACCTACGCGATAGGGCGCGACCACAGCCACGATTACTGGGTGAGTATCTTCCGTCAGTTAATCCACAAAGGGCTGCTGTTCCAAAACATCACGCGTAACTCAACGCTGCAACTTACCGAAGAAGCGCGTCCGCTGCTACGTGGCGATGTGACCCTAGAGTTAGCGGTTCCGCGTTTAGACACCGCAGCACGTGCGGCGAAGTCGGACAAACTGACCAGCAAGAACTACGACAAAAAGCTGTTTGCTAAGTTACGTAAGCTGCGTAAGTCGATTGCTGATGAAGATGGTTTGCCACCATACGTGGTCTTCAGTGACGCGACTCTGATTGATATGGCGGAAATTCTGCCAACGTCTTACGGCGAAATGCTTGCAGTCAGCGGTGTTGGTCAGCGCAAACTAGAGAAGTACGCCGATCCATTCCTCGATTTGATTCAAGAACACATTACTCACCACGGATAAGGAACCAAGATGCAAAAGGAATTTGGCTTAGCGGATTACATGGCACAAGAAGGGCGCTTAATCATTACCGCGCCGAGCTTTGACCTTGATAGCTTTCCTGCTTTAGGTGAGCGTTTAGTCGGCTTGCTTTCTGCTACTGTGGTGGAAAAACAGTGGGATGCGGACATTCACTCTTGGTTGATTGACTTTGAAGGTTGCCGACTGTTTATGAAAGCAGAGCATTACAGCGAAGCGATTTGGTTTGAAGCGTTAGCGATTGAAGAGAGCAGGGAAGAGTTGGATTATCTTGCAGGGTTGTTCCAGCGCGGCTTCTAAAAATAGAATTTTTCTAGAGAGGGTGTTTCACATGAAACACCCTTTTTTATGCTTAAACGTTTGCGTCAAACAGACGACTTGCGGCGAAAAGTGGTTAATGTATAATCGCCCACCGCTTCGCTCAGAAAGAGCCAAGCCAGTTTATTTTTCATTTTACATTGTTGGTAAGAGCCACTTTATTCAGTGACTCGATTTGGGTTCCCTCACCCCCAAACCAAACTAAAAAGGTATCGCATGAGTAACTTTACCCCTGCGCAGCAGCGCAACGCCCTTATCTATCTGGTTCTATTCCACCTAGTCATTATTGCATCTAGCAATTACCTAGTTCAGCTACCGTTTACTATCTTCGGTTTCCATACCACTTGGGGTGCATTCACTTTCCCATTTATCTTCTTAGCGACTGACTTAACTGTGCGTATTTTCGGTGCTCAGTTGGCACGTAAGATCATCTTCTTAGTGATGTTGCCTGCTTTGGCAGTGTCTTACTTCTTATCGGTGGTGTTCTTCGAAGGTCAATTCCAAGGTTTTGGCCACCTAGGGGAATTTAACTTATTCGTTGCTCGTATCGCGATTGCTAGCTTCATGGCGTACCTACTTGGTCAGATCATGGATGTGCATGTGTTCAACCGCCTACGTCAAATGAAGCAATGGTGGGTGGCACCAACGTGTTCAACGCTTTTCGGTAATGCACTTGATACCATCGCTTTCTTCGCCATTGCGTTCTACCAAAGCCCAGATCCATTTATGGCTGAGCATTGGACGGAAATCGCGCTGGTGGATTACGGCTTCAAACTGATTATTAGTCTTGGTTTGTTCGTTCCTATGTATGGCGTACTACTGAATTACCTAATTAAGAAGCTGACTGCGGTGAACCCTGACTTTAAGGTGACCACAAGCGTTCAGTCTTAATATCAGTGGGAACCCCGAAAGCCGCTTGCTCAAATCAAGCGGCTTTTTTGTGCCTGTTTACTTGGGGTTAGAGGGTTTTGTACAGCATGGGGAGTAATTAGATCATGGGTGTCCAAAAGCTCCCTAAGCTGTACAAAGGTAAAAATGGAGTAATAAAAAAGGTCCCGAGTGAGACCTTTTTATCGAAGTTACGGAACGTAGAGGAAGCTAGTTGGTGAAATGGCTAACGGAGCATCTTCTCAATCAAAATGGCTTTTTGCGCATCGAAGGCGCCAAGTTGCAGGCCGTTCTCCCAACTGATGCTTTGATTGAACATCGCCAGCATCAAACCGACACTGCGTTGATTGGCGTCCTGCCAGCAATCAGATTCGCTGTACTCTCCATCATTTATCGCGTTGCCATTAACGAGAATGGGCTCGAAACGCCATTTTTCGCCGACACGGTAGTAGCCTTTACTGGTTAAGGTCTGGTTGGATTGAATCGTTAAAATGTGCTCGATGCCCGGCTCACCGGTTAATTCAAATACAAATCTTAGCTGGTGGTCGCCACATTGCAGCTCAACGATCAGTTGGCCGTTTTCCTCAATCAGTGTTGACTGAGAGTAGTCTCCGAAGCAGTGCAGCAACCAAGAAATAGGGTGACTGGCTGTTTCAAGAAACCACTCTTTGAGTGTGAAGGTGCCCGGTAGGTTAACTTGGGTGATTAGATTGACCACACAAGGTTGGGTTTGCGAGGTGAGCCATTTCTCTATCGTCTTGGCGGTCTCTAGCTGAGCAAAGGCGTAATTAACCAATAGGTTGGAGTTCGGTTGCTGCCAGTGAGTGATGTCGGAATTCAATCCCACCAATGGCTTTTCACAAATCAGCTTGGTTGAACCTAACGTCTTTATGATCTCTGCATGAGTATGCGCAGGTGTCGCGATGGTCACGACATCGAGTTGTTTGAGTGCGCTGATGTTCGTTTCTGCCTTTAGGATTGCTTCCTCACTGCACGCTTGCTGAAGCGGTTCTATTTGGTTGGCGCATAACGTTGTGACCGATACACCATTGTTTCGATAGTGGGGAATGTGCGTGCGTCCCCAGTTGATGCCTATGATGCCAGCTTGTTTGATTTGCTCTGGCTTGTTGAAACGTTCACTCAATGGCGGCAAGGCAATTCGTTCATCTGTTAGACGTTGGTCATGGTGATAATCATTGCTTGGCAGCACTTGCCATGGCTTGTTGTAATGTTGCTTGAGTGCACAAACGAGTTCGTAGAAATTCCACTTATCCTTTAAGTTGCTATCAAGATGGTATAAACCGGCTTCGTTCCGCTCAATAAGCTGCAAAAAGGCGAGTGCAGTATCGTCCATATGAGAAGTCGCGGGATACCAAGCTGTGCTAGCGGTAATAACGCCGTACTCTTCATATTGGCGGTCGAGATGCGCCAACATGTTATTGCCTTCTGCTTGGTGATGGAGCTGCCAACCAATTCGAGCAACCATCGCATCTGGATTTGCTTGCCAGATTGCATCTTCACAACGAACTTTGTATTTGCCGTAATCATCTTGGGTGTTTCTTTCTTCAAAGATGCCATAAGGCCCGTTTTTTGTGGCATCAAATACCATTGCTGTGCTGACAAAGAGGTAAGGAATGTTGCGCTGTTTGCAGTGTTCACCGAGCCATGCTGCCCACTCTTCACTTCCCATCGCCATATGGCACACCGCATTGATGTAGTGTTGCTGCCAAAATTGTTCACTTTGCTCTGGATCATCTGGTGAGATTTGGTGGTGATTCCACTCCAATATGTTCCAGCCGCGTAGGTGAAACTGATGAGCGACTTTTGGGGCGAGGGTGCCAGTTAAGCCAGTCATTAAAACGGTTTTCATGATGGTGCATCTTGGTTGGCTAAATTGTGTTTATCAATAAAGCATGGCTGTTTTTCGATGTAGAGCGGAGAAGCTGAGATTTTTGCTGGGCAGCACGTTTTGTAGGGGAAGTAGAAGCAAAAAAGCCCAAGCGAACGCCTGGGCCTTAGTATTGTAAGGCAGTGATATTCGCTTATTTTGCTACGATATTTAATGGCCAGCCGATGTCTGTCTGACGGTTGGATTCAATTTCCAACTCAGCCGCAGTCAGTGGGTTTTTCTCTAGCCATTGCGCATCAATGTGTAACGTTAGATTGTCGCCTTCAACCGTTAGAGTCACATTTGGCTCTAGATCAGGATTGCGACGATGGCTGAGTAGAACCGCAAGACGCAACAGTCTCAATACTCGTTTGGCACTTGAGCCTGATAATGCATGCTGCTCAGGTAAAGAAGTGAGCTGTTCGCGATAGCGACGAGCCACTTCACCAATAAAGAACTTCTGTGCGCGCGTGTAACCAGGCAGATCCAAATTCTGCAGCAAGTAAGCACTATGCTCTCCGCCTTTTTTGAAATCGATAGTTAAACCAATTTCATGCAGTTTTGCGGCGGTCTCGAGTAATATCTTGCCCTGAGGCTCTGTAATCCACTCATCGCCCCCAGCTTGCTGTAAAAGCGTGTGTGCCAGAGTAGCGACTTGTTCGCCGTATTGGTGATCGAGCTGATAACGATTTTGTACGCTAGCGATAGTGCGGGCACGAATGTCTTCTTGACGAAGCTCTTCAACCATCTCATACACTAAGCCTTCGCGTAGTGCGCCGCCAGCCAGTGTCATAGCATCGATTTCAAGCAACTCAAAAACGGCAATCAAAATAGAGAGGCCACTAGGGAACACTAATGCACGTTCAAGTGTTAAGCCTTCAATATCGAGCTCTTCTAAATGGTCGGCCAACATGGCTTGCTTCTGTAGACGCTTGAGTTTGGAGTGAGTGATTACTTCGTCCATACCTTGCGCCAGCATTATCTCTTGCAATGCCTGAACAGTGCCTGATGCACCAACGCACACATCCCAACCAATTTCAGTATAACGTTCTAAAATCGGCTGGATGGTCTGTTTCGCTCCTTCAATTGCCGCGTCAAAGTTACGAGCATTCAATTGGCGATCTTTAAAGAAGTTTTCAAGCCAAGTCACGCAGCCCATTTTTAAGCTGGTCAGTGCTTTGGCTTCGAAACCTTCACCGATAATCAGTTCGGTACTTGCTCCACCGATATCGACTACAAGGCGACGACCACTACCGCCAGAGGTGTGAGCGACACCTTTATAGATAGTGGCAGCTTCTTCTTCACCAGTAATCACTTCGATAGGCTGGCCTAGAATTTGGTTAGCCTTTTCTAAAAACACATCTACATTGGTCGCGGTACGTAATGTTGCAGTACCGACGATGCGAATGTTTTGTTTAGGAATGTCCTGCAAGCGTTCCGCAAATAGACTTAAGCAGTCCCATCCTCGCTGCATAGCTTCCATACTAAGAGAATTATGTTC
>NZ_JAWPOJ010000436.1:0-1059 GCF_033344235.1 Vibrio sp. Vb1554 | reverse complement strand
CGTTCTGCAATTGCGTCGAGACGTTCGTAACAAAATTCGCTTCGGTTAGCAGAAAATCAGATGCTTGGAGCTGTGCCAGATTCATCGATGGCAAATGAGCAAACGCATTGCGAAGGAACGAAGATGCGCTCTCACGAACTACGCTAGAACTCATTTGACGCGCCAAATCATCAACAAATGAGGCAATATCCCCAGTCGCTGATTTCAGCTCTTCAGCGCTTAACTTTGCAATCTGCTGCGCTTGCGTGCTTTCGGTTCCAAGCTGAAATTGACTCACAAACTGAGTCGGCAATGACGAATCCACTTTGTCCGTAAGCTGGTCGGCAAACCAAGTTTGGAACTGACTTGCCAATGCATTGTTCATCTGCGTCGTAAGCTCGGCGGCGTCCACTTCACCGTTTGAACTCGCGCCTTGTAGTGACTTCATCCAAATAGATGCGCTTTCGCTGAGCGCAGCACCCGAAAATGCGCTGTTTTTCTCTTTCAATTGAGTCAGCGTATCGACGTAAAGTGCGATGCTCTGTTCGTCAGTTTGACCTTTAATGGTTGGCAAATGCGCGATCAGTGAAGCAAGCTGCTGAGTTTCCGCATCACCTAAAATTGGGGTCAATTGCTCTGTTAGGCTTTGTCCAAACGTTGGCAGTGGCGTACTGCTTGCGGCGGCGGTTGCCGCACCGGTTGCTGAGCCCGTTGTTGTCATATTCGTCATATCCAAACCTCTAGATCACCATACCGCGCATCATGGTTGGTCGCTTTCGTCCTTTACCCTGCACGCCTTGCAACTGATGCTGTTGCTGTCTGCGGCGCTGAGCTTCTTCGATGAGTTCTTGCTCTGCGTGTTGCATTAACTTCGGCGAGGCGTTTAAACCGCCAAGCAGAACTTCTCCTGCTACGGGGCCAACACCGAGTCCTTCTAATAGCTCACTAAAAATGTCATTTCTTTCATCCGCATTTCGAATGGCTAACGCTGCATTTTCAATAGCTTGAGTAATGGGTTGCTTCATATTGATTCCTAACTTCAAGCGTGTCTTCTCATTGGCGCTGTCAGTAACATTCGAG
>NZ_JAWPOJ010000435.1:0-1059 GCF_033344235.1 Vibrio sp. Vb1554 | reverse complement strand
AGTTGAAAGAGCTGACTCGCGGCAAGCGCGTAGACGGTGAAGCAATGCGTAACTTCATTGACGGCCTTGAGCTTCCTGAACATGAAAAAGCACGTCTAAAAGAGATGACGCCAGCGAACTATATCGGTCAAGCAATCGAGCTAACTGACAAACTATAATCTCTCAATAATGAGCGAAAAACTAAAAAGGTTGACGTGAAAGCGTCAACCTTTTTGTTTGGAAGCTTACCAACCGAGGCATTCCAATAGAGCATTTTCGCCCAATAGGTGTAGAGCATCGCGGATTTAGGGTTGTTTTTGGAAAAAGAAGGTTATTGTCCCCACCTCCACGCCAAATTTTTTAATTTTGGTCAGGTTGAATACGTGTTTGTCATCTTGTCGGTAAAGCCAATCATCAAAGGCCACGGTCACTGTCGAGTCGTCCATTTTTAACTCAAAGTCATATTGCCATTGCAGAGCGTTACCCTGCTCTTTTCCGTTTGCGAAACCAATAATGTCATCTGCTTTGCCTGTATACCTGCCATCCTCTGCTCGAGAAATAGTCCAAACACGCTGGTCGGTTTCACCATCGTCAAAAACAAAGTCCTCAACAAGAACCAATTCATCACCCGTTATCGTACCGACAATATCAACCTCAAAGCGGCGTGTTTGTTTCTCGGAATAATCTTGCACCATTCCCCATGCCTTCACATTGCCATCAAAATATTCAAATAAATTAAATGGCGGCGTAGATGCTTGGTAATTGTCTATATCCGCCGAGCAAGCAGTCAACGTCATAGCAACGCACACAGCAAAGTATCGCAATAATGTTTTAAAGATGTTCACGGTCTGACTTGTCCTATAAGTTGTTTACGCAGCTTTGGAAATTCCGTTTTTGGTGACAACCAAATGGACAGGAATGCATCATTCATACGTTCGTCCGTTATTTCGCCAACCATTTTTTGCGTTTTAGTTCCTGCTTGGCGATAGATTATCTGTCCCTTATCTCCATCAGTGACGTAGGTAAGTTCATCGCCATTTTTGATACTTGGGAAGATAACGCTCAATTGAGTAATCCATT
>NZ_JAWPOJ010000434.1:0-1059 GCF_033344235.1 Vibrio sp. Vb1554 | reverse complement strand
ATAGCAGCGATAGCGGAGATAAAACAAAAATTGTAAAGACTCAAAAAAGAGAAAACGCAATTGAACCCGCTAAAAACGTTAATAAACAAGACTCCGCTGAAAATATAAATGAAACGGATACAAAACTGTCTCAAAAAGAAAACACAATACCACCTATCAACAAAAGTGATAATAAGAACACAAAAAACAAAAGTGTTATTAACTCAAATTTAATTGGGCAAACAGTAAAAAACCGTTACGAAATTGAGTCTATTTTAGGTCATGGTGGACTCTGTGATGTTTATTTAGCAAAAGACAAAATTCTTGAGTCTTCTGGCTCGGAGTCCCCTTATGTTGCTCTAAAAGTTTTACAGAAAGAGTTTGCGTCTCAGCCAGAGACAGCAAGAATGTTGATTCGAGAAGCGCAACAAACACAAAGACTTAGTCATCCAAACGTAATCCGGGTCTTTGATTTCGGAGTCGACGGTGATATCTACTTTTTAGTGATGGAATATATTGACGGCGAAACGTTGGAAAGTTTAATCCAACGATCTCGTCCAAATGGTTTGAAGTACCATGCAATGCTTTCTATCCTCAACCAAATCCTCGACGCACTATCCTATGCTCATTCGCTCGGTGTTGTACACGCCGACTTAAAACCAGCCAACGTAATTTTAACCTCCGAAGGCCATGTAAAGCTTTTGGATTTTGGTGTGTCGAAAACTCACCAGATCAAACAGGATCAGTATGCAGCAAAACGTAAAACAGAAGATCTAGAAACGCTGGGCTACACGCCTAACTACGCCTCACTCAACCTGCTCTCAGGAAAAGAACCAAACATAAGCGATGATATGTTCGCCTTATGTTGTATTACGTATGAATTGTTGAGTTGTAAGCATCCATATTCAAGAACACCAGTTAATGAAGCACTAAAGAAAAATATTAAGGTCTCTAAACCAGCAAATATGCCAATAGCGAAGTGGCCGATTTTCTCGAAGATTTTTTCAACTGGTACAATTCCCGCTGATTTTAATGCAAAGACAGTTAAGCGTCGTTTGAACAAGCAATATTGGCCCTTGG
>NZ_JAWPOJ010000433.1:0-1060 GCF_033344235.1 Vibrio sp. Vb1554 | reverse complement strand
AATCATTCACCCTCACCACATTCGGCGGATTTGAATCAATGACTTGGTAAGATACTGAGCCGCGAACGTTGCTCAATAGTGTCTGAGTGATGGTTCCCACACCCTCAAACTGCAACGAGGCATCTTCAACAATCAGCTGTGGACGACTCTGCTTCGTGATAGAAGTTGGAGAGCTTGTATTGCTCGGCTTGGAGTCACCTCCTCCACCGCAACCAGCAAGTAAAGCAGCAAGAAAAATCAAATAATAATTTCTGTTCATTTTTAGTAATAATTTGTTACATCTCAAGGGGCGAGATAATAATACGATGTTTTATTAATCGCTATCCCTATTGTTGATGACTTTATTACTTAAGTATTTACTACTATATTAAGGGTAAAAATAAATTCTGATAAATGGCGAGAAAATTACCCGAAAAAACACAAAGCAAACGTTTAAATTAATGTAATTAATTAATTTAGAAAGAGTGAATATTCAACAAAATAAAACAGGAAAAATAATGAAGAAAAATTGCGTTAATTTTTGGCGGGCTATGCTGTATGGACATTAACAGATTAGAAAAACATAATTATCTAATGCACAAATAAAAGCAAGAACGAATCTCGTTTATATTTAATAAAAGAGATTTGTATTTTAAAACTGGAATAATGTCACTCTTACATTCCATTTTAATGTCTCGTCAGTAACAACTATTATTCCAGTAACTGTAAACTTAGATTAACTTCGAATTGGCAACTCAGTGGTATATTTAATCGACTCCATTGCAAATGTTGAAGTCACGTTAGATAGCCCTTTTACACTATTCACTAAGCGCTTATAAAATTCGTCAAAGCACTTCATATCTTTCACCAGCACTTTCATCATGTAGTCATACTCGCCAGCCATACGATAAAACTCCATCACCTCAGGGAAATCACTCACTGTTGTGACAAAATGGTGATACCAATCTTCGGAGTGATCGATGGTTTTTAACTGAACAAAAGCGATAAAAGACAGGTCGAGTTTTTCTGCGCTCAGTAACGCGACGCGCTTTTCAATGTAGCCTTCCTCTTCCAACCTTTT
>NZ_JAWPOJ010000432.1:0-1060 GCF_033344235.1 Vibrio sp. Vb1554 | reverse complement strand
TGGTATTGCCTTCTTGTTCATTTGCGGAAAAATCTGGTCACTTCACCAATACTGAGCGACGCGTCCAGCGCGTTAATGCGGCAGTGAAAGCGCCGGGTGAGGCGAAAGAAGATTGGTGGATCATTCAAGCGATCGCAAACGCGATGGGCAGCGATTGGCATTACCAGTGCGTTTCTGAAATCACTAGCGAGATCGCGCGTGTAACGCCGCAATATGCAGGGTTGCGTTGGGACGCGATCACGCCGAGCGGTGTTCAATGGCCAAGTAACAAGAACAATCCAAACGGTACTCGTATTATGCACCAAACCCAATTTACCCGAGGGAAAGGGCAAATGGTGGGCGTGCCGTTCCGTTATGCAGCCGAGTTGCCTGATGAAGAGTATCCTTTGGTGCTTACAACAGGGCGTGTGCTAGAACAGTTCCACACCGGTACGATGACACGCAAAACGAAAGGGTTGGATAACCTTGCTGGGCCAAGAGCGATGATCAGTGTTGAAGATGCCGAAGCAATTGGTATCCATAATGGTCAGCGCCTAAAAGTGTCGACTCGTCGTGGCAGCATCGAAATTGATGCGTTTGTGACTAAGCGAATGCAAAAAGGCGTCGTGTTTATCCCGTTCCATTTCGTTGAGTCGCCAGTCAACCGCTTGACGACTACGGCAACGGACCCGCATGCGAAAATTCCTGAATTCAAAGTCGCAGCGGTTAAGATTGAAATCAGTGAAACGGCCGCTCAACCAGAGCCTGTCGAGGAGGCGGTACACCACGTCTAACATCAACGCTTCACGCACTGGCGAGTTGAGAAATTGCATTTAAGCTTATGATATGTAATAGCGAAACGAGCAGTGCGTGTGTCGAGCGTTTTTAAGTGGATCATATTGCTTCTACCCGCTCTTATTTGGCTGGCGGTCAGGCAAATTGAACATATTTGGTGGGCGGAGAATCTTACCTCGATTCCCGCCCTCATTGTGTTCACTTACGTTGTTTTAGCCTCGGCGTTTTCTATCGCTCGCCGATGGTTGCAAAGTGCATTTTCTGCCTTTGTCGCTATTTTGTTTGT
>NZ_JAWPOJ010000431.1:0-1061 GCF_033344235.1 Vibrio sp. Vb1554 | reverse complement strand
CCATTTGTGGCAAACCAACGTTCGCGTGGCGGGCTGGGTTGAAAAGCTTTACATCAATGCCGTGGGTGAAAAGGTCAACAAAGGCGACGTGCTGTTCACGCTGTATTCGCCTGAGCTAGTCAAAGCACAAGAAGAGCTGCTGAACGCCTACCGAACTGGACGTAGTGGCCTGGTGAAAGGCGCGACAGAACGTTTAGTGACACTGGGTGTTGATCGTTCTCAAATCAAAGCCATTACTCAACGCAGGAAAGCATCGCAAACTATTGAAATTAAAGCTCCGGAAGATGGCGTCATCGCGAGTTTGAACGTTCGTGAAGGTGGTTACCTATCCCCTGCTCAAGCGGTGATCAGCGCGGGCCCACTTGAAAACGTATGGGTGGATGCCGAAGTGTTTGAGCGCCAAGCTCACTGGATGAAAGCAGGCAGCGACGCCACTATGACGTTGGATGCGATTCCGGGTAAAGAGTGGCAAGGCAGCGTCGATTATGTGTATCCAATTTTGGATCCTAAAACGCGCACGCTTCGTGTTCGTCTTAAATTCTCTAATCCCAATGGCGAGCTGAAACCGAACATGTTCGCCAATATTGCCTTGCAACCTGTCAGCGACAACGCGGTGTTAACCATTCCCAAGTCGTCCGTTATCCGCTCGGGGGGTATGACTCGCGTCGTGCTGTCTGAGGGAGACGGCAAATACCGCTCAACGCGCATCGAAGTAGGGCGAGAAGCTGACGACAAAATCGAGGTACTACAAGGCCTGACTCAAGACGATCGCATCGTAACCTCGGCTCACTTTATGTTGGATTCAGAATCGAGCCAAACGGCTGATCTATCACGTATTTCATCACCGACCGAAGCCACTTCGCAAACGGCTTGGACGAAGGGCGAAATCACTGATGTGATGAAAGACCATCGCATGTTGACCATCAACCACCAGCCCGTACCAGAGTGGGATTGGCCGGGGATGGTTATGAACTTTACCCTCGCTGACGGCGTCGATATGGGCTCGCTGCAAAAGGGCCAAGCTATTGAGTTCGAAATTCAAAAAGCCGCATCGGGTCAAT
>NZ_JAWPOJ010000430.1:0-1062 GCF_033344235.1 Vibrio sp. Vb1554 | reverse complement strand
GTGCTCGATGCTGAGTACGACCAAGCACCATTGTTGTCAGTATTCGGTGGCAAGCTAACGACTTACCGTAAACTCGGTGAAGCGGCGATGAAGAAACTGGAACCGTACCTACCTCAAATGGGTGGTAACTGGACAGCAAATCAAACGCTACCAGGTGGTAACTTTAGCTGCACCCGTGAACAGTTAGCGAAACAAATTCACGCGAAATACTCATGGGCACCGCAAGCGCTGATTCTGCGCTATGTGACTCAGTTTGGTACGCAAACGTGGGATTTGATGGAAGGCGCATCCAGTGAAGCCGAGCTTGGCCAAGCGTTCTCAGAGCAAGCAGGCGGCGTATACCAACGCGAGATCGATTACTTGATGAATCATGAAATGGCGCTAACCGACGAAGACATTTTATGGCGTCGTACTAAACTTGGCCTTTACATGAACGACGAAGAAAAACAGGCACTAGCCGACTACCTGAAAGAAAAGTTGCAACAAAAAGTGGTCAACCTTTCTCAGGTTAGCTAAAAAGCTCCTCCCCCTCACCTATGACAAAGCCTGCCTCGTTGCAGGCTTTTTGTTTCCCCTTGTTACTGTGCGGTTCTTATTGCTTCACTTGCTTACCAATAAGAACAATTATTCATAGACATTTGGCGTAAAATGCAATCATACTCATTTGAATAATTATCCCCCATGACTTCAATGTGAAGGCGTGAGAACGTTGCGGCGTGTCGTGCGCTAAGTCATTCTCGCTAAGTCAAGCATCTGGAGATTATTGGGGTATAGGCTCATACAAGGAAAAGAAAATGGGTTTTATGATTGAACATTGGGATTTTTCAACCCCAATGGCGACTCAAGAAACAACAGCGGCGGAACACATTCAACCGAATCATTGGTACCACTGTGAAAGGCTTCATCCCGATATTCGTGGCTGGCTAGAAGACAATCACGTACCACGTGCGACGGTCGATCATCTGTTAGCCGACGAGAGCCGACCATCTTTCCATCCTTTGGATGACGATAACTTCATGCTGATCTTACGAGGCATCAACATGAACGAGAATGCGTCGCCAG
>NZ_JAWPOJ010000429.1:0-1065 GCF_033344235.1 Vibrio sp. Vb1554 | reverse complement strand
AGAGGTAAAAGCAGCGCATTAGGCATTGCTTGTGCTCAGTTATTGCAACACAAGCCACTGCGTATATTACTTACCGCGCCTTCTATTAACGCTGTTGAGCCAGTCTATCAGCACGCGCAGCGTTTACTTACGGATGCCAAACAGATGAAGAAAGACCGTTTGGAAGTCGGATATGGGTATATTCAGTTTATTGCGCCTGACGAATTGTTGTCTTCGCTGCCTGAGTGTGATTTGTTGCTAGTCGATGAAGCGGCTGCGATTCCCGTCCCGATGCTCAAACAAATCACCGAGCATTATCATCGTTTGGTCTTTTCTAGCACGATTCATGGCTATGAAGGCTGCGGACGTGGCTTCACGTTGAAGTTCATTGAATGGTTGCAACAACAACGACCTGGCATGAAGACGTATCACATGCAGCAGCCAATTCGTTGGAGTGCAGATGATAAGTTAGAAACGTGGTTGTATGACGCTTTTATCTTGAACGCTGAATTATCGCCGCAATCCATTGAAGGCATGGCGAACGTATCGTTGAACAAAGTGGACAAGCAAGCACTGGTTCACCAACCCAACTTACTACGCGAATGCTTTGCTTTACTGGTTAATGCTCATTATCAAACCTCACCGAATGATTTGCTCCATTTACTGCGAGATGACAACAGCTCCGTTTATCTCGCGATGGATAAACAAAATATCATCGGAGTCATTCTCACGGTTGAGGAGGGCGGTCTTGATGACGAGTTAATTGAAGCTATTCAACTTGGTCAACGTCGTCCTAAGGGGCATTTGACGCCAATCACCATCATCAATCAACTTGGTTTGGTAAAGGTAGGCAGGCTTATTACTTCACGAGTGATGCGAATTGCGGTGCATCCTGATCTACAAGGTTCGGGCATTGGCAAGCGCATGCTAACACTACTCGAGGAAAGTGTTGGCGAACATGTGGATTACCTATCGACAAGTTTTGGTGCGACGGATGAGTTGATTCAGTTTTGGCAACAAGCTGGCTATCAATCTATTCGTTTAGGAACTATGCGCGATGCCGCCAGTGGTTGTTATTCATTGTTG
>NZ_JAWPOJ010000428.1:0-1065 GCF_033344235.1 Vibrio sp. Vb1554 | reverse complement strand
TCTTGTAAAAAACGATCACTGTGACTAAATGGCTCGGCGTGAACGGCGATTGTTGCGCAGCCCATCGAAGCTAAATACCACAAGAGCTCCCCAAATAAAGGCGAACGTAATCGCTTTATCCATCGTGAAGGTCTCGCCGTAAATTAACACTGCAAGCAAGAACATCAGGCTAGGGCCGATGTACTGGAAAAAGCCGAGCGTTGATAATTTGAGGCGAGTCGCGGCACCAGTGAAGCACAGCAATGGCAAGGTCGTCACCACACCGGCTGCAATCAACAACGTATTGAGCTGCCATGGATTTTCAATCATGTTTGCCGTTGGTGAGCTGGCAATAAACAGAAGATAAACGGCGGCAGCGGGTAATAAGATTAGCGTTTCGACAAACAAACCCGTTTGAGCATCCACCGCGACTTTCTTACGTAGCAAACCGTAAAAACCAAAGCTCATCGCCAACGCCATCGCTACAATCGGCACCGAACCAAAGACGATCAACTGCACCAAAACGCCGCATCCTGCCAATACCACAGCAAACCATTGCAGCTTACGTAGTCGTTCGCCCAAGAACACCATACCGAGTAACACGTTGATAAGCGGGTTGATGTAGTAGCCTAAGCTGGCATCCAGCATGTGATTGGAGTTAACCGCCCAAATGAAGATCAGCCAGTTGCCACCAATCAATACCGAACTGGAAAGCAAATACGCGATTTTCTTTTTATCTGTGGCGATGTGATAAACCGAGCGCCAGTGACGGCCAAAATGAAGAAGTGCGGCAAGCAAAAAGAAAGACCAAATCACTCGGTGGCTTAGGATCTCGAGAGGAGACACTTGTGCTATCGATTTAAAGTACATGGGCGCAATGCCCCACATCGTGTACGCGCCAACCGCAAGCAGGACACCTTGCCGCGCGCGCTGTTGTTCTTCTGGTGTCATGAAGTGTCACCTAATTGTGTGTTTATAGAGCAGAAAATCAGTATACGAGCCGTGGTGTGAAACACCTAACAATTTGCGGTTTTATTCACCATGAAACCCCATTACAATGTGCCCTCACTTTGTGTGCCAGTGGTA
>NZ_JAWPOJ010000427.1:0-1067 GCF_033344235.1 Vibrio sp. Vb1554 | reverse complement strand
AAATCCTTGAATCGACGTTTAGACGTCTATATGTCTACAGAATGTATTGAATGTGATTTAATGTCAACCTTGTGATTATGAATTTTTCTCACGTTAATAATGAGGATAGTTCAAGTTAATTCGCATCTGCTATTTACTCATAACAACGTTTGAAAATGGCGAATCTTATTTTAAGTATGGCACTGAGGAAGGAATAAAAAACCCCGGATGAATTCCAGGGTTTTTAGGTATCTCGCAAAGTTTAGAATAATCCAGCTAAGCGGTTGAGATCCGATTGGATTGCACCAGCGGTCACCTCGCGTCCTGCACCAGGGCCACGAATCACCAAAGGGTTGTCCTTGTACCATTTACTTTCAATCGCAAAAATGTTGTCGCATGGCAGCAAGTTAGCCAGCGCATGTTCGCGCGGTAATGCTTCTACGCCCACCGTCGCTTTGCCATTTTTCTCTAAGCGCGCCACATATCGAAGCACCTGCTCATCTCTTTGTGCTTTGGTTAGACGCTCTTGAAGAATCTCACTGAGCAGTGCGCCATTATCAAAGAACTCATCCAAACTCAGAGAGCGCAGCTCTTCAGGCACCAGTGATTCCACTTTTACGCTATCCGGTTCAATATCCAGACCAGACTCACGCGCTAAGATAACCAGTTTACGCATGACATCCGAACCATCTAAATCAGCACGCGGATCCGGTTCTGTTAATCCTTGTTGCCACGCTAAATCGACCAACTCATTAAACGGCACCGAGCCATCAAACTGCTGGAACAGCCAAGAAAGTGTTCCCGAGAAGATTCCGGATAGCGCCACAATCTCGTCACCACTTTCACGCAGATCTCGCACGGTATGGTTGATAGGTAACCCAGCCCCAACCGTCGCGTTGTAGAGCCAGTAACGACCGATTTTCGCGAATGCATCTTGCACTTGATGGTAGTACTGACTGTCGGCAGAGCCTGCAACTTTGTTAGCAGAAATTAAATGAATGCCTTGCTGAGCGATATCAACATAACGTTGCGCCAACTCTTTGCTCGCGGTCACGTCCAATACCACGGCTTCATCATAACCTTGTAAA
>NZ_JAWPOJ010000042.1:0-31617 GCF_033344235.1 Vibrio sp. Vb1554 | reverse complement strand
TCAAACAGTTTGCCCCCTGCGACCAAACCTGAGCTGGTGTAGAAAAGGAAAAATAGAAGAATGAAAAACGCAGAGATTGTCTGAATCAGTTTCGACTTATCGTTGAAGCGACGTGACAGGAACTCTGGCAACGTTAGCGCGTCAGTTTGGATACTGTAGGTACGAAGGCGTTTTGCACTGATGAGCCAGTTTGCCCATGTACCAAGAAGTAGACCGCCGGCTAACCAGAAGGCCTCGATACCCGCAGCGTACGCATAGCCAGGCAAGCCTAGCAGCAGCCAACCACTCATGTCTGAAGCACCTGCAGATAATGCAGCAGGCCACGGACCTAGGCTACGGCCACCTAGGAAGTAGTCAGATGAATTGGAAGTCCTCTTATACGCGTAAACGCCAATAGCAACCATAATCAGTAAATACGCCACAAAAGTGGACGTGATAGCAAAGCTATTTTCTATCATTAGATAGTCCTCGTTATAATTATTTCCTTCCTTGCCTGCCCTGATATTTTACCGTCTCAGCAATACATCAGAGTATAAAAAACCAATCTGGACCGGCTCTCAGTCCAGTTACTCCAGATTGGCATTACAAGTCAGGTTAGTGAGTTTCGTTCCCCAACTCGAGTAGAGTTGCGTTACCACCCACCGCGGTAATATTTATCGTTCGAGTGCGCTCAGTAATGAAGCGCAACGAGAGATGAGGATCATGAGCCAATTTCGGTGACTCTAAATCCGTTTCAGAAACTAAGCCGACGATTGCACCGTCACGCTTAGCTAGTTGAAGATTGAGCGCATGCTCAACCTGTGAACGCCCAACATAACCCACACTACGTACATCGCTCTCAAGCAACGGGGCAGACGCATCGTACGCAACAACCTGGACTAAGTTAGATGGGAAGTTTGCCAACGCTACAGCTTGCTTAACCAATTGGTTTAGCTCTGCATTGTCACTGCAAACGACCACACTGTTGCCGGCAATTAAGGCACAGGTGATCATCGCAAAAGCACTGTATAACGCATTATCAGCAGGCTCGATGTTGTTTTCACAAATCACCAAAGCCACACCGCGTCCTGCGGCATACAGTTCGTTAGTTTCCCCTGTAGGGCCAACTAACTGGTGAGTTTCTGCAAG
The DNA here is from genome assembly GCF_033344235.1 of Vibrio sp. Vb1554. Taxonomy (NCBI): domain Bacteria; kingdom Pseudomonadati; phylum Pseudomonadota; class Gammaproteobacteria; order Vibrionales; family Vibrionaceae; genus Vibrio; species Vibrio sp. Vb1554. Next base: position 30,489 of record NZ_JAWPOJ010000042.1, on the reverse strand, counting down.
AAGAGCTGATGCTTGTTGCAAGTGGTAAGAAACCACTTTGGCAACGGTAGACTGCTGCCCTTCTAGTGCAGATTTAAATGCCAGAACATGCTCGCATTTGTAATCAAAATCAGTCAGATTCCACTGCTCCCACGCAGAGAATGCATCTTTAAAATAGGTGATCTGATGAACCATAATGCGACTCCTTATGCGTTTTCTGCTTGAGCAAGAAGATGTTGAGTAAATCGGAATAGGTAGTGTGGACCACCAGCTTTCGGGCCAGTACCTGACAAGCCTTGACCACCAAACGGCTGTACACCAACCACAGCGCCAACTTGGTCTCGGTTGATGTAGCAGTTACCTACTCGTGCATGTTTCTCAATCCAACGGTACGTGGTTTCGTTACGGCTATGGATACCCATCGTCAAGCCAAAACCCGTTTTGTTGATCTGCGCAACCACGTTCGGTAATTCAGACGCTTTAAAGCGAATAATGTGCAAGATTGGACCAAATTGTTCTTCTTTCAGCACATCGATGCCCGAGATTTCAAACGCACTTGGTGAGACAAAGTCACCATGCTGGCACGATTCATCCAGCTGTAGCTGAGCGACTTTAGTCTGTGTTTTGCTCATTTGCTCAAGGTGAGCAAGGAGTTTTTGTTTTGCATTGCTGTCGATAACCGGACCAACATCCGTTTTGTGTAGGTAAGGTAAACCAACATGCAGCTCATTCATCGCACCTTGAATCAGGTTGATCATACGGTCTGCTACATCTTCTTGTACAAATAAAACACGAAGGGCAGAACAACGCTGACCTGCAGATGCAAACGCCGAACGAATCACATCACGCACCACCTGCTCTGGCAATGCAGTACTGTCCACAATCATTGCGTTTTGGCCACCTGTTTCCGCAATAAACGGAACCGGTTTCGCGCTGCGCTCCGCGAGCGTGACGTTAATGCGTTGCGCCGTTGCCGTTGAGCCAGTGAATGCCACACCAGCAATAGCATCATGAGAAGTCAGTGCATGACCGATCTCAGCGCCGCGACCAGTAAGTAACTGAATCACACCAGCAGGGAAACCCGCATCAAGCATTAATTCAATAGCACGAGCGGCAATTAAGCTTGTTTGCTCAGCAGGTTTTGCAACCACAGTGTTACCTGCAATCAGTGCTGCCGTTACCTGACCAAGGAAGATAGCCAACGGGAAGTTCCAAGGGCTGATACACACAAACACACCAAGACCTTCACGGCTAGAAATGCGTTTCACACCGTCAAAGCCTTCTAGCTCAAATGGCTGTAGGTTTTGCGCTTGTTTCGCGTAATAACGACAGAAATCCACTGCTTCACGAACTTCATCAATACTATCGTGAATCGTCTTGCCCGCTTCTTTGTGACAAATCGCCACCAGCTCAGCCAGATTTTCTTCCATTAAGTCAGCAAGCTTTTCTAAACAAGCCGCTTTTTGCTCAACAGGAACACCTTTCCAATCAGAGAAAGCAGTTTGCGCCGCATCAATTGCAGCGGAAACATGATCAAGTGTTGCAAATGCCACTTTGCCGACTTCAATTCGGCGATCGTACGGTGCGGTGATGATCTCAGCCGCATTTTCCTTGATCATGCTTTCGGCAAAACGCTCACCATTGATCATCGGGCCTGCAACCCACTGATTGTCCATGAAGCTTTCTACCTGCGCTTCAAATGGCTTCGCCTCACTGTCGATATCAATGTTGACGCCATATGAGTTCTTACGCTCAGGGAAAATATCGGCAGGCAATGGAATTTTGTCGTTGTGTAGCGTGTCAAAACCCGTCAACACATCCACAGGGTGATGGGTCAACTCATAAATCGGACAACGCGCATCAACTAGACGGTGTACAAACGAGCTGTTCGCACCATTTTCAAGCAAACGACGAACCAAGTACGGAAGAAGATCAGCATGGCTACCGACAGGAGCATAAATACGTACTGGCTGACCGTACATTTTCATAACATGGTTATACAGTGAATCACCCATACCATGCAGGCGCTGGAACTCGTATTCTTTGTGCTCCGCCATGACAGCAATTGCCGTCACCGTGTGAGCATTGTGGCTTGCAAATTGTGGGTAGATATTACCGCGAACACCTTCGCTAAGTAGGAAACGAGCACAAGCTAGGTATGCAACGTCCGTCGCTTCTTTGCGAGTGTATACTGGGTAATTTGCATAACCCGCTTGTTGAGACCACTTGATTTCGCTGTCCCAGTACGCGCCTTTAACCAAACGCAGAGGAATAACGTCACCTTGTTCTTTTGCGAGTGCATTTAGCCACACCAAGACTGGTAGCGCACGTTTTGAGTAGGCTTGAATAACCAAACCAAACTTGCCCCAACCCTTCACAAGATCGCTACGGTATACTTTCTCAAATAGCTTCAGGGAAAGCTCAAGGCGATCCGCTTCTTCTGCATCGATTGTGATTGCAACGTCGACTTCAATTGCACGTTTCAATAGCTGCATTAGTGAGTCATACAACTCTGTCATTACACGTTCTTCATTTGCGACTTCGTAGCGCGGGTGTAATGCAGAAAGCTTGATGGAAATCGAAGGCGCAGGGCTGGTGTCGTTACCGTAAGTCTCGCGACCCACCGCTTCGATCGCCATTAGGTAATCTTTGAAGTACTTGTTCGCGTCCGCTGTAGTTAACGCCGCCTCACCCAACATATCAAACGAGTAGGTGAAACCTTTGTCGCGCATTGGACGACCGTTCTTCTGCGCTTCTTCGATCGTACGACCACGAACAAACTGGTGACCCATGATCTTCATTGCCTGATACATGGCTTTACGAATCACAGGCTCAGAGAATTTATTTACCAGACGGTTTACAGCCTGACCTGGGCTCTGGGTGCCTTGCTCACCAAGACCAACCACTTTACCTGTTAGCATGAGGCCCCATGTTGATGCGTTAACAAACACAGAGTCAGAGTTCTTCAGGTGAGATTTCCAGTCTGCGACACTCAACTTATCTTTAATCAAAGAATCTGCTGTCGCGGCATCTGGGATGCGCATTAATGCTTCTGCAAGACACATCAGCAAGATACCTTCTTGAGTATCTAAGCTGTATTCCAGCAATAAAGCATCAATCATCTGGATTGACTTCTTATCGGCACGAATGGCTTCGATAAGGTGGGTCGTTTGGGTAGTGATCGCCGATTTTTCATCCTCTGTCGGCGTCGCTAGTGGCAATAGTTGCTCTAGCCATTGAGACTCGTCCACCATATATAATGGCGAGATCAGTGACCACAACTTATCAAGCGGCTGCCCGATAAATTCCGGTGTCAACACGTTCGTAGCTGTAAACATGTGTGTTCCTCAATCTCACTCCTCGAAAACCGCTTCGAGGATTATCAATGGCTGGCAGTGTATTTTGAGGCCGATAAGAATACTTGTCAAAAACTACGACATTTTTGCCAAAAACTCGCTTTTATAACAAAACATCCACATAGTCACATTCAAATAGGTAATATTTTGTGTTGTAAATTTTAATTTTTTCATTGCATTCACAACAAAATATCAAGAATATCAATAAGATTTTTGTGAAGAGCTCGTTCTAAGAGAAAATGTAGGATCAAGTGGCATATCAACCACTGCAAAGAACAGAGAATTTGAAAAAACGAGAGATAGGTCACGTGAATAAAACATAAAAAAACCATGCATAGTGCATGGCTTCATTCTGATTGATGATTATTTGACCTAAAAAAACGCGTTGTTATCCAACTTGTTTTTTATAACGGGAAGGTGATATTCCCTGTAAGCGAGTAAAAGTATGAGTAAAAGTACTCTGGCTTGAGAAGCCAGTAAACTCGGCAATTTGCCCTAAAGAAAGGTGCCCTTGCTCGATTAATTCACGAGCCATGTCGATTCGCTTTCCGAGAACATATTGATGAGGTGTAATCCCCATCTGCTCTTTAAACAAGCAATGGAACTGACTTTCCCCAAGAAACACTCGCCCGGCCAATTGAGCCACACTAATCTTATGACTCAGGTGCTGCTCAATGTAACGATCAATCGCCTCCAAATCAAAGCGCGACTCTTTTCGACTGGTCTCAAATGCCGAGATATGGCGCTGCATTAACGCAATCACAGTGTCGTTACACGCACGACTTAACAGCAGGTCATCCGGATGGTTTCGCATTTCCTGAACCAACATCTGTATCAGCTTCTGAATTTGACTATCTAACTGGAAGTAGACATGGTCTCTCTCCAGGTTATTGATTTTTTGAAGCATTTCGGGATCATCATTTGTCGGTTTGGGCATATTCAGCACCAAAATATCCGATTGATTGATGACGCCACCGAAAGCATGATCAGAGCATGCGGTAACCACACAACCTTGACCAGGGCCGACAAGATTACCTCGCCCGCGCACTTCAAATTCGGCTTGCCCTTTTAAACCAATCACGATCTGCGTATAAGAATGATCGTGGCAATCCATATAAGACGGAAGTGTGATCAGCTCCGCCGGCTTTGGCAGCATAATATCTTGATATGAAAGGATTTTTTGGTTATCTGAATCACTCATTTTAAACAGTCGTCTTTACACGGTCAGCTTACGTCTTCGCATCATATACCTTCTTTGTTGGGTTGCAACTTTTACCCAACTCAATCGACAAGATCAAATCAGCATGATCAAGTTCATTTACATGATCATAGTTCCGGAACGATGATCATGCGAGGTTAATTTACGGTCAGTGAGCAACCAATTTTATTAACAAAAACGGATAGATAGGCAACACCTTACGTATACATAATCAATCAATGTAAAGATCCTTATTACCGAACAATCCGTTATTTTGTAAAACATCGTGCTCCATATTAGATAGGTCGTCCCTGAAACGGATCGAAACCCACGCTTAAACTCAACATAGAGGGATTTCCCCCCTTACTAATATGCCTCTGATTCAATACATTAGTTATCGAGCTTTAAGATGCATACGATCTAAAGCTCTCGGTATCTCATTGATACCTCTAACTTACTTAGCAGACCCTCGCTAGGTAATTTAGAACCTCTTCTACACGTCGACAAGATTATATCTTGTGTTGCCAGCCCGTCTTCAGGCTGGCTTTTTTTTCGCTTCTCAACAATGAAAACAATGGCATAAGCTGATATCATAGCTTTTGTCTCACTGTCCCTCTCATATGCTTAGGTGCTGCTCTTTCACTCACAAGTGATATGAACGTCAACCACATTACAACTGAGTTGTAGGAAGCATGATCAAGGACGATACGAGTTGTAAGCCGAACATTAGGCGGACATCCGTGAGCGCACATATCTGTAATGAAACAGACCATTTTCCCAATTAAACTCTTCGTTCCATTTCGTCGTTGTCAATGACTACCTGACGAAAACATCGAACACCATGAATTTAATTGGATTGAGCGCCAATCAACGAACGTGTTCTAGCAACGACATCAATACGAGCCATATAACACGGACGTCTCTGTATTGGTATAAGCAGTATGTAGTGAGTCCTTTTGTGAATATTTCAGTCGATACCATAGAACAATCCCTCCTTAAACAGCTACCAGGTTGTTGGGGATGCAAAGATAAAGATTCGGTATTCCTATACGTAAACCAGGAATACGCAGAACTGTTAGGGCACACATCGCCCGAGGAGTGCTTGGGTAAAACTGATTTTGATATGGCCAGCCCAACCACTGAATGCGCGCAAGAATTTCAACGCCAAGATAAACACGTTCTCGAAACTGGCGAGTCACTAAAAATTCTGGATATCCACCCTTATCCAGATGGCCGCTGGCGAGCACATATATTTACTAAAACACCGTGGCGAGATGACAATGGCGACATTGTAGGCACCATTTTCTACGGAAGAGAACTCACCGACACTGCCGTGATTGAAGTCGGGTATTGGGTTTGTCGTGCTATCAGTACCAACCCAAATCAACAATCCATCTTTCGTTTTTCTGACTTACAACCAAAACCAGAGAAGCTCACATGCCGCGAGCAAGAAACGCTTTTCCTCTTGCTCTATGGCAAAAAGCCTCAATTTATCTCTCAGGTCATGGGCATATCAACAAAAACCGTTGAAGGTCACGTCGCACGCTTACGTAATAAGTTTGCAGCGAACAGCAAGAACGAGCTAATAGATAAAGCAATGGAAGCAGGCTACGGCTCTGTTGTACCCAAAACGCTGCTTAAGCATCAATTATCGGTTGTGTTGAATGGAGAGCGATAATTCACATCGCTTCCACCTACAAAAACACCGCCCCAATTCGGCGGTGTTTGTTTATTCATGAGGGACCATAAGCCTATGGCGCTAAACGATCAATGTCCCAACTTCCATCATGCTGGGAGAAAAGAAAACGATCGTGAAGGCGATGTTCGCCACCTTGCCAAAATTCGATGCTCTTTGGTTTTACGCGAAAGCCACCCCAAAAGGTTGGTACTGGTATTTCACCCTTAGCAAACTTCTGTTTTAGCTCTAAAAACTTACCTTCCAACACACCTCTGGCAGAAATACGGCTACTTTGTTTGCTCGCGATTGCGGCCAACTGGCTCTCTTTAGGACGAGAAGTAAAGTATTTCATATTCTCTACGGCGGTAAGCTTTTCAGCCACACCAGTAATATGAACTTGGCGCTCTAACGGATGCCAAGGGAAGTGCAAACTAATATTGCTGTTATGCTCTAGCTGCTGGGCCTTGCGACTGCCTAGGTTGGTGTAAAACACAAAACCATCTTTGTCGACGTTTTTCAATAGAACAATGCGTTGAAACGGCATGCCATTTTCATCAACCGTTGCAACTGTCATCGCAGTCGGGTCCGTTAAACCCGCTTCAACTGCTTGCTCTAGCCACAGATTAAATTGATCAATAGGATCAGCTTTCAAATCTTTACGACGCAGCCCACCTTTGGTGTACTCACGACGAATATCAGCAAGTTCCATCTTTACTCCTTCACTCGTTTTTGTCGATTGTGCTCCCGATACTGAGGAAATACAAGGACATCATTGTGCTTGTTATCGTTGCCGCTCACAGCATCACAGTGCGTCATTTGATACCATGACACAAAAAACCAGTGAGCCGATCGTGAACTTACTCAACCCCAAAGCCCTACGTCATTTTTTACTGCTACTGTGTGCCGGCGGCATTTCAGGGCTTGCGCTTACTCATCATTACGCAACTCAATACCAACATGATCAATGGCAACAAAAGCTAGAGAGACAAGCCGCGCAAGTGTCACAAGAAGTGGACTACGAACTGGCAAAGTTTGAACAGATACCAAACCTATTAAGTCACGACCCAAGACTACTCAAAGCAGTAGAGCGCGGAACGCCCTCTCAAGAGCTCAACCTACTGTTATCAGATTGGTTGAAGCAAAGTTTGGCCGATACGATTTACGTTCATGACCGCACCGGGTTAGTCATAGCCTCAAGTAACTTTCAGCAAGAAGATACGTTTGTTGGCTCTAGCTTTAGCTATCGCCCCTATTTTAAAAATGCGCGACGCGGTGAGCCCGCTCAATATGTTGGATTAGGCGTGCGCTCGAATAAACGTGGGTACTTCTTCTCATCTCCGCTGTGGGTAAATGAGGAAGTCGTTGGCGTGATTACAGTAAAAGTGAACTTGGAGCAATTAGAACAGCGCCTTTCGCAAACCACGACTGACGTACTCATTACAGATAAACACAATGTCGTGTTTATGAGCAATTTACCAGACTGGCGCTATCGTGCACTTTTCCCACTGTCATCGAGTGCAATAAATGAACTTACCGAAACGCGTCAATATGGCGATACCTTACCCGAATATTTTGGTGAGTTAACGGCACACACTGGTGTCACGGAGTTTGATGACAATCAATTGCTTCTATCACCGAATTACCTCGCATACGCAACACACTTATTGGATAAAGGGTTTCGCGTCGTTGCCTTAATTAACCACAACAGCGTTCTTGCCGCCGTTTTACAGGCCGATATCGTCTTCCTGATCTTATATGCGCTCATTGCTCTAATTGCGTTAGCGTGGTTCCAAACCCTAGTTAACAAAGCACGCCTTGCCCATCTCAATGTGAGCCTAGAAGAAAAAGTAGTGCAACGGACACTAGTGCTAAGTGAAGCCAACCAAAAACTACAACAGACCATCCGCCAATATGAGCAAAGCCAACAAGAGCTTAAACAAACACAACAAGAACTGACGCAAGCCGCGAAATTGGCACTGTTGGGCGAGCTATCAGCCAGTATTAATCATGAGATAAATCAGCCACTTTCCGCACTAAGAACCTATACCGAAAACTCGCAGCGTTTGTTGGCAATGGAAAAATACCCAATGGTCGCTGACAATTTGGGCAAAATGCTGACACTCAATGACACCATTTCGGAAGTCATTGCCCGCTTAAAAGTCTTTACTCGGAAAGCCACGCACGATTCACACAATGAAATCTCAGTACTGCACGACGCGGTACATACTGCCACCAGCATTTTGAGCAACAAGCTTATTAAGCAAGGAGTAACACTAAAAGTTCCGGCCATCGACTATGATGTGAAGCTGGCCATTCACAGCGTTGAATTAGAACAAGTGCTGATAAACCTCTTCCACAACGCCGCACAAGCGATGGAAAACCACTGTATCGATCCGCAAATATCCATTGCTGTTCAGTGTCATGATGACAGTTGCGACATTCTTGTTTCCGATAACGGGCCTGGCATGTCGGACGAAGCCCTAGCAAAAGTCTTTGATCCATTTTTTACGACTAAGCCAGAGGGCTTAGGATTAGGTTTGACCATCTCCAAACGCATTTTAGAGAGCTATCACGGCTCCCTCTGTGCCTATAAACATCAGAACACAGAACAACAAGCAGGAGGCATGACCTTTATCGTGACGCTACCAATAGTCAATCAGAATAAACGTACTCCAGAAGTGGAAAACGACCATGAATAACTCAGTTTTCTTTGTTGATGACGAACCACACATTCGTGATGCCGTGTCTCAAGCCCTGCTGATTGAAGGGATAGACGTCACCTGCTTACCAAACGCAGTAGAAGCCTTACGCGTAATCGACTCAAATACGCCTGCGATTATCATTACCGATATCCATATGCCCGTGATGGATGGCTTGGAGTTTATGCGAACTTTGCGAAGCAAAAACGATCACTTTCAATTCATCGTACTTACTGGACATGGAGATGTGAAAACCGCGGTAGATGCGATGAAAAGCGGCGCGTACGACTTTCTAGAAAAACCGTTTTCAACGGAACAGCTCATGAAATCGCTCAACAATGCCAGCGATAAACTGAACTTGTTGCAAGAAAACATCTGGCTTAAGAAAGAGCTCGACATGCAAACTCATGTTGGTCCGAAAATGATTGGTCACAGTAAGGCCATGGTGAGCATTCGTCGCGCCTTGATCAGTGCGCCCACAAGCCAGCCGCTCATTTTTGTAGGTCAAGATGGTACGGGTCGGCGACTCGCTGCACAATTTGCCCACGACATACATGCAACACCGGATAGTGAGCTAATCGCCGCTTCTGGTGAAGACCTCTATGAGCTTTCATTAGAAGCGCTCGACAAAGCCATACACCGCTTAAGTGAAGGAAAACGCCACTGTAGTTTGTACTTACATAGCGCAGAGCATGTATCATTTGAGCAATGGGAATACTTATTCAAGCACCCAAAACTTGAGCGTGTTTTTGGCGCGACCACCCAAGCCGAGCCACCTCTAAAATCCCTGGCGACTCTAATTCACTTACCGACGCTCGATGAAAGAAAGGAAGATATAGGGCCTTTATACAAGCACTTTGTGCGCCACACAGCGAGTCGATATCAGTTACAGCCGCCACATATCAGCCTAGAAGAGGTCAAACACCTCACCAGTCTCGAATGGCCAGAAAACGTTAAGCAGCTACGCCAATTTGCTGAACTTCGTGCCCTCAAGCCAGATACTTTTAGAATGGAAGATTGGAACAGTGAGAAAAGTCTTGAAATTCAGAGTATGACTCAGCGCACAGAATACTTTGAATATTGCTTGTTATTCGATGCATTGCAAAGACATCGCGGCAGACTCAAAGAGGTTCAACTAGAATTACAGGTATCACGCAAAACCTTGTACGACAAACTAAAAAAACATCAGTTGGATAAAGCCAAGTTCAAGGCGTAATAGCTATACTCCGGCGCTAATTATGCTTTTGTTTGATTTAGAAAGTGTAAGAAAGCTCATTTGAAGAGAGAATAACCCTCTTCTCATATTTTATTAGCCGAGCATGCTGACATGATCGGTTAATAATAATAAGATCAAAAAGATAATCCGTAATTATATAAGCAGGGACTGTGATGAGCCGAGATAACTACAACAAACTCAACGATGAAGAGTTGGATTTTGTTGATGACAAAACTGCAGCATTGCTCCTCAATACCCCCAACAGCGCGCGTTTTATGCTCTGGGTTATGGTGCTATTTTTCATTGCAGCAATAGGTTGGGCATCTTGGGCTGAAATCGACAAAGTCACGGTTGGTCAAGGCAAAGTGATTCCCTCCTCACAGATACAAGTAGTCCAAAACTTAGAAGGTGGCTTAGTCAAAGAAATCTTGGTCAAAGAAGGCCAGTTGGTTGAAAAAGGCCAACAGTTACTGCTTATCGACGACACCCGCTTTCGCTCAGATTTTCGTGAACGTGAGCAACAAGTTGCCAACCTTACCGCATCTGTGCTGCAACTATCCGCTTCTATTAACAGTGTTGCCGTTAATCGTGATTTTGAAACGGAAAACTGGCGTCAAAGTGTACTACTTGATTACGGTAAACTGACCTTCCCACCAACCTTGGAAGAGACTCGACCTCAACTCACACAGCGTCAAAAAGCAGAATATCGCGAAGATCTAGATAATTTGCGCAACCAACTTTCTGTTATTGACCAACAAGTGCAGCAAAAGCAGCAGGACTTGGTAGAGATCCAAGCGCGAGTAAGGAACTTGCGTCAAAGCTACCAATACGCGAAAAAAGAACTCGATATCACCAAACCTTTGGCAGACGAGGGCGTTGTTCCTCGTATTGAACTGCTCAAATTACAGCGCCAAGTCAACGATACCCGTCGTGAAATGACGTCCAGTGAGCTCAAGATTCCCGTATTGCAATCAGCGATTCGAGAATCCATGCTCAACCGTATTGATGTTGCACTCAAATTCCGCTCTGAACAGCAAGAGAAACTCAACAGCGCCCAAGACCAGTTATCTGCTTTGGTTGAATCAGCGGTGGGCTTGGAAGATAGAGTAAACCGAACGGTTGTGAATTCGCCAGTAACAGGCAAAATCAAAACACTGAACATCAATACTGTCGGTGGTGTTATCCAACCTGGTATGGATATCGTCGAGATCGTACCAACAGAAGACACACTATTGGTAGAGGCGAAAATTGCGCCAAAAGACATCGCATTTTTACGCCCAGATCTTCATGCTATCGTGAAATTTACAGCTTACGACTTCACAAAGTACGGCGGTTTAGAGGGAGAGTTGGAACATATCAGCGCGGATACCACTCAAGATGAAGAAGGCAACAGCTTCTACATTGTTCGTGTACGCACCGAAAAAACAAACTTTGGTCAAGATGCAGATTTACCAATCATTCCAGGAATGACAGCATCGGTCGATATCATCACAGGGAAGCGAACCGTTTTGGAATATCTACTTAAACCGATTTTAAGTGCCAAAACGAACGCCTTGAAGGAGTAAACCACATTAAGATACTCGCGATAGGGAGTATTGAGCGATAAGTGATTAAATAAAAAGCACTTATTTCTCACTGACGAACTCTCTAGAAGAGTATACTTGTGATACGAGTCGAATATGCGATCCAATTTGCAGCGTAAAGTTACATTATTAATCAGCTTAAGTTGTTTGTCGTTCCAACTTGGTGCGCTGAACAGTAAAGAACAACGATGGGTCAATACGGTCACAGCGGTGTACGGCGAACGTGCGGGATTGCGCGTAAATACATGGCGAAAGAACCTCGACTTATTTAAACAATTAGAGACTCATGAACAGCTCGCTGGCGTTAACGACTTTTTTAATCAGCTGTATTTCGTTGACGACATAAAACTGTGGGGAAAGACAGATTATTGGGCTACGCCACTCGAATTTTTAGGGAGTAACGCAGGAGACTGTGAAGATTTCACTATTGCTAAGTACTTCTCTTTACTCGAGCTAGGAATACCAGATTCAAAGATGCGGTTAATATACGTAAAAGCCATCGAACTGAATCAGTTTCACATGGTATTAGCTTACTACCCTACCCCAAGTTCTGAGCCGCTCATTCTCGATAATATCAATCCTGACATTGTCCGAGCCTCTAAGCGTAGCGACTTGCTACCGATATACAGTTTTAATGGTACAAACCTGTGGTTGATGAAGTCATCTGCTAGCACTGGAGAGCTGGCAGGGAAAGCATCACGGTTGAGCCTTTGGAATGACTTACGCTCGCGCGAACGTAAGTTGCAGTTAAATAAACCTAAAATTAACTATGACGAGTGAGAAACATGACCCTATATAAGAAGCTTGTGGTGGGGATGGTTACGGTCTTTATACTCTTGTTGGCATCAGTATTCGTAATCCAATTCAACACGACTCGAGACAGCTTGGAGCAACAGCAACGTTCAGAGGTCAACAACACTATTAACACCGTAGGTTTGGCATTGGCTCCTTACCTAAAGGACAAAGATAAAGTCGCGGTTGAGTCCGTGATTAATGCTCTATTTGACGGCAGCACCTACTCAGTTGTTCGTCTTACAGCATTAGATTCTGACTACCAGATCGTGCGTACTTACCCAGTTAAACCAAGTACGGTGCCACAATGGTTTATCGACATGAATCTATTTAAAGCGATTCACGATAAGCGTGTTGTGACCAGTGGTTGGATGCAGCTCGCCGAAGTAGAAATCATTAGCCACCCAGGCGCAGCTTACGAGCAGCTCTGGCAAGGTTTTATTGGCTTGCTGTCTGTATTCAGTGTCATTTTTCTAGCTGGTTTAGTGGCAATTTCATACATCCTACGTCGCTCGCTAAAACCATTAACGGCCATCGTAAATAAAATGCATGAAATCGCGAATAACCAATTTGGTGAACCGCTTGCTCGTCCAAGAACCAAAGATCTTATCGCGGTGGTAGATGGCATTAACATGATGTCTGCTCAAATCGAGCTATCATTCAAAGAGCAAGCCAAAGAGGCGCAACGTCTGCGTGCTCAGGCTTACCTCGATCCTATATCTAAATTGGGTAACCGCTCATTCTACATCAACCAAATCGACCAATGGCTTGCAGAGCAAACGCAAGGGGGTATCGCGCTACTCCATGCTGAATACATTGGGGACATTTACGAGACCAAAGATTACCAACGCGCAGATGCCCACGTTAAAGAACTGTCTCAACGTTTGAAAAACACCATTGATGTACCGGGTGCCACTATTGCTCGCTTGTCTAGTGATGAGTTCGGCTTGCTTTTCCCTCATATGGATGAGAGCGAGTTACGCATTTTATCGGACAGCATCGTCAATTGTGTTAACGGCCTAAATACTGACCCAACAGGCTTAGCAAAACCTAAAGCGTCACTAGGGGTTGCACACAGCAAAGATCAGAAAACGCGCTCTGAAATCCTCTCGATGGTGGACAACGCACTATCGAAAGCCAAAGCGCAACCAGACAAGCCATACGGCTTCATTGGCAGTGATACACCTTCTAGTTTGATGGGTAAACAGCAATGGAAAGCGTTGGTTGAAGAAGCCATTCATAGTGATTGGGTTAAATTCCGTTTCCAAGCTGCGAAAAACACATGGGGTAAAGTATTCCACAACGAAGTATTTTCAAGCATCGAAAAAGATGGTGAAACGTATCGTGCGAATCAATACCTATTCGCACTAGAACAGTTAGACGCCACCAACATCTTTGACCAGTATGTCATTGAATCAATGATTAAGATGCTAGAAAATGGTGAACTTAATGACCCAGTCGCGATTAACATCGCGCAAAGCAGCTTGTCTCAACCATCGTTTATTCGCTGGACAACGAGCATGCTAGAGAAACACGCCAAAGTAGCCTCTAAGCTACATTTTGAAATTCCAGAGGAATGCTTTATCGATCAGCCTCACCACACAGCACTGTTATGTAATGCCATTCGCCAATCAGGTGCTGAGTTCGGCGTAGATAACTACGGACGTAACTTCCAATCTTTGGAATACATCCAAGAGTTCCGCCCGAACTATGTGAAGCTCGATTACCTATTCACACACAACTTGCACGACGAAAAACAGAAATTCACGCTAACGTCGATCTCTCGTACTGCCCACAACCTTGGTATTACGACTATCGCATCGCGTATCGAAACTCAAATCCAGTTGGATTTCCTCACTGAACATTTTGTTGAGGTATTCCAAGGATTCATCGTCGACAAGGAATAAAAAGGTTTATCAACGATGAAAGACCCTTTACTGAATTCGCTCATCTACGTTAGCCGTTACTATGGGTTAGCTAACTCGCCAGAAGCGCTAGTCAACGGACTACCGCTATCTGACGGTAAACTGACCCCATTTTTGCTACCAAGAGCAGCGGAAAGGGCCGGATTGGTTGCCAAGGAAAACCGCGCAGAGCTGGAGAGCATCTCCAGCCTAATTCTGCCGGCAATCTTAGTTCTTAAAGGCGGTGACTCTTGCGTTCTCAACAGCATCAATATGGAGAAACGCGAGGCCGAAGTCACCACCCTAGAAAGTGGAATGGTGCCGATCTCTATTCCATTAGAAGACCTACTTGAGCAATACACTGGTCGGTACTTTTTAGTTAAAAAGCAATTCCGTTTCGATGAGCGCTCTCCCGAAGTGCTCAAAACCAACGAAGGCCACTGGTTCTGGTCCACCTTGTGGCAGTCAAAACGCATCTACCGTGATGTTTTAATCGCATCACTTCTCATCAACCTCTTTGCGGTTGCCGCTCCGCTATTCACTCGCTTGGTGTACGACAAAGTGGTTCCGAATCTTGCGTTTGAAACCCTATGGGTACTAGCAAGTGGCATCTTTGTCGTGTTCCTGTTCGACTTCATTCTCAAGTCGCTGAGAAATTACTTCATTGATGTGGCGGGCAAGAAGTCTGACATTCTGATTTCATCCAAACTGTTCAGCAAAGTGATGGGGATTAGAATGGAATCGAAGCCGCCTTCGGTCGGTGCCTTCGCTCGCCATTTACAAGAATTCGAATCTATTCGAGAGTTTTTTACTTCAGCGACCGTCAGTGCTCTCATTGATTTGCCTTTTGCCATTCTGTTCTTAGTGATTATATGGCTAATGGCTGGCGATCTTGTGTATGTACCGATGGTGGGCGTGGTCATTTTGATTATTCACTCGCTACTGATACAAGGGCCGCTGCGCCGCTCCATTGAGGAGGGTTCACGCCTAGCATCGCAAAAATATGCCAATTTGATAGAGAGCTTGGCTGGGTTAGAAACCGTAAAAATGCTCAGTGCGCAAAGCCAATTCCAATACCGCTGGGAAGAGGCAGTTGCGCACATGGCGAACTGGAATATAAAAAGCCGACGAATTACGGATAGCATTCAAAACGCGGCGGGTTTTGTGCAGCAAAGTAGTAACGTAGGGATGATCATCCTAGGCGTTTACTTGATTGCAGAAGGCGACTTAACCATGGGTGGTTTGATTGCCGCAACCATGCTTAGCGGCCGCGCGATTGGTCCTTTGGTTCAGTTATCCTTACTCTCTACGCGCTACAACCAAGCGAAGTCTTCTATGACAATTATCAATCAAGTCATGGAGATGCCGGATGAACAAGAAGAAGGTAAACGTTACATTCACCGTCCAATAGTACAAGGCAAAATTGAACTTGAACGCGTGACCTTCCACTACCCAGATTCACCGGTGGCGTCGATTCGAGATTTGAGCTTGACCATTAACCCAGGCGAAAAAGTAGCGATCATAGGCC
Source organism: Vibrio sp. Vb1554 (assembly GCF_033344235.1). NCBI lineage: Bacteria > Pseudomonadati > Pseudomonadota > Gammaproteobacteria > Vibrionales > Vibrionaceae > Vibrio > Vibrio sp. Vb1554. The sequence continues at coordinate 14,556 of NZ_JAWPOJ010000042.1, read as the reverse complement.
GTATCGGTTCGGGTAAAACCACGTTAGAACGTCTCATCATGGGCTTGTATCAGCCGACGGAAGGTCATGTTCGCATTGATGATACCGACATCGCACAGCTGCATCATGTCGACATTCGCCGTAATATTGGTTGTGTGCCGCAAGATTCGAATCTGTTCTTTGGTTCTATCCGCGACAACATTACGCTAGGTCGCCCATTAACCGATGACCGTGACGTACTAGACGCAGCGAATCGTGCCGGTGTTACTGCGTTTACGCAATCTGACCCAGCGGGCTTAGAACGCCAAGTTGGTGAAGGTGGTGCAATGCTTTCGGGTGGTCAACGTCAAGCAGTCACGATCGCTCGTGCATTTTTGGGTCGTCCTCCTGTTCTACTCATGGATGAACCAACCAGTGCGATGGATAACCGCTCAGAGATGCACATTAAGCATCAATTAGCACAGTTGAAACCTAGTGAAACGCTGATTCTGATTACGCATAAAACGTCTATGCTCGACATCGTTGATCGCGTAATTGTGATGGAAAAAGGCAGCATCATCGCAGATGGTCCTAAAGCGCAAGTGCTGAACGATTTGAAACAAGGCAAAGTGCGTGCGGTTAGCTAGCCTGAATTCACATTGATAAAAGACAAGGGCCCCGTTTAACTTGTGTTTAACGGGGCTTATTTTATTGGGAGCCCGAGATAATTAAGTTCTTCAAGCGCGACCCAAACGAGTACAAGGCCAACAATCACGAATAAAATCATAATCGCCTTTTCATCTTCTTCCATTTTTCAACGCCCTAAAAGCTATTTCAATTAATACACCTTAGGTTATCAGGACAAAAGTCATATTCAGCTCGTTTATAGGGAACTAGCGTCATAGAATGTCGGATATGGGATACAGCTCAAAGATTGCTCTCTTCAAAATCACGTCAGCTTTGATTGAATATAAGTAATGAAGCCAAAGAGTTTGTAATACTCACTAAGTCTTTGATTAACTTATATAGCACTCTGTGGAACCTCAACACAGAGACAAATGGTGTAAAGAAAAATTGTGATTACTTACAGCAAAAAATCAGCTATAAAAGCCGCTTTCTAGATATCGTCGAGATGAAGAAATGAATGATTGGATCCAATTAGAGCAAGTGAGCCAGTATTTCACTACGGGCTCCCTCGGTTACAAACTATTGATGGGCATTTTTGTCCTGATCGCGTATCGCATCCTGAAGAGGGTTGTAAATCGAGCCATCCTAAATTTGGCAACAACGAAAGGTGTAAAAAAGGCTCGTTTGAGTTTTATTCAGCGCTGTTTCAATGTCGCGCTGCTATTTTTGACCGCCTCTATTTTTGCCATTATCACAGGTATTGGCTATGGCGATGTGTCTTTGTTCCTATCGTCCATTTTTGCCGTATTAGGTGTGGCGTTTATCGCGCAGTGGTCAATTCTGAGCAACATCACTGCCAGCTTTTTGATCTTTTTTGTCTTCCCATACCGAGTGGGTGACCGAATTAAAGTCGTAGATAAAGATGAAGACATCTGCGGTGAGATTCAAGAAATCAGTATGTTTCACGTGTTAATTAAGCACGACAACGGAAACTTAATCACTTACCCAAACAACCAGATTTTGCAAAAAGCAGTGCTAAAGCTGGCGAAAAACAAGCCAGAGCCAAGTAAAGTAAAATCTCGGATTTATACTCGCAGAAAGAAATAACCCAAAGTTAATGGCGAAAAACAGTGAAGAGACAAAACGTATAAGCTGAAGGTCACCACTGTATTCTTTCATGATAAAAACATGACACATCGCCGAAACCAAAAGCGCCACTTTAACCAAAGGAAGCTTCTTATTTACGAACCTTAAATAAATACAAAAAATAGAGATGGTGCAAGCAAAGAAAAAATCGTCACTAGTTCCATCTTCCTTAAAATACAAGGACATGGTTTTAGTTAGGCTTATATTTTTAGCTTCATTATGAGCCACCCACTAATATTTAGCGAGATAAGGGCATAAAAGAGGTAAAAAACAAGACTGACCGAAACAAAAAGTAGTGCATGCACTTTTTCTTCTAAGCTCTCTGGATGAACATTCATATCCACATCAAACACCCCCGCTATAAAGTGTGCAAATACCGTGGAAGAGGCTGTAGAAAGGCCTCCTACCATAATGATAATAATCCCTCGCCTTAAGAAACGATGAAATGTACTTTTCCCGCCTTGGATCAGGTCTGAGTTTACATATTTTAATCTATTTTTCCGCCTATTAATCATCACTAGCATCAGTACCTTTATCATTGTTTCCAAGAGAGTTTTCTACATCTTTAAGATCTTCCTTTAACGCTTTTATACACGACATTCATCGTCGTTGCATTCACTGTAGTTATGCCGTCGACTTACCCTATAAGAAAGCTCTTTAGATGCCAATTCGTACTTTATCTATCTCAAATCTCTTCTTGACCTCAACTTAGATTGAGGTTTTAGCCTTAGTCGCACGATTAAAAATCAACAATGAAAAAAGGAACCATTGTGTCCAAAATTGCGATTATTTATTTCTCTAAAACCGACGTTACTGGTCAGCTTGCTCGCGCGATTGCCGCAGGCGTTGAACAACAAGGCATTAAGCAGCAAGATGAATGTGAAATCCTCTCTCACCGAATTGAAGGCAGTGAGATTATTGAGGGACGTTTTGTGAACCCTAAACTAATGGATGAACTTGCTGAGTGTGATGCGATTATCTTTGGCTCACCGACCTATATGGGCGGTGTAGCAGCGCAGTTTAAAGCATTTGCAGATGCAAGCAGTGAATCTTGGTATTACCAAAAATGGGCGAGCAAAATCGCGGCTGGCTTTACCAGTGGTGGGGCAATGAATGGCGACCAATCTTGCACATTACAATATCTACAAACGCTCGCTAACCAACACGGCATGATGTGGGTCGGGTTGGATAAGATCAGCAATTCTGGGGAGCAAAACCTGAATCGTTATGGTGTACAAGGTGGTATTGTTGCACAAGGTGGTGAAGGTGGTCAGTTGCATGCTTCTGATGTTGCAACAGCGGAGTATCTTGGCAAACGAGTCGCTATGCTCGTGAACAAGCTCTCCACTCGCTAACAATAAAAAGAAGCCCCGTAAGATACATCTTCGGGGCTTCATATTTATCGCTTGTTTTGAGCGCTACTTCTTGATGTAGAGGTCTTTCGAGTAGATACGACCTTCTACGTTGTTCTTGGCAAAACCGCCAACCGTAGGACGAACCAAACGCGCTTGCATGTAGTAGTAAATCGGTGCGATTGGCATATCCGCCGCCAACAATTGCTCGGCTTGATCATAGAAACCTTGGCGCGCTTTCTCATTGGTTGCGGCCAATGCACTGTTCATCGCGTTGTCGTACGCTTCACTGCTGTAACGTGCAAAGTTACCCGAGGAACCTGAGCGAAGTAAGCTCAGGAAAGTAGACGCTTCATTGTAATCACCACACCAGGAAGCGCGCATCACATCGAAATTGCCTTGTTTACGCGCCACTAAGTATGACTTCCACTCTTGGTTTTCTAACTCCACGTTTGCACCGAGATTTTTTTGTAGCATCGACGCTATCGCAACCGCGATCGATTTGTTTGCCTCACTGGTGTTGTACAACAATTTAAAATCGAGCGGCTTGTCTTGGCTGTAACCCGCTTCTTTTAACAACTGACGCGCTTTCTCGTCACGTTGTTGCTGACTCCACTTACTGTATTCAGGCGGCGTCGCATCAAACCCTGCGGTGTACTGATGCGCAAAAGTATAAGCAGGAAGGTTGCCCACTTGCGTGACACCATTCGTAATCACATCGCGCATGATGGAGTACGACACCGCTTGACGCACTCGCGCATCATCAAATGGCGGACGAGTGGTATTGAACGCGAAGTAATACGTGCACAGTAATGGCACCACCGTGTAAGCCTGCTTGTAATCTTGTTTAAGCTTCTGCGCCATATGAGTCGGCACATCGGACGTGATATCCAACTCTCCTGCCGCATAACGATTGATCGACGCGTTTTGGTTTTCAAACGGAATGTAAGTCACTCTGTTTAGATGCGTATCTGCGCTGTCCCAGTAACTTGGACTCTTAACCAGTTCAATGCGCTCATTCACGACCCACTTATCCAATGTGAATGCACCGTTGCTAACAAATTGGTCTGGATCGCTCCACGGCTTGTCGCGGTTTTCCACTGTCGCTTGATGCACTGGCATCATGGACGTGTGCCCAGTCATAGCAACAAAGTACGGCACTTGACTGTCCAACTCAAAACGTAGGGTGTATTTATCCACTGCCTTGATACCGAGATCGTCCAAAGGCTTTTTGCCCTCTGCTACATCGGTGATGTTTTTGATCTTGGTGAGTTTGAGATACCAAACATTTGGAGAAGCGGTTTTCGGATCTACCGCTCGGCGCAGTGAATAGACAAAATCATCCGCCGTCACAGGCTCGCCATTCGACCATTTCGCGTCTTTGCGAAAGTGAAAAGTAAAGGTTTGGTTGTCGTTGGTTTCCCATGATTCTGCCACACCGGGAATGATGTTTCCGTCACGATCTTGAATCACAAGCCCTTCAAATAAGTCACGAATCACATGCATTTCTGGTAGACCTTCGGCTTTCGCTGGGTCAAGCGTCGCCGCCTCTGCGTCATTCGCACGTACTAAATGCTGTTCTGCGGCAAGTTGAATGCCTTTAGGTAAGGTCTCCGCAGCAACTGATGTAGCAAGAAAAGGGGTGAATAAAGAGGAAATCAGCAACGCCGTTGAATGTTTTTTAAAATCCATATCTTTTTTCGTTCTCCTAACGCGTCTTGTGAAGCAAGTGCCACAATTAACATTTCAACCGTTGACGAGTTTAAACGGTTCAGTTTAGCTAGGTGTAATTAGCTTAGATATTGATACTACTTCATCAATCAGGAGATTACGGTGAGTCTAATTCCAAGAACGGAAAGAGCGGTATTTTTAATTCGGCCAACATCATACGGTCAATCCGTGCTTGGTGCGCCATTACTGTATTTTCCGGCTCAAGTCGAAAGTGCTTCACGAGGTTTGATTTTGGCAGGCACTCACGGGGATGAGACAGCCTCGATTGCAGGTTTGTCCTGCGCGCTAAGAAGCTTGCCTGCTGAAAACTTACGACATGATGTGATTCTGTCAATGAATCCTGACGGCAACCAGCTAGGCACACGCGCAAATGCAAACCAAGTGGATCTCAATCGCGCGTTTCCAACCCAAAATTGGACTGAGCATGGCACAGTGTATCGATGGAGCTCTCACACACCCGTTCGAGACGTACAGGTAAAAACTGGCACTAAAAACCAACTAGAGCCTGAAGTTAGCGCATTAATTAACTTGATTGAACTGCGCAAGCCAAAGTTTGTGGTGTCGTTTCATGAACCGCTTGCGTTTGTGGATGATCCCAAACATTCCGACCTTGCCAAATGGCTCGGCGAGCAGTTTCAGCTGCCAATCGTGGACGATGTCGACTACGAAACACCCGGCTCATTCGGCACTTGGTGTAGTGAACGTGATTTACCTTGCATCACGTTGGAGTTACCGGCAATTTCTGCCGATCTCACCATTGAAAAGCATCTATCCGCTTTTATTGCTTTACTGAGGCACGATCCGGATCTTTAGTCCACTGTTGAACAAGCGATCATGTGAGGATCTGTTTGATGTCGGTACTGATATCGCTGATCAACTGACGGGCACTGTCGTCTCTTTGTTGAACCAAGATGATAAACAGCAAATCGGTGATCACGTTTTGCGCGGTACGCGAAGCAATGGATGAGCTGCGATGTTCCGTTTCATTGGCAATCGTATCAAACGTAATATCGGCAATACCGCGCAAGCGACTTCTTCCAGGCGCAGATAACGCAATCACCTTCGCGCCCTGCTCTTTTGCCGCTTCTGCCGCAACGAGAATTTCTTTGCGCTCACCCGAAAACGAGATTGCGATCTGAACATCTTCTGGAGAGAGCGTGCGGGCAACAGCAATCTGCACGTGGCTGTCTTGTTCAGAAAGCGCCGTAATACCAAGTTTAAGCAGCTTAAAGCTTAAATCCTTCGCGGTCAGTGCAGAGCCCCCAATCCCGACCACTTGCACTCGACGCGCTTCACTCAACCATTTCACCGCTTGGTGACACGCTTCGTAAGACAGCGTATTGGTGGTTTGAAACATAGCGTCGGTTTTCGCTTTCACCAGTTTCTGTGAAATAACCGCAATGGGGTCGTCAGCCAAAATATCACTGTGCAGCGGTGTCGACTGCATCGCATGCTTACGGCCAATCTCTTCATTCAGAGCTAATTTAAACTCGCTGTAACCTTTAAAGCCGATACGCTGAGTAAATTTCACAATGCTCGATTGACTCACTTTTACTTGCGCCGCAAGTTCTTGGCTAGTGAGCAGCGCCGCCTTTTCTGCGTTTTCAACAATCCAATCGCCGACCAAACGACCACTTTGCGAAAGCTGAGTACGCCTCGCGACTATCTTATTGATAACTGACACAACAAAAACCTCAAAAAATTTAAATAAATTATTCCAAAACAAAAATAATTGGAGTTTGATTTAACTCCATGATTATTCTAACCAAGCCAGTTTATATCGGATGTAATGGACGTATATTTTCTCTCATTATTCCAAATTTCTCCTGCACAAAGAATAACCTCAAGTGTGATTTTTATCACCAAAACAGAATATTTTATTCCATAGAATCGCCCTCAGATTGAACATTACGAAGAGTGTAAAACATGAAAATTGATTTAAGCCGATTGGTGACAGAAAGCCGTAATCCAGCCAGTGCAGAGATTGATACGCTTTCGACCATCGAGATGCTGCAAGTCATTAATGAAGAGGATCAAAAAGTCGCGCTCGCGGTCAAAGCAGTGCTACCACAAATTGCAAAGACGGTTGATGCAATTACTGCAGCGTTCGCCAATGGTGGCCGTTTGGTTTACATGGGAGCTGGCACATCAGGCCGCTTAGGAATTCTTGATGCGAGCGAGTGTCCTCCTACCTACGGCACGCATCCAGATATGGTGATTGGCTTAATTGCTGGTGGACACCAAGCGATTTTGAAAGCGGTAGAAAACGCAGAAGACAACGCGAAAATGGGTCAAGACGACTTAAAAGCGCTTCACCTCACCAAACATGACGTGGTTGTAGGCATTGCAGCGAGTGGCCGTACACCTTATGTACTAGGTGGTTTGGACTACGCTAAATCCATCGGATCTACGACCGCATCTATCGCCTGTAATCCAGAATGTGCCATGGCAGAAGCGGCCGACATCGCGATTCTGCCGATAGTTGGCGCAGAGGTTGTCACTGGATCTTCTCGCATGAAAGCCGGCACCGCACAAAAACTGGTGCTAAACATGCTCACGACAGGCGCAATGATTCGTAGCGGTAAGGTATTTGGCAACTTAATGGTGGATGTAGAAGCCACTAACGCCAAGCTCATCCAACGCCAAACCAACATTGTTGTGGAAGCAACCGGCGCATCAAAAGAAGAAGCAGAGCGAGCATTAAAGGCCTGCGGTCGCCACTGCAAAACCGCCATCTTAATGATTTTGGCCGATTTGGATGCCGAACAAGCCAAATCACGCCTCGCCGCGCACAACGGCTTTATTCGCGCAGCACTAAATAATAACTAAATAATCCGAGTTCTGAAGGATAGACCCTATGGCAAAAATAACTTCAAACACAGTATCGCAGTTGCTGTCCGCAGTGGGTGGCAGTAACAACGTAAGCAAATGTGGTAACTGTATGACGCGTTTGCGTTTATCGCTCGCCAACAATGGCTTGGCTGATCAATCAGTTATCAAGCAAATTCCCGGCGTAATGGGTGTGGTGGAAAGCGATGAGCAGTTTCAGATCATTCTCGGTCCCGGAAAAGCTCAACAAGCGGCTGAGATGATGAATCAATTGATCGACAGCTTAACCTCTGGTGACAGTGAAGAAGCAGATATGCCGCAACAAGATCTTTCTGCCGTCGCAGCCGAGCAGAAAAAACAGATGAAGAGTAAGCAAACCAGTGCGGTTCAGCGTTTTTTAAGCAAGTTTGCCACTATCTTTACGCCGTTGATCCCAGGCTTTATTGCCGCTGGTTTGTTGCTAGGTTTTGCGACGTTATTGGAGCAGATGTTTGTTCTTGACCAGACACCAAGCCAGTTTATGTTGGATTTGATCGCCTACATGAAAGTCTTTGGTAAGGGTCTGTTTGCTTTCTTAAGTATTCTGATTGGTTACAACGCGCAGCAAGCGTTTGGCGGCTCTGGTGTTAATGGTGCCATTCTCGCCTCTTTGTTTGTGCTGGGTTACAACCCAGAGGCTACATCCGGCATTTACTCTGGCATGAACGAGTTTTTCGGCTTTGCGATTGATCCGCGCGGCAACATTATCGGCGTACTTTTGGCGGCGATCATCGGTGCGCAAGTCGAGCGTAAAGTCCGTCAATACATGCCTGATGATCTGGACATGATCTTAACGTCCGTTATTACTCTATTGATCATGGGTGCGGTAACCTTCTTGATCATCATGCCGATCGGCGGCGAGCTGTTTAAAGGGATGTCTTGGTTGTTCCTCAACTTAAACGATAACCCATTAGGCGCTGCAATCTTGGCAGGTTTGTTCTTAATTTCTGTGGTATTTGGCATCCACCAGGGTTTTGTTCCAGTGTACTTCGCATTGATGGAAGCACAGGGTTTTAACTCGCTGTTTCCTATCTTGGCGATGGCTGGTGGCGGTCAGGTTGGCGCGTCAATGGCGCTGTATTTCAAAGCCAAAAAAGACGCTCTACTACGCACTCAAGTTAAAGGCGCCATTATTCCGGGTCTTCTAGGCATTGGCGAACCATTGATTTACGGCGTGACATTACCACGCGTAAAACCATTCGTTACCGCTTGTATTGGTGGTGCTGCAGGCGGCTTCTTTATCGGTTTAGTTTCTTACCTTGGCTTGCCAGTTGGTCTTAATACGGTGTTTGGCCCGTCCGGTATCGTGGCGATTCCTCTCATGACATCTGAAAATGGCATCTTCCCGGGCATGATGGTGTTTGTTGCCGGCCTGCTTATCTCTTACATCGTCGGCTTCCTCGCGACTTACTTCTTTGGCTGCAAAGACGTCGATTTAAGCTAAATCATTCTTCCCCTATAGGAATGGACTAGCTCGCGCCCTTGGCAAACAAGGGCGCACCCTCTCTCTACTTCACGACAATTTTTCTTATTCCGTTACTCGGAAGAGGCTTTGTCGTACCTAAAACAATAGAAATGAAAGGTCGTTAATCATGAAAAAGCACATTTTGACTCTACTTCTCCCAACATTGATGGCATCAAACGCAATGGCAGCGCAGCTGTATCAAGCGGAAGATGGGTCAGTTTTAAATATTTACTCTCGTCTTGGTTTCAATGTCACCAGTAAAAATGATGAGCACGGCGATGCAAATGGCGAGTTTGATGGCCGTATTGGTTTAAACGGTTCACAAACCATCAACGAGTACGCGTCGATCATCGGCCAAGCGCAATACCAAGTGGGTGCCGCTGAATACGCAAACCAAGTAAACGACAAACCGTCTCTGACCGCACGTTATGTATGGGCGGGTATTGATGCGAAAGATTATGGTCGCATTACTGGTGGTCGCGTGGCATCTGGGTTGATTATGTTTACCGACATTGGTGATGTGTTCGCCTCTTCCGATGTTTCTATGGCGCGCCAAGCGAATAAAGTCGACAAAACCGCAACGCAAGTTTTCCGTCAAGATGGCACGCTGCAATACCAAAACAGCCTAGGTAATGTCGATTTTTCTGTCGCGTACATTTTAGGAAACAACACTTCTGAGCTCGAATACGGTTACAACGCTGCACTGCGTTATACGCTAGACATGGGGAATTTGGGTACCTTGGCACCAGTGATAGCGATGCAGAAGAATAAAGGTGATGCACGTGAAAGCAACGACACCGATTACACATTCTGGGGTGCAGGTACGCGTTACTACCTAGGTGATTTGATGTTGGGTGCGTTGTACTCGGAAGATGAACTAGAGGGCTATTACTCACAAACCAGTACCGACAAAGTGATGGAACTAACGGCGGTTTACAGTGTAAATGACAAATGGGTAATGCGTGCTGGTTATCGTTCTTTAGAAAACAGTGATGGTGACGAGCTAGAGCTGAAAGATACAACGCTAGAAGTGCAATACAAACTGACGCCTCGTTCTTCTATCTACACAAACTACGTTGATCGTAACGGCTCGCGTGGCTACAGCAATGGACAAGAAGTCTCGTTTGGCGGTGCGCACGCAGACGAAAGCTACTACCACTTAGGTCTACGTTACGAGCTGTAAGCACGATACCTAATGTAAGTTAGCTGAATCCATGAGCTTCTTCTGTGTCCGGTCAGTAGTTATTGCCTTTAATGCTGATTTGAAGAAGCTCACCCTCGCAATATGTTTTCTTCGTTACCTGTTTTAACCAACACACCGGCATCAGGAAAGCTGGTGACAGTAGCTAACAATTTTCCATCGACAAAGTGCAATGCCGCATAATCGTGAATGCCATAACAAGTGATGCTCGGTTGAGAACGAGCAAAGGCTTGGAAAACCTCGAACTTCTCACCTACATGAGAAAAATGTGCCGCAGCCAAACCGTCAATAAATCCAAGACAACGCATAACTTGGTATGCTTCGGGATCACTGTCTGTCACCGCAAACTCAAACCAACAAATTGCACCTGCGCTCATGCCACAAATGATGATGCCTTGTTCATAACACTGCTTGAGTATTCTATCGATTCCCCATTCGCGCCAAATGGCCAACATCGAACGCGTATTACCGCCACCGACGTAAATGATGTCTTGTTCAAATAGCGTTTCTTTCCAACCAGCTTCAAACTTAAACAGCGGAAAATGGGTCACGTTTTCACTAAGCTTCGCATCGTAAAAACGTTCAATCACTTCATCGGCATCTCCCGTGGCTGTAGGTAGAAAACAAATGTTTGGATTCTCCTTACCAGACAAAGACAAAATGTATTGATCGAGCGGGCTCGGATTCTCTCCCATCATCCAGCCCCCACCGCCAATCGCAATACAGTGTTTTCGCATTCCTTTGCTTCCTCAATTGTTGCTAAGTTTGTTGTCGCTATTCTCCGACAGAATATATGTTCCTAAAGTGATCAATGAACGCTCGCGTTCTTCTTGGTAAGTGCTCACGTTTTGGGTAAAGCAGATAAAGCGGCAAAATCGCATCCGTTTGCCATTCTGGCAGCAAACTCACGAGTTGTTCTTTTTGTGCAGGGTCGAGTTTAGCCAGTGCAAATTCATCTAACATGGCTACACCACAGCCAGTCAAAGTAGCATCCAACATGGACTGGACAAGATTAAAACTCAGCGTACTTTCTAACTCAATGCTGCACTGCTGTTGAGTTTGCTTATGCGTAAACGTCCACTTGTCTAACACCAAGTCACGACTTTTATAAAGGATGTGCTCTAAGTCACCAAGATCCTCTGGCGTACTTACATTTGGTTTATCAGCTAAATACGAGCGATGAGCGATCGGTTTACAGTGTAAAGTGCGTAGCTGATGGCCGACGTATCCCTCTGGGGGAGTATCGGTAAAGTAGAATGCGATATCAAACCCAGCCTCAATCAAGTCGAGAGGTGTCTCTGTGAAGATCACTTCGACGCTCACTTGTGGATGTTGCAATCGAAACTCGATCAATGTTTGGCTGAGTAACGCAGCTCCGAAAGAAGCGGACGCCGCTATTCTCAATTTTCCCGATACGATCTCGTTTGCCATGACTTGCTCATTGATCTGCTCAGCGCCTTCGAGAAGTTGCTTTACCTGCTGATAAAACCGCAAACCATCGTAGGTCAAATTAAACTGGCGCGTAGTTCGCTGAATAAGCTGCATCGACAATATGTCTTCAAGCTGTTTAAGTTGCCGACTTACATGCGCATTCGAACAATTCAGTCGCTTTGCTGCACCAGCAATACTCCGTTCCTCACACAAAGCGACGTAAAGTGGTACGTAGCTGAGCCATTTTATTTCCATACAGTAATTCTGAATCTCTAAAATCAAACTACTGGAAATAATAGAAAGCCTCTAAACTCTGTACAACCTAAATTTGAAAGGATGAGTTATGAGTGTTTTCGACACGTGGTTAAAAGGTCAAGTCGTTAAAGATCACATCACTAATCCCAATATCATCGTTGGCGATTACAGCTATTACTCGGGCTTCTATCATCAAAAAAGCTTCGAAGAGCAAGCGGTACGCTACTTGTTGGGTGACCCCGTCACACTTCAAGAATGGCAAAGTAGAGAACCCGATAGCATCGACAAATTAATCATTGGCAAGTTTTGTTCCATCGCTTCTGGAGCCACCTTCATGATGGCAGGAAACCAAGGTCATCGCATTGACTGGATTTCGACCTTCCCCTTCTCTCCTGAAGAATTTGGAGAAGGCGTACAAGACGGTTTCGAGCGTGCCGGAGATACAGTGGTGGGGAATGATGTTTGGATTGGCAGTGAGGCGATGATCATGCCCGGAGTAAACATCGGCGATGGAGCCGTCATCGGAGCACGCGCCGTAGTGACGAAAGACGTGCAACCTTATTCTGTGGTGGTTGGAAACAACCAAGTCGTACGTCAACGATTTAGCGATAAAGAGATTGAAACTCTACTCAATATCCAATGGTGGAACTGGCCAATAGAACACATTAAACAAGCAATGAAAGTAATGTGTAGCAGCCAAGTCGGTGCGCTTGCGGACTACTATCAAGAGCACATTGTCGATTTGTAGATAAAAAAAGCCCACACATCTTGTTGCGACGTGTGGGCTCAGTGAGTAAGAAAGCTTAAACCGCAGCGACGTCCTCTTCTTCCAAGTTCGCCGAAACTTTAATTTCGTATTGATTGAAACGGAACGAACAACCGCCATGAGTGCGCTTTGTCGTTACCTGCTCGTCGCCAAACAGCACCGTCACGCGAGTGAAGACACGCTCTTTGGCTTCGACAATATTTTCTTCTAACGCGACTTCAAAGTCGTGTTCCGTTTGTTCTAGCTTTTGCTTTATCGCTTCAAGCTGCTCGTTGTTTTGTGTTTTCATCACGTCAATCTGAGCTTGTTCTTCGTCGGTACGTTCGGCTTTAGGACGTTTCTTAAATTCGAGCTCTTTACGAATCACATCCATCGTTCCTTCTTGAGCGTATTTGTATTGATCTTTGAGCTCTGCTAATCGCTCCTTAAATGCAGAATAGCGTGCGAACGCTTCTACCTTAGTGGCGGTGTCGCCTTCTACGCCCAATTGTAAGCACACCACTTTGCCACCGACTTTTACATCTCCGCCGCTAAGCGTGCCGTTCCTACCGTTCGCATCTAGCACCGTCAGATTGCGCCCACAAACAATATCGTTATTCATGCTGTGCACCGCCAACTCAATATCTTCGCCGGCTTGCAAATCACAATATTGGGCGTAGCTGGCACGAATCGAACCTTTGGCTTTGACGTGACAACTCTTTGGCTGGCCATCACTCACGGTGTGGCCAATGATCCCTTTACCAACTTGAATGTCGTCTTGCGCTTGTACGTCAGCCGATTCAATGAAGCCGCCTACAGTAATAGAACCCGTCGCTTTAACAATCATGCCGGATTCAATGTTGCCACCGATAATCACATTCCCTTTGAATTTCACGTGACCTGTATTCACGCCAACGCTATTGAGACAGAGTGCGTTATCAACTTCAATGGTTTTGTCTTTAATTAGAGGCGTACCGGATACCGATGCAATCAATAGGTTTGGGTCGTGCTTGCTTATCTCAGTGCCTTTGCCCGGCTTCATTGGGCTGTCTTTTCCGGCTTGCGGAGGAATCACTCGCCCTTGAACAGTAAAGCCAGGCGTGCCTTTGGTCGCAGGCGTGCGGCGCATCACCTCATCGCCTACGTCAACCGCGATAGTTTCACCGAGGTTACGTAAATCAATTTTGTCGCTAGCAGATTGGCCGTCTTTGGGTTTGAGGATGCGTTTGGTGATGTCTTTAACAAGAGGAGTAAAAAGAGCGTCTTTGCCTTTGATAGGTTGCTTACCAACCGCTACAGGTTGAGAAAAAGTTTCGCCGGGTTTGAGCTGAGTGCTGACAACCAACACTTTCTTCAAAGCCAGTTTGTTGATGCCTTTCGAAACTCGCGCTTGAGCAAGGGCTTGAACAATCTCGGGGCCACGTAAACCTCGGCCTCCGTACGCGCCGACAACGTTCATACTGGCGAGCATGTCATTATTCGATAATTCAACCTCAACTTGCGCGTTGCGTTTTTCCGCAATGACGATGCCTTCGTAGGCCTCGGCTTTACGTTCTTTGGCGCAGTTAATGAATCTCACGACTTCCCCCTCAACAACAAACATCTTTTCAGCGTTCATTGCGACGAGCTGCTCGTTTAATTCATTTTGATTTAGCTCACCACCGAGGTCCACTTCTCCCGGAAGACGGGCTATCACCTTGGTCTTATCTTCAGATAACTCAAGACACAGCTTCCACATACCCTTACCACTTTGCTTCCCATCAACACTTTCAGTCTA
>NZ_JAWPOJ010000426.1:0-1067 GCF_033344235.1 Vibrio sp. Vb1554 | reverse complement strand
GTTGGAGTGAACGTAGCAATCCCATTGACGATCGCCACTTGAATGTTGCTATTACCAGAAACGCTAAACGTTAACTCACCATCGGCGTTATCCACATCACTGAAGGCCGTATTCAGATCGATGCTGTATGGCGTAAAGTCTTCCGCCAAGGTTTGATCTGCAATGTTGCTTTCAACCACAGGCGTGTCGTTCACCGCATTCACGGTGACGTTGACCGTCGCTTGGTCAGTCAGCGAACCATCGGTGATGGTGTAAGTGATTTCGGCATCACCATGGAAGTTCTCGGCCGGTGTGAACACCAGTTTGCCATCAACAATCTCAACTGTCCCTTGGTCACTCGGCACAGACGCCGAGTCAATACGTAATGTATCACCATCGATGTCAGTATCGTTTGGCAGGACATCAATCGTCACTGGCGTGTCTTCGTCAGTAATGGCCGTGTCATCGTTTGCCACTGGCGCATCGTTGACTGGTGTGACATCGACGTTCACCGTGGTGGACTCTGATACCCCACCCGACGTAACGATGTAGGTGAAGCTGTCTGTACCGTGGTAGTTGTCATTCGGCGTGTAGGTCACGCTGCCATCCGGGTTGACCGAGACCGTGCCGTTAGCTGGTCCATTGTTGGTATCCAGCGACACCACGTTGTCGTCGCCTTCGAACGTGTCGTTACCTAAGACCTTGATGATGGTTGGCGTGTCTTCCACAACCGTCGCTTTATCTGCCACGATGTCCGCCACAGGCGCAACTGTGAAGTTCACCGTTTGGCTAACGCTTTCACCGCTTGGATCGGTAGCAGTAAAGGTCAATGCTTCTGAGCCGTTCCAGTCCGCGGTTGGAGTGAACGTAGCAATGCCATTTTCTATTGAGACATTGACATTACTGTTGCCTGAGACGCTAAACGTTAACTCACCATCCACGTTATCCACATCGCTGAAAGCAGTATTTAGATCGATGCTGTATGGCGTGAAATCTTCCGCCAAGGTTTGGTCTGCAATGTTGCTTTCAACCACAGGCGTGTCGTTCACCGCATTCACGGTGACGTTGACCGTCGCTTGGTCAGTCAG
>NZ_JAWPOJ010000425.1:0-1068 GCF_033344235.1 Vibrio sp. Vb1554 | reverse complement strand
GTGAGTTTGCCAAGAGCAAAGTGAATGTGACTGAACCGACAGTTCACACGATGATTCACTTTCTGTTCATGTACAGCTAGATATAATTTTGCCAACTCTTCAGAAAAGGTTTTGCTATGTATAAACCAGTGACTTCTCAAAATCTTGCGTTGTTTTTCAGCCTCGCCCCGATGCTGCTTTCTGCACCAAGCTTCGCGCAGCAAAATGATATTTACACCACGCAAAATGGCCACGCCATCGTGCAAGATGTCGAAAAGCCCGGCACTCGTATCGAATTTGATGAAGACCAAGATGAGGTCTACCGCGCCGTACAAAAAGGCTACATTCGTCCCTTCTCTGAGCTTTACGCGGCCGTCGAAAATGACCTTTATGGTCGCATCATCAAAGTCGAGCTTGAAGAAGATGACAATGAATGGGTTTACGAACTGAAAATACTCTTCAACAATAGTGTGTTGAAGGTCGAATATGACGCTGCCACATTGGAAATGCTGGAAGTCAAAGGTCGAAACTTCAATAAAGCTTTAAAACCACCACAAAACTAAATAATAAGAAACGCTGCCATGAAAATACTTGTTGTCGAAGATGATCCTCGTCTAGGCGAGCAAATTATCGAAACGTTGGAAAATAACGGTTGGGTACCTGAGCTATCACAAGATGGCATTGACGCGCTCTACCGAGCGACATCCGAAGAATGGGACGCGATTGTACTCGACCTTGGTCTACCGAAACTCGATGGCTTGACCGTTTTAAAAGGCATTCGAGATGAAAACATCAACACTCCGGTCGTGATCCTAAGTGCGCGTGATACCTTAACTCAACGAGTAGAAGGCCTAAACGCAGGCGCCGATGATTACCTGACTAAACCGTTTGAAATGGTTGAGCTTATCGCTCGTCTTCGCGCCCAACTGCGCAGAGCATCTGGTAACGCTTCTCCGGTCATGCAAATAGGCGATTTAAGCCTAGATACCAGAACCTCAAAAGTGATGTGGCAAGGCCAAGCAGTGAGCCTAACAGCGCTGGAATATAAAGTAGTCGCTTACTTTATGCATAATCCTGAAAAAGTCATTT
>NZ_JAWPOJ010000424.1:0-1069 GCF_033344235.1 Vibrio sp. Vb1554 | reverse complement strand
AAGAAATTCGTGGCGTGAGTGGTTCGGTATGGAGCATTGTTTCCATCGGGGCGATCATTTCGTGGGCGGCAACCAGTGTTGCGACACACTATTTCCTTGGCTTTACATGGGAGCTCGCCATGTTGTTCGGCAGCTTAACCGTCGTCACGGGGCCGACAGTTATCGTGCCGCTGCTTCGGACGGTAAGGCCTAACAGTACACTTGCCAATATTTTGCGCTGGGAAGGGATCTTAATCGACCCTCTTGGTGCGCTGTTTGTGGTGATGGTGTATGAGTTTATCGTGTCGCACAGCGCCGTAAACAGCATGGAAGTCTTTGGCACCATTATTGCCGTAGGTGTCATTTTAGGTGTGGCGTCTGGTGCAGCCGTGGCGACGGTATTGCGTCGAGCGTGGTTGCCGGAATACTTGCAGCCTTTTGCGGTTTTAATGGTGGTACTGGGCGTATTTTCGGTCTCTAACCACATCGAATCAGAAGCGGGGTTATTAACCGTTACCGTGATGGGTATGTGGCTTGCCAACGCGAAAGACATCAACATTCAGCAAATTCTGCATTTTAAAGAGCACCTCACCATCTTATTTATCACTGGGCTGTTTATTCTGCTGGCGGCCAGAATCAAAGCGGACGACTTCGCCACTTTGGGCATCAGTGCGCTGTTGCTATTTGTGTTTATCCAGTTGGTGTCACGTCCAGCTTCGATTTTTATTGCCACGCTGCGCAGCTCTCTCAGCTTCAAGGAAAAAAGCTTTCTCGCTTGGGTCGCGCCGCGCGGTATTGTCGCGGCGTCCATCTCCTCGCTCTTCGCCATCAAGTTGGACTCGCTTGGCATGTCTGAAGCAGCATTACTGGTGCCACTAACCTTCATGGTGATCATCGGCACTGTGGTGTTGCAAAGCGCTTCGGCGCGGCCCATGGCAGTGGCACTCGGCTTGGCCGAACCCGCACCTAAAGGTTTTTTGATTATCGGTGCTAATGATGTGGCCCGCACGCTGGCGCAGGCGATCAGCAAATACGATTGCCGTGTGATGCTGACGGACTCCAACTGGGATTATATTCGTCAAGCGAGAAT
>NZ_JAWPOJ010000423.1:0-1069 GCF_033344235.1 Vibrio sp. Vb1554 | reverse complement strand
TTCAAGGCGAACAAAGAAAACTCTGAGCGTACAATCAAGAACGTAATTGAGTCTTGTGAAGCGCTTGTGAATGCATCGTCTTGGGATGATTTCATTGCCTCTTCTCCGTATGCGGATAAGGTGCTTCAAAGCGTTAAAGAAGACAACGAAAAAGATGAAGCAAAGCGTCAGGAAATCTTGATCGCGAAAACATTTAACTTTTACGATTACATGTTGTTCCAACGCTTGGCATTCCACTCTGGTAACCAAATCTACGGTTTGATTTTCAATGGCTTGAAAAAGCTGTATGACCGAGTTGGCAGTTACTACTTCTCTAACCCGGCATCACGTGATTTGGCGCTAAGATTCTACCGTCAACTGCTAGAAACTTGTGAAACGGGCCAGCGTGAACAATTGCCAGTTGTAATTCGCCACTACGGCATGGAAAGTGCTCAAATCTGGAACGAGATGAAAAAGCAACTACCAACCAACTTCACTGAAGATGATAGCTAAGCATTGAGTGAGCAAAGTTAGAAAAAACCGCAGGCAATGCCTGCGGTTTTTTATTGCTCGTTACTTACGGCTTTTGATCTAGTTCTTCATGCAATTATGTCGAAAAATGAGTCTTTCAGGCTAATGATAGTCTGGGCAAAGGCAAATACAGTGTTTCGACAATATCTGATAGCACGTGATCATAGGTATTGAAAATCGTCAGTGACAGATCTGAGGTGATGCCATAGAGTTCTTCTTCTGTTAGTCCGGTGTGTTTTCCTTCGACATAGTCGTTTAACGCTTGTGTCGAACGTACGGAGATCGGCGCTGCGATAGTCAATGGTGCTATTACCGCTAACTGATTCAGTTTGCGTGTCATTACAGATGCGTAGTTCTTTACTCGAACGCTTCCTCCTTGTTCGTTTAAGTCTTGAATGCTAATACGAAGTTGAGTCAAGGTTTCGAGGCTATCGATAATGGTTTGCCAATTCATGTGGTACTCATCATGCAACTCATCTCGTTGCTCAACTGCTAGCCACGCAATAGTGACTTCATCCATTAAAAACAAACAATGTCGAATCAGCTTTCCGTGCTCCAT
>NZ_JAWPOJ010000422.1:0-1071 GCF_033344235.1 Vibrio sp. Vb1554 | reverse complement strand
CCTTAATGTCGACTTAAAAAGCTCACAAGTCAGCAAAAATCCATTCCAAATGAAAATGAGCCTGCTGGCCCTTGCTCATCTCAAATGATGTATATTCACGCACACAAATCGTCAAGTTTCTCAAGGTAAGTCGAACTAGTATCAATAAATGAGTTCAAACCTTTCTTGAAGAAGGGCTAGAAGAACGGTAAGAAAAGCCAATAATACACAAGGCGGACGACTGACTGTTTTCGATATCCACGCTTATATCATGAAAAAATTTGGCAAGCACTACCGCCCTGACTCTATCTATTACCTGCTCGACCACATGGGCTTTTCATGGATAACTTCCCGCTCAAAACACGACAACACACTTATGGACTGAAAAAGCAACTCGCCCAAGAGCCGTGAAGCAATAACAATTTGAGTATGCTTATCTGTTCGGCTCAATCTGTCCCAGAAAAGGAATCGGTGAGGCTATCGTTGTCCCTTGGGTTAATAAAGACATCTGATAGAGCACTTAAAAAAAATATTGGCAGTCACGGAGGAGGGACGTCACGTCGTCGTTGTAATGGATGGTGCAGGATGGCATACAGAAGAAATTGCCAATGACTTTAAATGTCAGTGTAATCAAACTTTCTCCCTATTCTCCAGAGCTAAACCCTATCGGACAAGTATGGAGTTGGTTGAGGCAACCAATCTTTTACGGATTACGACGACATCATCTCCAAAGTCTGCGATGCATAGTATCGGTTTTTGGATTGCTCCAAAAGAGTCACCAAAATATGCTCGAGAAGATGGATAGACCTGACCAGTTAATTTTCCAGATTGGTATGACTTCTCTTGGAAGGGAAAATGACAGCCCCTAAAACGACAAAAGCCCTGCTATTTCTAGCAGGGCTTTCAAATAAGTGGCGGAGCGGACGGGACTCGAACCCGCGACCCCCGGCGTGACAGGCCGGTATTCTAACCAACTGAACTACCGCTCCGCACTGGTTAGACCTAAGTCTAAATTTAAAGCCTGGCGATGTCCTACTCTCACATGGGGAAACCCCACACTACCATCGGCGCTATTTCGTTTCACTTCTGAGT
>NZ_JAWPOJ010000421.1:0-1073 GCF_033344235.1 Vibrio sp. Vb1554 | reverse complement strand
AAATACAACGGTTTTAATTACATTATCCGACGGAACCACCCAAGAAATTCAGGTGAATGAGGATGGATCGTTCACTGTTTCTCTTCCGATCGGGGAAGAGTCTTTTACGGTTAGCTTGGATACCATTGATGATAACTTAGCGGAAGGTTCGGAAACATTCAGTTTGTCCGGTTCAACGCCAGATCAGCCTACTCCAGTTACGGGTGTTGCAACGATTACAGATGAGGCAGAGCAAGGGCCAGAAGATACTGTAACCGTTAATATGACCGGCCCGAATAGCGTTTCGGAAGGTGAAACTACTTCCGAATACACCGTAACACTGAGCGATCCGGCTCCAGTCGGTAGCATCGTGACCTTAGCTTACAGCTACACCACTGCATCCGGTGATGACATCACTGAAACCACTCAAGCAGTGATTGGTGCGGATGGCGTAACCGCCACGTTTACCATCGATACGGTGGATGACGTTTACGCGGAAGGCGATGAAGTGTTCCGCGTCAGCGTGTCGGGTATTGTCGATAGCGACAGCAATCCTATCTTCGAAGCGTTGAACCTCGATAATGCGTTCGTCGACACCACCATCAGCGATGAAACCGATCCGGGTCCGGAAGATACGGTTACCGTGACCATGACAGGTCCAGCGAATGTCGTAGAAGGTGACACCACCACAGAGTACACCGTGACACTGAGCGATCCGGCACCTGTGGGTAGCATCGTCACGCTCGCTTATAGCTACACCACCGCGTCAGGTGATGACATCACTGAAACCACTCAAGCCATTATTGGCGCCGATGGTGTGACGGCTACGTTTACCATCGATACGGTGGACGATGTGTACGCGGAAGGCGATGAAGTGTTCCGTGTCAGCGTGTCGGGCATTGTCGATAGCGACAGCAACCCAATCTTTGAAGCACTGAATTTAGACAATGCGTTTGTCGATACCACCATCAGTGATGAAACCGATCCTGGTCCAGAAGATACGGTTACGGTGACCATGACTGGTCCAGCGAATGTCGTGGAAGGTGACACCACCACAGACTACACCGTGACACTGAGCGATCCGGCTCCTGTGG
>NZ_JAWPOJ010000420.1:0-1073 GCF_033344235.1 Vibrio sp. Vb1554 | reverse complement strand
AAGAGCGCAGACAACTCTTACGAAGCGCGTGGTAAACGCCTTGGTATCATTGGTTACGGCCATATCGGTACTCAGCTGGGCATTATTGCTGAAAACTTAGGTATGCGCGTGTACTACTACGATATCGAAAACAAACTATCACTTGGCAACGCAACGCAAATCCACACGATGAGCGAGCTGCTAAACAAATGTGATGTTATTTCGCTGCACGTACCAGAAACACCTGAAACGAAGAATATGATGGGCGAAGAAGAATTTGCTCGCATGAAGCCTGGCGCAATCTTCATCAACGCCGCTCGCGGTACCGTTGTTGATATTCCTGCGCTTTGCCACAGCCTAGAAGCAGGTCACTTAGCTGGCGCAGCAATCGACGTATTCCCAGTTGAACCAAAAACAAACGCTGACCCGTTTGAATCTCCACTACAGAAATTCGATAACGTCATTCTAACGCCACACGTGGGCGGCTCTACTCAAGAAGCACAAGAAAACATCGGCGTGGAAGTTGCGGGTAAACTGGCGAAATATTCAGATAATGGTTCAACACTATCAAGCGTTAACTTCCCTGAAGTATCTCTGCCTGAACACGGTCGTGAGTGCTCTCGCTTGCTGCACATTCACAAAAACCGTCCAGGTATTCTGACTCAAATTAACACCATCTTCGCAGAAGAAGGCATCAACATCGCAGCGCAGTACCTACAAACTGAAGCTGAGATCGGCTACGTAGTTATTGATGTGGAAACTGAGCGTTCAGAAGAAGCACTAACTAAGCTGAAAAGCATTGAAGGCACGATTCGTGCTCGTATTCTTCATTAAGAAGAATCCATACAACAAAGGCAGGGATTATCCCTGCCTTTTCTTTTTGTGTTACCAAAACAAATTATTTTAATTTGTAAACCACATCCACTTGGTCACGAATTACAAGAGTCGAGTCTTGGTAACTGTTCGAACCTTGCTTGCTGTCCATCGCCATTGAGCGCATCAACACAGGCTGTACATGCATTTGGTTATAGTTAATTTGCCAGATGCCGCCGAGTTTTTTATCAAAGCCAGATGCAAGCGATGCCGCTTTTTCT
>NZ_JAWPOJ010000419.1:0-1073 GCF_033344235.1 Vibrio sp. Vb1554 | reverse complement strand
CGCCCGCCTGTTCGTAACCCAAGCCCAACAAACGGTAAGATTGCTGCTTGATGAAGTTTTTGTTTTCCGGCGCTTTTTCGACAAGCTCTAAGGCTTTCTTCGCGTTTTCAATTACTTTTTTGCTGTCGTTCTGATGATAAGCGAGACCAGACTGAAGTAGGGCGGCTTTCGCTTCAAGCTGAGGGATATCCGCGTATTCCAGTAACTCTGTCGCACGTTCCAGATATTGCTCTGCAAGTGCGTAGTTGTAGAGTTGCAGGTAAGTCGCAGCCAAGCTCAACCGAATCTTAATGGTGCGATTGATATTACGACTGGTGCTTTCGTGATCCAGTACGTTGAAGTAGTGCACCAAAGCAAGATTGAACTTGCCTTGATAAAAATAGATGTCGCCCATTTGTTCAAGTACATCGGCCAAAATAGGGGAGCTTGGGTAAGAGTCGTAGAAATCTGCAGCCTGAGACAGATATTCAATGGCTTTGTCGTAAACACGACGTTCTTGGAAAAGTCTCGCCAGCAAGCGGTTTACTTTGGCAAGGCGAGTACCGCTGTCACTTTCTATGGACTGCCAATAACCGTAAAGCAGTTCTGAAAGCGCAAGGTTGTATTTTTTACTGTTAAGGTAAAACTCACCAACAGAAGTGTAGTAATCAATTAAGGCCAAATCGGAACGACTGTCCTCAAGCATGCTTTTCGCTTGAGCATACAAACGCTCTGCGCCAACGTTATCGCCACGATGAGCCGCTAGCAGGGCTCGTTGCATCACTAGACGATAACGGACGCTGTCTGTACGTTGAAGTACAGAGTCGGCTTCGTCTAGCTGTTTTTCAATTTGATTGAGGGTGTCTTCGGCAGCTGAATAGTTGTGGTCGTACATCCAAATCATTTGGTTGCGCATGAGTTGCACATCCAAAGTCATGTAAGGCAGTTGGTATTCTTTCGCGAGCTTTTCTGCTTCATTGAGGTTATCGATCGCTGAGCGGACATTGCCCATCGTATAGTCGGCTTGCGCAATGATCTTGTGTGCTTCGATGGTGCTGGCTGGGGTACGAATGCTGCGATCGGTCTCTTCTCGA
>NZ_JAWPOJ010000418.1:0-1076 GCF_033344235.1 Vibrio sp. Vb1554 | reverse complement strand
TGTCAACGGTTCAGGTGAAACAGTACACGGCATCATGACTTGTTTCCTAACTGCAGATGACGCAACTCGTGCAGCGGGTAATGGTTTCGGTCAGCTAGCTGGTGGCTACCTGTTCAAGATGTTTGGTTTGCCAGCTGCGGCATTTGCTATCGCTCACTGTGCGAAACCAGAAAACCGTGCGAAAGTAATGGGTATCATGGCGTCAGCAGCTCTGACTTCATTCCTAACCGGTATTACTGAGCCAATCGAGTTCTCATTCTTGTTCATCGCTCCAGTATTGTACGCAATTCACGCAGTACTTGCTGGTCTGGCTTATGTACTAACTAACTCACTGGGTGTTGTACACGGTCACACCTTCTCTAACGGCTTCATCGACTTCGTAGTTCAATCTCCACGTGCGGAAAACATGTTGCTGCTTGTTGGTTTGGGTGTTGCTTACGCAGTGCTGTACTACGTTGTGTTTACTTTCGTTATCCGTGCAATGGATCTGAAAACACCAGGCCGTGAAGATGAAACTGCGGACGCAACTGCAACTTCAGGTACTGAATTAGCAGGTGAACTGGTTGCAGCCTTCGGTGGTAAAGCGAACATCACTAACCTAGATGCATGTATCACTCGTCTACGTCTAACTCTGAAAGATCGTTCAGTAGCTGATGAAGAAGTGTTGAAGAAACTAGGTGCGAAAGGTGTTGTTAAACTAGGTGAAAACAACCTTCAAGTTATCCTTGGTCCTCTAGCAGAAATCGTTGCTGGTGAAATGAAAGCAATCGGCGCAAACGAAGACCTATCGAATGTAAAACTACCATAATTACATCGAACTGATATTTGATTAGAGACCTCCTTCGGGAGGTCTTTTTTTGTTTCAGTGCTTTGAATCTGCTGTGCATTCACGCGAACTCGATAAATATTGCCGTTTTAGCGCGAGTTCTTGTTGTCTAATGGCTTAGAATTGTGGATCATTAGAAACAATGCACTCTGTAAAACCATATCGGATACAGAGTTCCGTTTTCTCTGACAATACTAATATTTTTGAGGTGCTATAGATGAGTGAAGCTGATGCTCGTCCATCAAACTTT
>NZ_JAWPOJ010000417.1:0-1077 GCF_033344235.1 Vibrio sp. Vb1554 | reverse complement strand
CTTAACCGATGATGAAGAAGAAAATCGTGGTTGCAACAATACCAATCAGCGCATAAGGGAACTGTGTCGTCGCGTGTTGCATGGATGTACAACCAGAGCCTTGTGCAGACAACACGGTAGAGTCACTAAAGAAACAAGAGTGGCTACCGGCCGCTGATGCCGAAAGTAGAGCCGCAACGGTTAAGTGTAGCGGCACACCAAGCTGTTCACCCAAAGGCAGAACGATTGGCATCGCTACCGCGAATGTTCCCCAAGAAGATGCCGTAGCAAAGACCAACGCACCAGTAATCATAAAGATAATCGCAGGGAAGTAAGACGCCGATAAGTAAGGGCTTACGGTCTCAATCACGTATTGCGTGACACCTAGCGAGTCATTGACGGATTTCAGCATGAAGCCGCCAATTACGGTTGCAAGCGGCAGTAGCATGACTTTAATGCCATCATAAACAGCTTCGAACATGTCGTTCATCGAGATCAGTTTTTGTGCGCCGTAGAAGCTAATGGTGAAGATCAGCGCGACGAAAACCCCCGCCAGTAGGTCGATACCAAAGTACCAGCTGGCTGCAACGAGGACGATCATCGGTAAAAGGAAGTTGATCAGACCCATTGTCGGATTGGTGTGCGCAGAAACTTCAGAACCAAAGTCCACATCGGTTGCGCCGTCTGGACGAACTTGACCATTCTTCGCACGCTCTTCTGCTTTTTTCATTGCGCCGAGGTCAGGGATTTTTTCCATCGCAACGAGTAAAACAATGACCAAGGTTACCCAGCCGTAAGCCATGTAAGGAATTGCTTGCATGTACGTCTGAATACCTTGGCCTGCTTCAGCGACGCCGTTTGCTTCTAGCAGCGAGCTAAAGAAGATGGCCCAAGTGGAAATCGGCACCAGAAGACAGATAGGCGCTGCGGTTGAATCCACTAGATAAGAGAGCTTTTCACGAGAGATCTTGTAGCCGTCAGTGACTTTTTTCATCGATGATGAAATCGCAATTGCGTTTAAGTAGTCATCAATAAAGATCAGGATACCCAGAGCAAATGTCATCAACATCGATTGCTTGCGGCTTTTGACCTTGGTGA
>NZ_JAWPOJ010000041.1:0-33419 GCF_033344235.1 Vibrio sp. Vb1554 | reverse complement strand
GAATTTGAACCAGAGGTTGATATGGAGCTTCTGCCTCTGCTAGCATTCGCAACCCCTCACGTTGCAGGCTATGGTCTGGAAGGGAAAGCTCGCGGTACGACGATGATTTTCAACAGCTATTGTGAGTTCTTAAATAACGAATTACGTGCGCATGCCAGTGATTTACTGCCAACCGCGCCTGTTCCTACTATGGTATTGGACAGAGCTTGGGACGAAGCAACACTGCATAACATCACGCAGTTAATCTATGATGTGCGTAGAGATGACGCTCTTTTCCGCCGCGAAATCAGTAAGCCAGGCGCTTTTGACCTGATGCGTAAAAACTACTGGGATCGCCGTGAATACAGCGCTGTCACGCTAGTGGGTAACAAAACATGTAACCTTGCTCCATTAGCAGAACTAGGTTTTCAGATTGAGGTAAGTCAATGAGCCAGCAATATAATGTTGCCATTTTAGGTGCGACCGGTGCGGTCGGTGAAACAATTTTGGATGTGCTTCAAGAGCGCAAATTCCCAGTAGGCGAAATCTTCCTACTCGCGAGTGAGCGCAGCGAAGGCAAGACTTATCGCTTCAATGGTAAAACGGTACGCGTTCAAAACGTAGAAGAGTTCGATTGGTCTCAAGCGCATATCGCACTGTTTTCTGCTGGTGGTGAGCTATCAGCCAAGTGGGCTCCAATTGCCGCTGATGAAGGCGTGATTGTTATCGACAATACATCACACTTCCGTTACGAGTACGACATTCCTCTTGTTGTGCCTGAAGTAAACCCAGAAGCGATTGCAGAGTTTCGTAACCGTAACATCATTGCGAACCCGAACTGTTCAACCATCCAAATGCTGGTGGCACTAAAACCAATTCACGATGCGGTGGGTATTGAGCGTATTAACGTATCAACTTACCAATCGGTGTCTGGTGCAGGTAAAGCGGGTATCGATGAGCTAGCAGGTCAAACGGCGAAGCTGCTAAACGGTCTGCCTGCAGACAAGAAGCAATTCTCTCAACAGATCGCGTTTAACTGTATTCCACAAATCGATCAAATGATGGAAAACGGCTACACCAAAGAAGAAATGAAAATGGTGTGGGAAACACAGAAGATCTTTAACGATCCATCAATCACAGTCAATCCAACGTGTGTACGTGTTCCTGTATTCTACGGTCACGCAGAAGCACTTCACATTGAGACTCGTTCACCTATCGATGCACAAGAAGTCGTTAACTTGCTTGAGCAAACTGACGGTATCGAAGTGTTCCACGGTGAAGACTTCCCTACACAAGTTCGCGATGCGGGCGGTAAAGACCATGTAATGGTTGGCCGTATCCGTAACGATATCAGCCATCATAGCGGCGTAAACCTGTGGGTTGTTGCTGATAACGTGCGTAAAGGCGCGGCAACTAACGCGGTGCAAATCGCAGAAGTTCTGATCCGCGATTACTACTAAGTCGCTTACAGTTCATTTCAAAGCCTCGCACAGTGCGAGGCTTTTTTGTACGAACGAAACAAAATAGTGTGAGATTAGTACGAATATGGCGAGAGCCACACATTTTTTATTCTCAACGCTATAGTTTTGCATGCGATATCCGATATATTTAACCGATCACCATTTCAAATTGTATCTAGCACAAAACTGAGCCTTCTATGCGTCAAAATTATAAGCGTTTGTTAGCAGCCCTTGTGTTGATGAGCGCGACTCAGACATCATCAGTGGTTCAAGCCGAAGGAATTCGTCTTGTTGGACCGTCTGGTGAAGTGCAATCATCTCCGAGCTATGCTGAAGATATTGAGCGAGCATTACCTGCTCCTCCTGCGAATACTCAACCGTCACGTTTCTTTGGTCCGACTGGTGAAAATCAAACACTATGGTCGATCGCTTCAGAATTACGACCTTCACGCGGTGTTACCGTTCAACAAACGCTTCTTGCCATTTACCGAATTAACCCTCAAGCGTTTGAGAACCAAAACATTCATGAATTGATCCCAGGGAGTCGGCTACGAGTACCTTCTCTAGAGCAAGTGCAAAGCGCGACCACAGCGCAAGCTGTTGCGATTATGAAGGCACATGAAGCTAAGTTAAAACAGCCGAAGCCGACAAATAGAGCGACGCCAGCACAACGAGTCACCGAGCAACCAAAGCCACAAATTAAAGTAGAACCCAAGCCTGCGGCTAAGCCAGAGACAGTGGCAGCAACGGAGCCAAAACCAACTCCGAAAACAATACCCGTCATCCCTGCGCCACCAGTAACTACCTCTCCGCAGGGTGAAAAGCAGGTCAGTGCGCTAAAGGACAAACTTCAAGGCTCACAAAGTGAATTAGACTCATTAGAAGAGAAGAACCATCGTCTTCGATTGATGCTGTCAGAAGTGCAAAGCGAAGTCGAAACTTTGAAAAGCGAGCTGAATGACGAAGAACGCATTCGCTCAGAAGTCGAGAAGCTGCTTGCTGAAGAACGCCAGCGCCTTGCTGAACAACAACGCATGCAACCAAGCACCATGGACAAAATTTTGTCGAATGGTTGGCTTGTTGGTCTTGCGGCATTAATTCCTGGTGCTTTGATTGCGTTGCTAGTTGTTATGCTTCTTGGTCGACGCTCTAAAGCGAAAGAGGAAGATGCGGCTGCACAGGAACAGCAAAACGTTGATCCTCTTGCGGCGCCAATCGGTTTAGCGGCGGCGGATGAGCTTGATGAAGAGCTCACGCTTGATGATGAATTGTTTGCAGATGAAGATATCAACACACAGTCTTTACAAGAAGAGAAGTCAGATTTAGAAGAAGACGTCTTTGCTAACCTCGACGATGAAGAACTTGATTTCAATCTGGAAGGGGACGATGACCCATTTGCAGATATTGGCGATGACGGCGACCTAGATGTTGGTCTGGATGAGTTTGAATCATCGAACAATGGTATCCAAGTCAACGGCGAAGAAAAAGCGCTTGGTTTAGAAGAAATGGAGCGAGCCTTAGATGAGGTTGCTCCAGAACTAGAAGTGCTCGATGACGATGAGTCTGGCTTCGATCTTTCGGATGATACGAATGAGAAATCAGACTCGCTTTCAGACGACGCATTTGCCGAGTTACTTGCAGCCGATGAGCCGTCAGAAGAGTTACCAAGTGACACTGTCGACCAGGATATGCTTGATGACTTGTTTGCTGAACTTGGCAACGATGACTTCGATTTAGATACTGATGAGCCTGAGTTAAAACAGCCTGTGTCGGATGATGACTTTAGTGTAGGAGAGGCATCTGACGACGATATCGATAAGCTATTGGCCCAGTATGAACAACCGGCTAGCGAATCGGAAGTTCGAGAAGCTGACGCCAATGAAGGTCCTGTTCTAGATGAAAACAGTACAGAGCTACTCGATGAACTCATTGATTTTGATGAAGATGACACAGACGAGTTTGATCCACTAAACGAGCTAGAAGCAATCTCTGGTTTTGAAGGTGATGACTCGATCGAAGAGTTAGACGCAGATAGCACAGACTTACTGGATGAACTCATTGATGATGTTACCTCTGAACTTGATGAAGAGACTGAAGCTGATTTAGATCCGTTTGATGATCTGATTCGAGAGGACGAGAGCCCAGAGCAGAATAAATCGGAAGAGGAAGAGTTACTGAAATCACTTGGTTTTGGTGAGCCAGACGCCGACGAAAAGCCATCTTCCGTAGTTGAGTCAGAACAAACTCATGAAGATCAGGACATTGAGTCTGGATTGGACATCGACGCTTTATTAAGTGAAAGCCAACCAGACACGCAACAAGCTGCAAAAGAGCAACCATTAACCGAGCCAGAGGCTGCTTCAGAGCCATTTAGCAGCGATGAATTTCTTGGTGATTTAGAGGACCTCTCACCAGAGAATGATCCTTTAATGAGCGAGCTAGACGACCTATTTGAGTCAGACAGTGAAGAACTTCTGCCAACAGAACAAGAAAAAGCGGATTTTTCTGCTGAACTTGACGCTCTATTTGATAGTGAAGACGATTTACCGCAGCAAGTTGAAAAAACACAAACGGAGATAGAGGAAGCTTCATCACTACAACAAGAGGCTACCGATACTGATTCAACACAAGAACCATCCGTGGAGTCCGATGCTGAGGTACAGCCTCACGTTGAGCAAGAGGAAGACATTCCAGCCTTCACACCGACACCAAATACAATAGAAAATGAATTCGGTGTTCCACAAGAAGAAGATTGGCTACTGGATGAACCTGAATTGGAGCCGGAAACTGAGTCGACCAACGATTCAGAAGAAGAATTCAATTTTGATGAGCTAGATCTTCCAGAATTCAGCGAAGAAGATGCTCTAGCATCTATGGCTGGCGAACCTGCGTTAGAAACGTCCGAGTCCGTTGAACCAGAACAAATTGAAGCCGACTTGCCAGCTGAGTCCGAAGAAGAGTTCAATTTTGACGAGCTGGATCTTCCTGAGTTTAGTGAAGAAGACGCATTGGCGTCTATGTCGGATGAGCCGGAGTTAGAAACGTCCGAGTCTGTTAAACCAGAGCAAGTCGAAGCTGACTTACCAGCTGAGTCCGAAGAAGAGTTCAATTTTGATGAGCTGGATCTTCCAGAATTCAGTGAAGAAGACGCATTGGCGTCTATGACGGATGAGCCGGAGTTAGAAACGTCCGAGTCCGTTGAGCCAGAACAGGTTGAAGCCGACTTGCCAACTGAGTCCGAAGAAGAGTTCAATTTTGATGAGCTCGATTTGCCAGAGTTCAGTGAAGAAGATGCACTGGCGTCTATGGCTGGCGAGCCTACGTTAGAAACGTCCGAGTCCGTTGAACCAGAACAAGTTGAAGCCGACTTGCCAACTGAATCAGAAGATGAATTCAATTTTGATGAGCTAGATCTTCCTGAGTTTAGTGAAGAAGACGCATTGGCGTCTATGGCGGATGAGCCGGAGTTAGAAACGTCCGAGTCCGTTGAGCCAGAACAGGTTGAAGCCGACTTGCCAGCTGAGTCCGAAGAAGAGTTCAATTTTGATGAGCTCGATTTGCCAGAGTTCAGCGAAGAAGATGCCTTGGCGTCGATGGAAGAAGAGCCAGAATTACCGAGCTCTGAGACTGCAGATATAGAACCAATCTCCGGTGAGGATGAAGAGTTAAGTTTTGACGACCAAGATCTTCCAGAGTTCAATGAGGAAGATGTTCTCGCGTCAATGAACGAGGGTGCGCCAGAGAGCCCTAAGGTTGAAGCAGAGACATCGAGACCAGCTATTCAAGCCGATAACGATCATGATGCTTTGTTTGAAGTATTTGCGCAGCAAAACGGCTTTGATACTGACCCAGAAGTGCAGCCAACAGCGACAGAGGGTGAGCCGCTCAGTAATTTGGATGATGAATCATCAATGGCTAACCTTCTTGCGGAAGACGCAAACTCAGAAGTATTTGAAGGTAAACTAGACAGTGACACCATCGCAAGTGCAGGTATGGATTTTGAAACCATGCTTGATGTTGGAGATGATTGGGATGGCTTTAAACCCGCTGCTGATAACGTAAGTTCTACTGAAGAAGTGCCTGAGGACCAGCGTGATGTTTGGAATTCGAGTGATGCACTAAGTCAGCCAGAGATCGCGCAAGAAAACTGGGCAGAGCAAAGCGACTTGGATGACTTCGACCCGAAGAAAAATCAATTTATGACGATTGATGAATTGATGGCTCAGGTCGACAGAGAAGGTGGTGAGTTCGAAGAAGAAGACCTTAAGCTCGATGTCGGATTGAACGAGTTTCCAGATGTTATCGGCGAGATCGGCGATATTGACGTAGATAACAATGCTGAAGCGGCTGGGAAACTGGATTTGGCTAAAATCTATCTCGAGATGAACGATTCTCAAGGGGCGATTAAACTACTAGAAGAGGCGATTGTTTACGGTGAGGATGATATTCGCCGCGAAGCAAAAAGCCTGATTGACGCCATTAATGGCCGATAAACCGAAACAAAAGGGTAGCGTTTGCTACCCTTTTTGTGTCCCGTTAGTAGGATGCTACCTTTATGTCACCCTTGGTGAAACTGGCAACTTGAGGTGACTTGAGTATATACTTCCCGCCCCATTTTAGAGTTCGAAGGTTAAGATGAGAATCGCATTAGGTATCGAGTACAACGGTACAAACTACTTTGGTTGGCAGCGCCAAAGAGAAGTGAAAAGTGTCCAAGAAGAGCTAGAGAAAGCATTGTCCGTCGTCGCTAATCACCCAGTTGAAGTTCAGTGTGCTGGTCGGACAGACGCAGGCGTGCATGGCACGGGACAAGTTGTGCACTTTGATACCAACGTTACTCGAAAAATGGTAGCTTGGACCATGGGCGCAAACGCGAACATGCCAAGCGATATAGCGGTTCGTTGGGCTAAGGAAGTTTCAGATGATTTCCATGCAAGATTCTCAGCGACAGCTCGCCGTTATCGTTACATTATTTTCAATCATGCTTTACGTCCAGGCATCCTAAACTCGGGGGTTAGTCACTATCATGGTGAGCTCGACGAGAAAAAAATGCATGAAGCAGGGCAGTTCCTACTTGGCGAAAATGATTTTACGTCGTTTCGCGCGGCGCATTGTCAGTCTCGCAGCCCATTTCGAAACTTGATGCATCTGAACGTTACGCGCCATGGGAACTATGTGGTTATTGATATTAAAGCTAATGCGTTCGTGCATCATATGGTTCGTAATATCACGGGTAGCTTGATAAAAGTTGGACGTGGCGAAGAGAGTCCTGAATGGATCAAGTGGTTATTAGAAGCCAAAGATCGCAAACTAGCGGGTGCGACAGCGAAAGCGGAAGGTCTGTACCTGGTAGATGTAGACTACCCAGAAGAGTTTGGGTTACCTGAAGTGCCGATCGGTCCACTGTTTTTACCAGATAATTTGAACTAATTTTACAAACTTATTTCAAAATATCGGTAGTGTTTACATTGAATGTGAACGGAAAACATACGCTATTTACGATATCAAAAATAGGTACAACCAGTTTTTTATCTACAGTAGCTGCAAGATATGGTTTAATCCGTCGGTATTATGTCGAATTTATATCTTTCGCAATGAAGCGGAAGAGTTGAGAGAAAAGGTCTTCCATGAGTTGGCTTGAAAAGATTTTAGAGAAAAGCAATCTAGTAAGTTCACGCAAAGCTTCTATCCCAGAAGGTGTGTGGACTAAATGTACCTCTTGTGAACAGGTTTTATACCATGCTGAACTAGAGCGTAACTTAGAAGTTTGTCCAAAGTGTAACCATCACATGCGTATGAAAGCGCGTCGTCGTTTGGAAACATTTTTAGATGAAGGTAATCGAGTTGAATTAGGTTCTGAACTTGAGCCACAGGATAAACTGAAATTTAAAGATTCTAAGCGATACAAAGAGCGTATCTCTGCTGCACAAAAAAATAGCGGTGAGAAAGATGCGCTAGTTGTGATGCAGGGTGAATTGCTTGGTCTGCCGCTTGTGGCGTGTGCGTTTGAATTCTCCTTTATGGGTGGTTCAATGGGTTCAGTCGTTGGTGCTCGCTTTGTGAAAGCAGTGGATGCAGCCATTGAAAATAACTGTGCGCTTGTTTGTTTCTCAGCAAGTGGTGGTGCTCGTATGCAAGAGGCTTTAATGTCTCTTATGCAAATGGCAAAAACCAGTGCTGCGCTTGAGCGTTTATCAGAAAAAGGTCTGCCGTTTATTTCTGTTCTAACTGACCCTACAATGGGTGGTGTATCAGCAAGTTTGGCTATGTTGGGTGATATCAACATCGGTGAACCTAAGGCCCTCATTGGCTTTGCTGGTCGTCGTGTAATCGAGCAAACTGTACGTGAAGATCTTCCTGAAGGTTTCCAGCGTAGTGAGTTCCTACTTGATCACGGTGCTATTGATATGATCGTTGACCGTCGTGAAATGCGTCAGCGTGTGGGTGGTCTTATCGCTAAGATGACTAACCACAAGTCTCCTTTGGTGGTTTCGGTTAACGAATCTCCAAATGAAGAGCCATATTCTGTACCAGAAGCGGACGAAAAAGGGTAAAGTATCAACTAACATAAAAACCAAAGAATTTAATGGTTAAAGTTAGATGACCCAAAACCCAATTCCTCAAGCCACATCTTCATTAGAGATGTGGCTTGATTATTTAGCAAATATTCATTCCTCAGCAATTGATCTAGGCTTAGACCGTGTCCAAGCGGTAGCAAACAAAGCCAATCTTACCAAACCAGCTCCAACCGTAATCACCGTTGCCGGAACCAATGGCAAAGGCTCAACGTGTGCGTTAATGGAAGCCATTTTACTTGATGCTGGCTATTCAGTCGGTGTTTACAGTTCTCCGCACCTGATTCGTTACAACGAGCGTGTACGCATTAATGGCGTTGACGTTGTAGATGCAAAGCACTGTGAAGCATTCGATTATGTAGAAAAGCAGCGTGGTGATGTTAGCCTTAGCCTCTTTGAATTCGGTACGCTTGCTGCACTACGTATTTTCCAAGTAGAGAAAGTTGACGTTGTCTTACTTGAAGTAGGACTTGGCGGCCGTCTAGACGCCACTAACGTTGTTGACCATGATGTTTCTGTTATTACGAGCTTAGCGATCGATCATGTGGATTGGCTTGGTGATGACATCAATGTTATTGGTTTTGAAAAAGCGGGCATTTACCGTTCAGGGAAGCCAGCAATTTGTGGTCAACTAACGCCACCAGCGACCGTGGCGGCTCATGCTGACGATATTGGTTCTGAGTTCTTCCAAGTAGGTATTCAGTACGATTACCAACTAACTGATAATGGTTGGAAGTGGAGCAGTGGGGCATTTGAGTTAGAGGATTTACCAATCCCATCGCTACCATTACAAAATGCAGCCACTGCACTGATGGCACTAGGGGCTTCGGAATTGCAAATCACTGACATAAATATTGTCAATGGCTTGAATAATGCGCGTTTGGCGGGGCGTATGCAAGTACTGCATCACGAACCTGAAATAGTCCTTGATGTCGCTCATAACCCGCACTCTGCTGAGTATTTGGTAGAGAGAGTGAAGCAACAATATCTGGGTAAGAATATCCATATTGTGGTTGCAATGCTGCATGACAAGGACATTAAAGCAACCATTGAAGCGCTAACTCCAGTTGCAACACAATGGTATCCAGCGTCGCTTACTGGACCGAGAGCGGCGACCGCTGATGAATTGTGCCAATACTTACCTGATGGGCAAGTTCATTTTGAAAACCCTGTTGACGCCTTCGAGAGTGCGAGAAGCCACGCAAAGGCAGGAGACGTTATTCTGGTGGTTGGCTCATTCCATACCGTCGGAGAGGTATTGGAACATTGGCAATCAAATAATAAATAAGTAAAGGTATTTTGATGGCAAGTAAATTCCAAAGTCGTTTAGTCGGCACCATCATTCTAGTCGCAGTCGGAGTCATTGTTCTTCCCGATGTGCTAGATGGTAAGAAACTGCACTACAAAGAAGAATTTGCCAGTATTCCTATCAAACCAGAACTTGATAGTGATGTGGAAAACTTCGAAATATTAGAGCCAGTGGAAGACGACATTACGTTACCGGATTCTCCGGTTGAAGCTGTAGTGCAAGAAAGTGAGGATGCTCAAGTAGCCGTTTCTGAGCCCGAGCCAGCGCCAACATCTAAACCTGAGGTCATCAAACAACCAGAGCAAGTTGAGGTCGTCACTCGTCCTGTTCAAGAGAAAAATCAATATGAAGATTCAGCTTGGATCATTCAGTTGATGGCACTTAAGAATCACGAAAATGCTGTCGCGCTTGTCGCGGATTTGCAAAAGCGTGGTTATCAAGCTCACACAAAGAAAGAAAACGAGTTTACGAGAGTGATTGTTGGCCCTGATGTGTCAAAAAGTAAACTTGAACGACAAGTTCAAGAATTACAAAAAATTACAGGTTCAAAAGGTCAATTGCTTAAATTTAAGCCATTAAATCCATAAGAAAACGTTTGCGTCAGCATTTTTTCTGTTAAAATGCGCGCCAACTTAAGATGAAGAAAAGATGAATTGGATAGATTTTATCATTTTAGGTGTGATCGGATTTTCAGCTCTGATCAGTTTAGTTCGCGGTTTTGCTAAAGAAGCTTTGTCTTTGGTGATTTGGTTTGGAGCGTTTTTTATCTCCAGTAATTACTATGCCAAATTGGCGGTGTACTTCACCAACATCGAAGATGATATGTTTCGTAACGGAGCGGCGATTGCGGCGTTATTTGTCGCAACCTTGGTAGTTGGTGCAGTGGTGAATTACGTCATTGGTCAACTGGTACAAAAAACAGGGCTATCAGGTACGGACCGAATTCTCGGGATTGTATTTGGTGGTCTACGCGGAGTCTTAATTGTTTCTGCGGTGCTGTTTTTTATGGATGCGTTTACTGCATTCCCAAGCTCGGATTGGTGGAAAGATTCACAGTTGATCCCTGAGTTCAGCCGTATCATCGCCCCATTCTTCGAGCATTTACAAGCAACATCAAGTTTTCTGTCTGGCACTATCTAGTAGTGCCAGCTACTGTCGCAAATCGAGGATTAGGACATGTGTGGTATTGTTGGAATCGTGGGCACAACGCCTGTAAACCAGTCTATTTATGACGCGTTAACGGTGTTACAGCATCGTGGCCAAGATGCCGCTGGTATTTGTACCATAGAAAGCAATCGTTTTCGTCTACGTAAGGCGAACGGTTTAGTCAAGGATGTATTTGAAGCAAGACACATGCAACGCCTGCAAGGCGAGGTCGGAATTGGTCATGTTCGTTACCCTACAGCAGGCAGTTCAAGCGCTTCAGAAGCTCAACCTTTCTACGTAAACTCTCCTTTCGGTATTACACTTGCCCACAACGGTAACTTGACTAACGCTAACGAAGTTCGTCAGAAGCTGTTTGAAAAAGATCGCCGTCATATCAATACCACTTCAGACTCTGAAGTATTACTAAATGTACTGGCGCACGAAATTGACTCAGTAAAAGGAAATGTCACGACCGAAGACGTATTCCGCGCAGTCACCAATGTTCATCGCACAATTCGCGGTGCTTATGCTGTGACCGCCATGATCATTGGTCATGGTATGATTGCATTTCGTGACCCACACGGTATTCGCCCGCTCTGTTTAGGTAAGCGTGAAGTTAACGGCAGAGCAGAGTACATGGTTGCGTCTGAATCGGTGGCATTGGATGCGGTCGGTTTTGATTTCGTCCGTGATGTTGCACCTGGTGAAGCGATTTACGCAACGTTTGACGGTGAGCTTTACACGAAGCAGTGTGCAGATAATCCTAAGCTGAACCCTTGTATTTTCGAGTTCGTGTACTTTGCTCGTCCAGATTCGTTCATCGATAAAATTTCGGTATACAGTGCTCGAGTTGAAATGGGTAAAAAGCTGGGCGAACGTATTCGTGAAGATTACGCAAACCTTGATATCGATGTTGTCATTCCTATCCCTGAAACGTCTTGCGACATTGCACTGCAAATCGCTCAAGCGATCGATATCCCTTATCGCCAGGGTTTCGTGAAAAACCGTTATGTTGGACGTACGTTTATCATGCCTGGCCAGCAACAACGTAAGAAATCAGTACGTCGCAAGTTGAATGCTATTCGTTCGGAATTCAAAGGTAAGAATGTGTTGCTGGTGGATGACTCTATTGTTCGAGGTACAACGTCAGAGCAGATTATTGAGATGGCTCGTGATTCTGGTGCCAAGAAAGTGTACATGGTCTCAGCGGCTCCTGAAGTTCGTTTCCCGAACGTATACGGCATTGATATGCCAAGTGCTACAGAGCTTATTGCCCATGGCCGTGACAACGATACAATTTGTAAGCAGATTGGTGCCGATGCGCTTATTTATCAACGTCTAGAAGATTTGGTAGAAGCTGTAGGTCTTGGAAATCAAGACATTACTCAGTTCGATACTTCCGTGTTTAACGGTGAATACGTAACGGGTGATATCGACCAACAATACCTAGATTTTTTAGATGGTCTTCGTAACGATGATGCGAAAACACAACTTGAAATCCAACAGGATTTAGCAAACCTAGAGCTTCATAACGAAGGCGCATAGGATGCGCTTTCTTAAGTCGTAAAAAAACCAGAGCTTCGGCTCTGGTTTTTGTTTTCGCTATCTAATTAGTGAATGTTATAAGCGATCACAAAGTCAATAAAGAGGCGAACTTTCTCTGGCAGGTGATCTTTGTGGTTGTAAAGCATATAAATGTCGCGCGGGTTTGCACTCCAATCTGGCAGTACGCGTACCAAATCGCCGCTCTCGATGTACTCTTTGATCATGACATCTGGCATTAGTGTGATGCCTAAACCTTCGGAACAAGCGCTGCGCACCACATTGAGCGCGTTTGCTTGAAAACGACCACGGTCAACATTCACCACAGACTCGCCTTTGCTATTAATCAAGGTCCACTTAATAAGCGGGTACCCTTTTAGCAATGAATGGTTAGAGAGCTCTTCTGCATGATGTGGCGCAGGATTCGAGGTTAGATAGTCAGGGCTTGCAACGAGAATATCCTTCACTTCGCCAATCTTACGCGCGATGAGGCTAGAGTCGCGTTGAGGTCCCACTCGAAAAATTACATCCCATTCAGTAGGGTCAAGCTTGTCCGCATTATTCTCTGTCGTTAGCTCAATGTTGATGTCCGGGTACTGCTTCATAAAGCTGTTGAACATCGGCATCATCATTCGTTTAGTTAAGTTGTAAGGCGCGGATATCTTAATCTTGCCGGATGCTCCTCGGCAGTCGTCAGTGATTTCCTCTGCTGCGGTTGTTAGCCTTTGTAGTAAAGGAGAGCACTCATGGTAAAAACGTTCCCCTGCTTCAGTGAGCGAGAGTTTGCGAGCATGACGGTTCAATAGTCGAAGATTGACAGAGTCTTCTAGCGCTTGAATGCGTCGGGTGATGGTCGCAACCGGGATCATGGTTTTTCGCGAAGTTGCGGTGTAGCTCCCATTTTCGACAACCAGTCGAAACAGGTTTAAGTCATCTAATTTCATATTTCCAGACACATTAAATTACCGATTACGGTTAATTTATAATTAACTTTGTGATCAAAGCTTGCTTTAAGTCAACATGTTGCATCATTTGAACACAGCAACCCTGTTTGAGTAAATACTGTTATACGCCGTAATATTTGTATTAATGCAGTTTCCGAGCTAAGTTTTATAACAAGGCGAAGCGGCCTCAGGTCTTGCTGTGACACGTTTTGCTGGAAGTAAACACAACAAAAATAATGACTTAATAATAAATCTGTTTTTTTGACTGAGCTTTGTGAGGGATAAAGGTATGTTTAAGACTCACAGTCAAACGGCAATGGTCTCGGCACAGGAAGTGATTAATCAAAAACTAATAATGTTGGTGGACGATGATCCAATATTTCGTAAAGTAACCAATGCCTATTTAGAAAGTCAGGGTTTTAAAGTAGTAGAAGCAGAAAACGGCCTAGAAGCGCTTCAACAACTCAGGGAATGCCAACCCGATCTTATCTTATGTGATTTATCGATGCCGGTCTTAGATGGTATCGAGTTCGTCGAAGAAGTTAGTCTCGAATACCCATATATGCCGCTTATCGTGGTATCAGGCACGGATGAAATGTCCGATGTCGCGAAAGCGTTGCGATTTGGTATTAAAGATTTTCTTCCTAAACCGATAGGTAATTATGAGCACCTATCTCAGGCGATAGAGAATACGCTAGAAGATACCGATAGTCACTTCTCAGAACAACGTGACTTTTCAAGTCAGTGGTTTAGAGTTGATGATGGTGGTGAAATCCCAGATGAACAAGAGCTGTATTGGCATCTGGAATATTTACAACAGAATCCGAGTGCGGCAAGAGATTTACTGCAAGCGCTATTGCCAGAGAAGGATGCTGCTCAGGGAGATTGGCGCTGCTCGTACCGTTTATTGCAATCGACGGATGTGATGCCCTTGGTTTTCGATTATCGTTGGTTAATGAATGGTCAATTTGCGTTTTATCTCGTTGATTCTGCTTCCCAAGCTAATGATGGAGTTGCGACGACATTGCTCGTTAGGGCATTGTTTGACGATTATCTCCGTAACTTGAAAAGTTTCAGTGCTGATCTCAAGGACATGGTAGGGATCATTGAAAAAGGAATTGAGTGTTCGGAGTGTGCGGGTGCAGTCAATGCTGTGTTTGGTGTCGCCGACCTCGCTTCATCCTCGGTCTCTATATTGCCTGCGGGTTTAGATAGCCATTGGTCTGACGGAAATACGAATCAACACATCGCAGCAGGTAACCGTTTAGGGGGAGGAAGTATGAAAAACTTCATCACCCGCGATTTACCGCTTAGTGTTGCAGGACAGTTGTCTATCGGGTGTTTAGGTTCTTCAAGTTTTAGTTTAAGTATTACCCGGAAATCCCGACTAGTATAATTATGACTTGCAAACCAATAAGCAGCGTCCTTACGCTGCTTATTATCTTTTTAGAACCACCAAAACAACATACGTTTAGTTTAATAACCTTACTTTTTGCTGGTGTTTAGATTTGGCTGTTTAATGTATAGTCAGCGCTTAAAACAATAATGACCCATTTGTGCAACGATAATTTAACGCTGTGCCTTGGGAGAAGCAAAGTCAACTAGTGAGAAGACACATCATGGCAGATAAAGATTTTAAAGAGCCTTATAATATTTTTTACTTTTTAGGTTTTATTGCAGTTCTTTTGATCCCAACACTTCCTGCAACGCTAACCTGGCTTCGTGTAATGAATGGTTACGCAGGCTTTTAATCTAGCTATTTTGTACCGGAGTTCACCATTCGTATTAAGCGTTACTTTTTCAATACTGTTGGTGGACTCTGTATTGTGCTCGGCATAGCCGGCATAGCCCTTCCACTTTTACCCACCACACCTTTTATTTTGCTTGCTAGCGCATGTTTTATGCGTGGTAGCCCCGCATTTCATCAATGGTTACATAACCACAAAACGTTTGGACCCATTCTCGGCAATTGGCATAAGCATCGGGCTGTTACTTCAAAAGTAAAAAAGCGTGGTGCGATTTTTATTGCGCTTAGTTTCATGGTTTCAATCGTTGTTGTCCCCCTCGTTTGGGTAAAAATTGGTCTTTTAGTGATGCTAATCGTTTTACTCAGCTGGTTTATGCGTCTGCCTGTGATTGAGTTGGTTGCTGACCGAGAAGAAAATCACTAAGATTGTAGAGAATAGTGTGCCCGCTCTTCGAGTGGGCGTTTGTATTTTCAGCGCCTGTGACTTTTACGAAAATAAGCACATAGTGGTGAAAACCTATTGTTCGTTGCCCTCGTGATACTGCGATTAGAGAGGGCGATGAGCCAATCTAAGTAAATCGGTATTATGACTACAGAAACAATTTCACTGATCAAATCTAGCATCAAAAGCATCCAAGACTACCCAAAGCCAGGCATTCTATTTCGTGATGTGACGAGCCTTCTTGAAGACGCAAAAGCATACCAAGCGACGATCAACTTACTTGTTGAACGTTACAAAGATATGGGCTTTACCAAGGTTGTGGGTACGGAAGCTCGTGGCTTTTTATTTGGTGCGCCTTTAGCGCTTGAGCTAGGTGTTGGTTTTGTACCAGTGCGTAAACCAGGCAAGCTACCACGCCCTACTGTTGCTCAATCTTATGAGCTTGAATACGGCGTTGATACACTAGAAATCCATACAGATGCCATCGTTGAAGGTGACAAAGTACTGGTTGTCGACGATTTATTGGCAACGGGCGGTACTATTGAAGCGACGACTAAACTGATTCGCCAACTGGGCGGTGAAGTTGAGCACGCTGCGTTCGTTATCAACCTACCAGAAATCGGTGGTGATAAACGTTTAGAAGCACTAGGTCTAAACGTGTACAGCATTTGCGATTTTGAAGGACATTAATACATTCAATGAGTTATTTAGCTTTAGCGCGAAAATGGCGTCCTAATCGGTTTGACCAAGTTGTCGGACAAAAACATGTCCTGACGGCGTTGGAAAACGCACTGGCGCAAAACCGTTTACACCATGCTTATCTGTTCAGCGGGACTCGTGGTGTGGGTAAAACGAGTATCGGTAGGCTGTTTGCCAAAGGCTTGAACTGCGAAACCGGCATTACCGCGACACCTTGTGGTAAGTGTGATACTTGTCGTGAAATTGATGAAGGTCGCTTTGTCGATCTTCTTGAAATCGACGCAGCATCACGTACTAAAGTTGAAGACACTCGTGAACTGTTAGACAACGTTCAATACAAACCTGCTCGTGGACGTTTTAAAGTGTACCTCATCGATGAGGTGCACATGCTATCGCGTCACTCTTTCAATGCGTTGTTGAAAACCCTGGAAGAGCCGCCAGAGTATGTGAAGTTCTTACTCGCAACAACTGATCCACAAAAGCTGCCTGTCACTATATTGTCGCGTTGTCTTCAGTTTCATCTGAAACCAATCAGCGTTGATGATATTCACCAGCAACTTGATTACATCCTAGGTCAAGAGCAAGTTTCAGCAGAGCCAAAAGCGTTGGGTATGATCTCACATGCTGCAGATGGCAGTATGCGTGATGCTCTTAGCTTGACTGATCAAGCAATTGCATTAGGTAACGGTGCGGTGCAAGCCGATATTGTCAGCCACATGTTGGGGACGATTGATACCGACCAAGCGATTCACTTACTAGAGTCAATCAGCAGCAAGAAACCTCAACAAGCCATGGATAAAATCCAACAATTAGCGGCAAATGGTGTTGAGTGGGATGGTTTGTTGCAGCAAGTCGCAACACAGTTACACCGAATTGCGATGTATCAAGCGTTGCCCGCGTCGTTAGACCGAGCACAACCAGATGCAGAGAAAATTGAGCTGTTGAGTAAAGCTCTAAGCCCGCAAGACGTTCAGCTTTACTATCAAATTGCATTGAAAGGTCGTGAAGATTTGACC
Source organism: Vibrio sp. Vb1554 (assembly GCF_033344235.1). Classification (NCBI taxonomy): domain Bacteria; kingdom Pseudomonadati; phylum Pseudomonadota; class Gammaproteobacteria; order Vibrionales; family Vibrionaceae; genus Vibrio; species Vibrio sp. Vb1554. The sequence continues at coordinate 16,560 of NZ_JAWPOJ010000041.1, read as the reverse complement.
CTCTCGCCAAATGGGCGAATCGGTTTGGAAATGATTGTGCTGCGCATGATGGCGTTCCGCCCATCAAATAACAGTGGGGCAAATGTTGTTTCTAGTAACAGCGAGCCAGCGTCATCTCCGGCTCAAAGTACCAGTCAACCAAAGACTGCGCCAGCTCAGACAGCCGCTGCTCCTCGAGCTCAGCAGCCGAGTCCAGCACAAAGCACACCACAAGTGGCGCCTCAACCTTCATCCAGTTCGCAACCTGAGTATCAAGCGAGTGGATATGAGACGGTTCCACCACAGTATGATATGGCGCCGCCGATGAGTGAAAACCCAGCGCCGCAGCATGAAACGCCACCTCAACAAATGCAAGAGAGCGTTTCAACACCAGCGCGCGGTGGTCTAAGCGGTTTACGTCACCAATTACGTTCTCAGCGTCAAGGCCTACAACAGAACACTCCTCAAAATGGTGGCTCAAAAAAGCCTAAAGCGGCATCTGCACAACCAGAATCGGTTATCGACCGAGTAGCGCAATTGCATGGCAATTCCGCGCAGGTGTCGCCAAACTCAGCTCCGAAGTCGACGGAGCCACAAGTTGAAGAAGCGTATCGCTGGCGTCCAAGCAAGCCTGTTGAGACAAAAGTAAATACAAAACTGACACCTACGCAGCTCAAGCAGGCACTTGAGCATGAGAAAACGCCTGAAATGGCACAAAAGCTCATCGATGAATCGTTAGAACATAATGAATGGGCGAAGCTCATCAGCTTAATGGAGATCCCTAAGCTGGTAGAGCAACTTGCGCTAAACTCTCATTATAGTAAGGAAGGAACAACCGTTTCGTTACTATTGAGAAGCAGCCAAGCTCATTTGAATACTGATAGAGCTCAAGCCGAATTGCTTAAAGCACTTAATACCGTGTTGGGTGAAGAGTGCCACATGAGCATCGAAATAGGGGAGAGTGGAGAAACACCACTTGAACTGAGAGATAGGCTCTACCAAGAGAAATTACAGCAAGCGCTGAACAGTTTAGAAAACGATCCAAATGTTCAATTTATTGAACGTCGTTTTGCTGCAGAGCTTGATAAAGATAGTGTGCGCCCTATCTAATAATCGAATGGAATGGGGTTGAAAACCCAAAGGTATAACCCCATTAATTGATGCAACACCTCATTAAACCAGAGAGATAAACATGTTTGGTAAAGGCGGTATGGGCAACCTAATGAAGCAAGCCCAGCAAATGCAAGATCGCATGCAAAAGCTTCAAGAAGAAATCGCGAATATGGAAGTAACTGGCGAGTCTGGTGCTGGCCTAGTTAAAGTTACTATCACTGGTAGTCACAGCGTACGTCGTGTTGACATCGATGAAAGTTTGATGGAAGACGACAAAGAAATGCTTGAAGATCTGATCGCTGCGGCGTTCAACGATGCAGCCCGTCGTGTTGAAGAAACTCAAAAAGAGAAAATGGCTTCTGTAACTGGCGGTATGCAACTACCACCAGGTATGAAAATGCCATTCTAATCTGCTGATATTTAATTAAGCGGACTTTTAATGCGTACCAGTCATATGCTGGAGCAATTGATGGAGGCCTTACGTTGTCTACCTGGGGTTGGCCCCAAGTCAGCGCAGCGTATGGCCTTTCATTTGTTACAGCGCGATAGAAAAGGCGGTTTGCAGCTTGCAGATGCGCTTAGTCAGGCAATGACAGAAATAGGTCATTGTACTGAGTGTCGAACCTTCACCGAAGAAGAAGTCTGTCACATTTGTACCAACCCAAAACGCCAAGAAAATGGTCAAATTTGTGTGGTAGAAAGCCCGGCAGACATCGCAGCCGTTGAAGCAACAGGCCAATATTCTGGTCGGTATTTTGTTCTTATGGGGCATTTGTCGCCATTAGATGGTATTGGTCCAAGTGATATTGGATTGGATGTCCTTGATTACCGCTTACGTCGCGGTGATATTACCGAAGTGATTTTGGCGACAAACCCAACAGTTGAAGGTGAAGCCACTGCCCACTACATCGCAGAGCTATGTAAAGAGCACCAAGTTGATGCCAGCCGCATCGCGCATGGTGTGCCTGTCGGTGGGGAGCTAGAGCTTGTTGATGGCACGACGTTGTCACATTCGCTATTAGGTCGACACAGAATTTAATAAAAAGCCGCTGAATTCAGCGGCTTTTTTGATTTTGGGAGTTAGGAACGATTAATCGTTCGATTCTTTACCAAGAAGATTTTTGTAGATAACCGCACCAAGCACGCCACCCACAATAGGAGCAATCCAGAACAGCCATAGCTGAGAAACCGCCCATTCACCCACATATACTGCGACTGCCGTGCTACGAGCAGGGTTTACTGACGTATTGGTGACAGGAATGCTGATCAGGTGAATGAGAGTCAAACACAGGCCAATTGCGATAGGTGCAAAGCCTTGTGGCGCACGTTTGTCTGTTGCACCCATAATGACAATCAGGAACATCATCGTCATGACAACTTCAGTCACAAGTGCAGCGATCATCGAGTATTGGCCTGGAGAGTGTTCACCATAACCATTGGCGGCAAAGCCAGAACCCACAACATCGAATCCTGCTTGTCCAGATGCAATAACGTAAAGCACGCCACCTGCGATAAGCCCGCCGATCACCTGTGAGATGATGTAGGGAGCAACGTCTTTTGTCTCAAAACGACCGCCAGTCCAAAGGCCAACTGTCACTGCAGGGTTCAAGTGACAACCTGAAATATGACCGATAGCAAATGCCATCGTCAGAACGGTTAAACCGAATGCCAAAGAAACGCCCAACAGACCAATACCCACTTCAGGGAAACTCGCAGCCAACACCGCGCTACCACAGCCGCCTAACACTAGCCAGAACGTGCCAAAAGCCTCAGCCAAATACTTATTCATGTTCTTTCCTGATCTTTAATTAAATGACCCGCTGAACATAGTCGAGAATTGTCAATAAATTGTGAGGGAGATCGCGCAAAAACCGCAAATGGAACGCTATGTGGCAAGAGTTCTCAAGGGTGAGATAAAAGGCTGAGGGGGGAGTGCTAAATCTTGAGTTTGCTTTGATTACTGCCTCGGAGAGAAACAACCGAGGTACTAACTTTAAACGTGTGGTCTAGAGTCGCATTACGTCAATTGTTCTAATTCAGTGATGTTGTCGAGTGCTTCTTGATTGGTCTTGCCGCATACAATCGGACACGGTTTAAAATCGTGACAGACTTTAGGGCGTTCAGGCTTACCAAATAGCTTGCACAAATTGTCGTCGTTGAGTTGCACACAACGAACACCTGCAGGTTTGCCCTTGGGCATTCCAGGTATTGGTGAAGAGATACTTGGCGCAATACAGCACGCTCCACATCCTAATCGACAATCCATAATGTAAACCTCTTAAAAATTAAGGGGGCAATTATGGTCATTTTGACGTGGATTGGAAGAGTGAAGAAAGAAAAAAATAAAAGGGCGCGCTTAACATTACGCTCCCTTTTTGGTTTTTTGCTTTTAAATCATCGTGATTATTTTAAGAAACGGTTATAAACAAACAACAGAATAAATGCGCCTAGTGTTGCGGTAATGATACTACCAATGTTGACGCCAGTTGCTCCGCCGAAACCGAGAATGCCGCCAAGGAAGCCACCTACAAATGCCCCTGCAATACCAAGTAACATTGTTGCAATCCAACCGCCCCCATCTTTTCCTGGCATGAGCCATTTAGCAAGTGCGCCGGCGATTAAGCCCAAAATAATCCAAGAAATAATACCCATGAAAACTCCTTAATGCCTTCTTGATCAATTGAGTAATGGAAACTTGTTTAAGGATAGAACAGTAAAACGAAAGTAGTTGAATATCTCCACCGTTATGTGGGAAGGATGCAAGATCTTCTCAAAACTTGAACTTTTGCGTTGAGAAGAGTATAAATCGCCCCCTAAATTCCCTTGGTGAGACCTGAAGTATGAGCACTCCATTTTGGCAAAGTAAATCGTTAGAGCAGATGACAGAAGAGGAATGGGAATCTCTCTGTGATGGTTGTGGCAAATGTTGTTTGCATAAGCTTATGGATGAAGATACCGATGAAATCTACTATACCAATGTGGCTTGTAGCTGGCTGAACAGTAAAACGTGTTCATGTAAGGATTACCCAAACCGTTTCACTTCGGGTGAAGAGTGCACCAAGCTGACCCGAGAAGACATCGACGATTTTACTTGGCTGCCACACACGTGCGCTTACCGTCTGTTGGCTGAAAAGCAGCCTTTACCAGAATGGCATCCGCTGATTACAGGCTCTAAGTCCGCAATGCATGCGGCAGGGGAAAGTGTCCGTAACAAAGTTGTTTACGAGATTGATGTGGTGGATTGGGAAGACCATATTTTAAATCATCCCAACCGTCCTTAGTCGAATAAAAACAAGCCTTTCATTGATTAAATGAAAGGCTTGTTTGCTATTGGGGCTCCCAACTTTGACGTCTCGCTAACGAAATGCTGCTCAGTTTATTATTTAGTGTTGTAAACTTAGGAGTATGATTTCAACGCTTTACACTTCTATTCCTGATTGTTTTGATCAGGATTGTTTCCTATGAGGTAAACATGACGTTTCATTTCCCCCAGAAACTGCGCCTGACATCTTGGGTGACATTATTCGCACTTGCCGTCATTATGTTCTCCCCAATGGCTGTTCATGCGACTGCTACTGACGATATCCAAGAGCCTTCTGCTGCCGAAATCTCGATTGACAACTTGAACCGAGAGATTGTGGATTTATCCCAAAGCCTCTCGCAAGCGAGTGGCGACGAGCGTGATGCCCTTCAACTGCAACTATTCCAAAAGAATGAAGAATTAAGAAGCCAGTTAGCGTCAGCGATTGAACGTGAAACTATCCCTCGTGACAAATTGATCTCCTTGGTTAAAAAACAAGAACAATACTCTGAGGACGCCACAAACTATCTGTCGGAAAAAATAAAGAAAGTCGTTGAAGATTTAAATAAAGCCAAGGATGAAGAGAAACTTGCTCTTGTTAATGATTACCGAGAGTTACAGCATTACCTCGATGTCAGCTTCGATTCAAGCTGGCAAAACCTTGCTTGGCTGAAAGAGTTAGGGGCTCAAAATGAGCGCGCAGAAGCGGAACTAAAGGATAAAGTTGATAAACGCATGCGTTTGCTGTCTGCCTCAATTGAGTACTTGAGTCAGCAAAGTGAGATCGTCGGCTCTCAACTTTCGTCAAGCCCTGAATCGGAAAAAGCGTCACTGCAGTTAAGTCAGCTTATTACTAAGCAAAGACTGAATATTGCGACGGAAAGCCTACGCAATTTAATTTCGATTGGCGATAAAGTCGGTTTAGAAATGTCCGAATACAAACGCCAAATTTTCGAAGTGACAGGGAATATCACCCACGATTTACTGAATACTAAAGTTGTGTGGTCAATACTGAGCCACTGGTCCAACTCGGCACTGGATTGGTTTGCCGAGAATGCACCGCAGCATATCTTCCAGTTGTTTGTTTTTGCGCTGATTTTATTGATCGCTCGCGGACTGGCTAAGTTAACGCGCAAAGTGGTCCGTAAGGCAGTTGCATCGAAAAACTTAAAACTTTCCCACTTGATGCAGGACTTCTTTATCTCGATGTCCGGCAAATTCGTGTGGGTGATCGGTATCATGGTGGGCTTATCTCAGCTTGGCTTGAACCTAGCGCCAATCCTAACCGGTTTCGGTATTGCTGGTGTGATTATTGGTTTCGCGTTGCAAGACACGTTATCCAACTTCGCGGCGGGTATGATGCTGCTTATTTATCGACCATTTGATGTTGGTGATTTTGTGTATGCTGGCGGTGTGGATGGCAAGGTAAGCCATATGAGTTTGGTGAACACCACAATCCGTACGTTTGATAACCAAATTATTATTGTTCCTAACAGCAAAATCTGGGGAGATGTTATTAAGAACGTCACGCATGAACGCATTCGCCGCGTGGATATGGTGTTTGGCATTGGCTATGCGGATGACCTCTTAAAAGCGGAGTCAGTATTGTCTGATATCATTACCTCTCACCCTTCGGTACTTCGCACTCCAGAGCCAATGATCAAAGTTCATACATTAAATACGTCTTCTGTAGATTTTATTGTGCGCCCTTGGGTAAAAACGGATGATTACTGGGATGTATACTGGGATGTGACTAAAGAAGTGAAACTACGCTTCGACCGAGAAGGTATTTCGATTCCTTTCCCACAACAAGATGTGCATTTGCATATGGTGGAGAAGCAGGACGCTTAATCACAGGTCCAGGTCCCAACAAGTGAAAGGCACTTTAGGCAGAGTGCCTTTTTTGATCTTCGGTTAGCGTTATTGTTACAGTTCGTCGAAGAACACCAGTTTCGGCTCGCATTCTAACAAGTTGTCGATCTGGCTAATCAAAAGAGCAAAGTGTTCTGTTTTACCATGAAGCTCAAATGCTTGTTGGTCTTTAAATTGCTCCTGAAAAACGAAGTGGCATGCATTGTCTTTATCTTGGAACAATTGATAACGAACGCAACCTTCTTCATTGCGAGTAGGTTCAAGCGCTTGGGTAAGTACCTCTTTCAACTCTTGTTCTTTTCCCGGTTGTGCATGAAAGGTAGCCGTCAAGTGAATCATAATGTTTACTCTTTTTGTTATAGGTAACGCCCTTGGCGTTGCAGGAACTCAATTTTGTAACCATCAGGGTCGGTTACAAAAAAGAACGTTGCTAAATGCTTTTGTTGATGGTCAAAGGCTTTGATGTCACCAGTTTCAATGCCGAGAGATTTAATGCGTTTGTGGGCTTGTTCAATGTCCTCCACGCTGACGGCAAGGTGGCCGTAACCTGAGCCGTGAGTGTAGGGCTCACTTTGGTCGTGATTGTGCGTCAGTTCCAATTCAAAGCCAGTTTCTTGGTTGGCTAGATAGGTTAGAGAAAAGCCATCAAAGATGTATTGATCAGCGACTTCTAGTTCAAGTACGTCACAGTAAAATTGTAGAGAGCGGTCCAGATCACTTACTCGGATCATGGTGTGAATCATTTTTGTCATGGGTACTCCTTGATAGTCCGCATAGGTTAGCGATTTCAAAAGGAGTCTGGGTAGTACTCTAGTACGACAAATTAGAAGATGCTCAAGGGTTTATAATACGGATGCATAGCCTAGGATGGTTATTGCTCGGTTGGTTGCTATTAACTGTTAAGTTGCGCAAGTGCTTGACGAGTGGTCTCTTGAGGTTGGCGGGCGTAAGTGAGGCAAGCGCATCGAAGTAAGGAGGCAAAGTTGTTCACTTCACCATTGTATTCGAGTGCTTCTTGATAAACAGTGCTTATGAATTTAGGAACCGTCATGTTTTGAGCACTAGCGATTTCCTCAAGAATTGTCCAAAAGCTCGCTTCAAGTTTTACACTGGTCGCGTGACCATCAATACGGATAGAGCGGGTGATGAACTGATAGTTGTCTTGGGGTTGCTTAGCAAAGATTTCGCACATTTTCTTTATTCATATAGTTAAAGACCCATAATTATTGTGGTGTACGATTTAAAACGTCAACTGTTTTCATGCATAAAAAAACGCTCCCTTGCGAGAGCGTTGAAACATCACGAGTTGTGAAGTAAGTGCAAGTTGATTATTTAATTTGTTGCTTTAAGTACTCGCCTAGTTGCGAGTGGTGCATGATTTTTGATACTGGAAGGATAGTTTCTGTAGGTCCCCAAGCAAATACGTTGACAGGAGTATGCGTATGAGTACCCGTCCCCCATACTGTGTTTTGCTTTGTTGCATGCTCACGCGCTAGCAAGTTGCCACGGTCGTTGTAAGGAAAGAAAGCATCAAAGTCATTGATTGTCGGTACGTTCTCTTCGCTTAAGTATTTGTGTCCAGCGAGTCGGTATGGATTTGGTTTACTTGCTAATACGCGTTCTGCTTGTTCAGGCGTAATAGAAAAATCGCTATTTGCGTTCACGACTTCCGCAAACTTCTCTGGAGTTTGCTCTTTCTTATCAAGCGCTTGGAATTCACTGATCATGCCGTAGTAACTTTTCTTTTGGTTGTATAAACCATCGAGGATCTCGAACTGACCAAAGTTGAAGTTTGGCGCGTAATCCTGATTTTTGAATGCTTCGCCGTCGCGTTTTTGTGGTTTAGGCAAGTTTGCTGATGAGTAGCTAAAGCCAAAAGAGCCGGTTTCGTGGTCAGCAGTAACAATGATCAGGGTGTCATCACGGCCTTTTGCCCACTCATAAACTGAGTTTACCGCTTCATCGAATTTAAGCATTTCATGCAGCATCGTACCTGCATCGTTACTGTGGCCAGCCCAGTCAATTTGGCCGCCTTCAACCATCAAGAAAAAACCGTCTTTGTCTTTTGAAAGAATGTCGATTGCTTTGGTGGTCATTTCTTTCAGCGATGGCTGCGTGCGTTTTGGATCGTTTTTGCTTTGACTGTAGGCAATACCATCGTTCATGCCCGAGTAAGCAAAAAGTCCAAGTAATTTGTCACCTTTAGCTTGTGTGAGCATATCGCGGCTGAAAGCCAGGTTGTAACCTTGGTCTTGCGCCTCAGTAAGCAAGTTGCGTTCGTCTTTGCGTTTCGATTTTAGGTAGACATTTCCTTCAGTGAGCTTTTCAAGCTGCTCGTATGTCTCTCCCTTGTCGTTTGTCGACTTTGGAATCCAATGACGAAGTCCACCAGACATCATCACGTCTACGCCTGTTTCGAGCATATCCGCCGCAATACTGTTTTCTAGGGAGCGATGTGGTTGATGAGCGGCAAATGCTGCTGGCGTTGCGTGGGTCATACGCGTATCAGAGACGAGCCCAGTTGCTTTACCTTTACTTTTGGCTTTTTCTAAAATAGTTTCGACATGGTTGCCTTGGCTATCAATGCCAATGACTTCAGAAGCGGTAGGGATTCCTGTCGCTAGCATCGTAGCTGAGCACGCAGAGTCGACGACAATTGCGTCTTCTGGATTGGTCAGTGATGATCCAATCACACCTTCTTGAGCGAGTTTGTATAACGCTGTGCTTTCGCCTTTGTAAACCGAGTTAGGTGCGTGTTTTGCGTAGGTCTCGAGTAAACCAACTTGTTGAGGACCCATGCCGTCGCCGATCATCAAAATGACGTTTTTGATTTCAGCTGAGAGTGCATTGAAAGAGAGGGTAGATGCAGCCACTGCCGTAACGATTGGAGATACTAAGCGCTTCATTATATTTTCCTTGTTTATTGAAAGCGCAGGCATTAAAGCAATGATTTATGAAGGTTTTGTGTCGGTAATAAAAGTTTAACCAAATTGTCGTTTTTGTTTGGTTTTGCAGAAAAAATGAGTCGCTCTCTAACGTTCGTTAGTTTGGAAAGAAGAAAGCCCACAAACGTGGGCTTGGATTACGCTTAGGAGTTGAAAGCATGGACTAAAGTTATCCATTCAGTGCCTTCACAAGAAACCTAGTTTAGGGAGCAATAAATGAGCATGTATTATCGGGCCACAAGAGCGGTCGAATTCACTTACGTTTGCATCATATCGTTCTTTGGCTTATTAAATTATGGGCTGCAGTAAGTGTTTGGTTCAAATAGGATTTGTTGTCGTGACGATTATCAGACTGGTTATCAGACTAATGCCAGTATGATGCCACCAACGGTAAGTGCCGCAGAAAGGTATTGACCCGCAGAATATGAGCCATCCTCTTCTTTCTCGATTTTATCGGGGTGATCCATGCCAAGCGCACCATGTGTGAAAGATTCGACCTTTTCACCAACAGATTTATCTTCTGCTTCTATTTTTTTGCTGTCGTGCTCGATTTGTTGCAGAGCGGCAAGTAGCGCTTTGCCTTCGGTCGAAAGCGTCACCTTATTGTGTTCGACTTTCAGCGGCGAAGCACTAGTTTCTTCTTGTGCAATACTTGCTTGTTTAGAGGCGACAGATTGTTTGGCATAGCTATTAACAGAAGTGCTTCCTACTGGATTCATCGAATACTCCTTGGAACATCGACACTCGGTCACTGAGTGCGGGTAAAAAGCAGTTATATTTTTATCGGCGGCAAAGTTTATTTCTGAAGCTATTTGGATAAAAACAGGTCTGCTTTTGCCGCTTCTAGTTTCTATTGGTGATCATTAGCAAAAAATAGACCAGCAGGAAGCAGACCCTTGTCACTCGATGAACTCGGAGCGGTGTGATGATGCAACGCAACGGCAAGGTAGTAACTTAAATTGAAGACCAGCTACTTACATTGAAGATCGTTATTGCGTTTAGTTAGATGTTGATATGCCGCCATGCGGTGAGCATCTTGTACATACCGTACTGGTGGTGCGAGAACCTCTAACTGATAGTCTGTATTATCAGAAAGCACGTTATCTGTTGGGCTAATTACAACCACTTTTAAGCTCGGGTTGCGGCTTAAGATTGATGCTGCCGTACCCAACCCTTGCTCGGTGTGAAACTTGCCCGCAACATGGACAATCTGAGCGCCTGGGTTGTCGTCTAGATAGCTAACGATAGATTCCGCCATAGTTTCATCCCAAGTAACTTGAGCTGCAAACTGTTTTTCCGTCTGCTCTGGCTTACCGTGATGCATGGATGCCATGAACTTTTCTTTGTACGGACTACTACCAGTGTTGATGGCTTGTGCAATGAACATCCGCTGATCATCATCGAGCTTGTTAATGTAATCTAGCCCTTGTCGACCAATGCATCGAACAATGCTCTTTGGTGCATTTGCTGCAATGACCGGGAGATTTTTCTGCTTAGCAAACTCCACGAGAGGGCGATAGTCGCTTTCATAATTGGGCCAAGCGTTGGCTTGTTTCATTAAGTACTGTTCGCCGATCTCCCCACGTAGGTAAGCGTCAACAACAGGTTGTTTGTCGCGGGTAAATTGTTCCATAGATAACGCGAGTGAGCGGTCGTAGGACGTAAGTTGTTTGAGCATATCGGTTTGAAAGCGATGAACGCCGGCGTGTGTGTGCCATTCACCAATAAGAATGACATCTGCTTGTTGCAGCTCAATTGGCAGTTTGCTTAGAGCGATGTGCTCGCCAGAAGGGGTGTATAGTTGATAGTCGTAAAAACTAGTGACTTCCGCTGAGGTTGCGTGAGAGTTGGTGTGCGTATATGAAGAGCAACCAGTAAGTAAGCCTGCAAAGAGCAAGCTCAAAGTAGAAAAGCGCATTGAAAAGCCTCCAAAAATGTCCGGATGATATTAATGGAGGCTGAGCAATGAATCAATATAAATGATAACTATTTGCGTTTGTTGTTTTTTTTGACTTATTAATTGAGTGTTTTTTTGCGATATACACGCAACATAAAATCAGCCTCACATTGGAAAAGTGTAGCGGATTTCAACTCTTCACGAAGAGCATCGGTTGCTTTCCATGCGAATGGCGTCATTTGCAATAAATCGATTGCGGCTCCGTTTTTCAAGTCCATAACATAGTTAAGATGCTGCTGGTGCTCTAATTCAAACCCTTCAATATGTTCTGGTTCTTCATTGTGAAGACGAACTTCTTGATAAATGCGCTCACGCAGTTGGTATAAGTGGCGGCTAGCAGGAGTAACCGTGACAACAACGCCGTCGTTTTTTACAACGCGCTGCAGCTCCTCAGCTTTACACGGGGCATAAATGCGCAAAATGGCATCTAAGGATTCATTTGCGAAGGGAAGTCGGTGACTAGAAGCCACACTAAAGTTGCAGTGCGTGTAACGCTTCGCCGCGTAACGAATGGCAACTTTCGAAATGTCTAAGCCATAAATCGTGGCATGGTTTGCTTGTGTTTCTATCGTCTTTTGTACTTGATCTGTGTAGTAACCTTCACCACAACCAATATCTAATAATTGATGGGTGCTCCCCTCAGTGTATGTTGCACACAGCTGCGCCACTTCTTGGCGCATTGGGTTGTAGTAATCTCCTTCAAGGAATCGACGACGAGCTTGCATCATCTCTTTGTTGTCACCAGGATCTTTAGAACGTTTGTGGTGCGCTGGCATCAAGTTAACGTAGCCTTCTTTTGCTAAGTCAAACTGATGATTGTTTTCGCACTTAAACGTTTTTTCATTTAACGCTAGAGCTTGGTGGCATAGAGGGCATTGATAGTTCATGACGATCTCGAACAGAAAGTAGGGCGGCAAATTCTATCAAAAAGCGTGGTATCAAGTGAAACAAAAAGAGCCGACTGGGTCGGCTCTTATTAAGTATTAGTGGAAGAAGTCGACTTGCTCTTTCAAGTTTCGTGCTTGTTGTTGAAGTTCAATGGCACTTTGCGAGGTTTTTGCGCTCGTGTTGCGGCTTTCTCGGTTAAGTTCACTGATAGAATGGGCATTTGCTGCAATTTCTTGTGAAACTTGAGCTTGTTCTTCTGAAGTCGCTGCAATGGCGTCGGCTTGAGAGGCTATCGACTGCACTTGTACTGCGATGGCTTCTAATGCTGTGCCCGCGTCTTGTGCTTTGTCCAAGACCTGGTTTGCACTGCGTTGGCTGTCTGTCATCATACTAACTGCATTATGAGTCGACCCTTTTAGTTTCTCGATAATTTCCACGACATCTTGAACTGAGCTTTGGGTTCGGTGCGCAAGTGTGCGCACTTCATCTGCTACAACAGCGAAGCCACGGCCTTGCTCACCTGCTCGTGCTGCTTCAATGGCGGCATTCAAGGCAAGTAAATTGGTTTGCTCAGCAATTTCATCAATCATTTTAGTGACGGTTTGAATACTCTCGCTATCGCGATTTACTTGCTCGATAGCCGTTGCTGATTGATCCAATTGATCGTTAAGTTGAGCAACGTCGATACATACGCCTTCAACAATCGCGAGACCAGACTGGCTATCGGTATTTGCTGAGCGTACGTTTTCCGCAATGCTTTCGACTTGTTGTGCGACAGATTGAGCGGAAGAGGCCATTTCTTCAATCGCTGTCACAACTTGCTCGACTTCTTGTTGTTGTCGGTCGGCTTGGGTCAAATTGTTATGGGCATCGTTGGCAACGCTGGTGGAGTTGCTCTCCACTAAGTCGCTTGTTGAACGGATCTTACCAACGAGTTCATTGAGCTGACTTGCCATACTGGCGACACCCGAGCTCAGGTTCGTAATTTCATTCTTTGATGCTTTACGAGACGCTGGGATGCTCAAGCTGACTTCGCCGCCCGCTAAGCGAGTCATGTATGAGTTTAGAGTCGTGAGAGGTTGTAAGCTGCGATTCAAGAAAAGCGTCAGTACAACAAAAGTAATGATTGCCGCTACCGAAGAAATGATGGCAATGAGTGTGAGAAGCGTGTCGCTACCTTTTGTAACTTCTTTGATAAACGTACCGCCTAGCAGTTTCCAGTTCCAACCTGGAACCTCTGTGTAGACAAGATACTTTTCGCCTACGTTACCTTGGTACTCGAAAGGGTAGCGAATTAATCCACTAGATTGTTCGAAAATCTGACCAAAAGGCTTGTGACCATTGTAGTCGGCGACTTCTAGTATTGACGAATCTGAGCCGCTTTTTGCTGGATGAAGTAGGTATTTACCAAGATTTTTTTCGTCGTTATCAACGATAATGGTGTAACCAGTGTCGCCCCATTTTATCTCTTCGAGTGCATCGAACAAGGTTTGTGTCGCTTGGTCTACTGGTAAGCCAATAAACGATAGGCCTGCTACCTTTCCTGTTGCATCTTTGATTGGGGCATAGTAGGTAATGTAGCGCTCGCCATACAATTTAATTTGAGCGTAATACGGTTGTCCTGCTTTAAGTTGCTGATAACCAGGATGGTTGATGCCTAGCGTGGTTCCGACCGCTCGTTGACCTTGCGGATCTTCTAGGGAGGTGGACACCCGAATAAAGTCGTCACCCAATGGTGCGAATAGCGTTGCTATAGCGCCGGTATCACGTGTGAAACTGTCGACCAACTTGGTGTCATTAATTAAGCTTTCACTGTATTGAGTGATGTTTGGTACTTCATGTCCCATGAAGTCAACCGTGTAATTTTCGACATAGACACCGGCAAGGTAGCCATTGCGAAAAGTAGATTCGAGGACTTTAGCGGTGTGCAGGTAAGCATCGAATTGGCCAGCAATGGTTTTTGCCATTGATTCTACTTTAGATTGGTGTTCTTTCAGTGTGCTTTCCAATAGAACATCGGAAGCGTTGCGGTAAACAAGCGCGGCAATACTGCTGAAAGCAATGAATAGACACAAAGTGATCACCAGTTTCAACTGGAATCCGACACTTTGATTTCGGTATCTCTCTAACATAGACTAATTCCTGATATTTTTATTATTTATGAGTTTTGTATCGGTATGCTATCGGTTTATATGATCAATTTTTTTGATATTTATTAATGAAACCGTCAAAAGTGACCAGTAACCAATAAGTTAGTAAAGATAGGACCATCTAAGCAGAGCTTTTATTACAAAAAAAGCCGGGTATCCCCGGCCTTTATATGGTGATTCTTACTGCGCTGAAATGACAGTGACAAGTTCATGTGTCTCACCTGGTTGGAGCGTTTGACCTTGCTCAATACTTGGTGCATGAACAGCAGACTCCACACACAACATGGTTTGATAACCATCGTCAGCCATGTCACCCATGCTTTGCGCACCTTCTGCCCAAGGGTTCCATAATACTGCTGAGTTGTGGCCTTGGTTGTGTACGCTTAGCGTACGATCCAATACCGGGTCTTTTACCAAAATTTTCGCTTCTGGTTGCGTGTAAACGCGATCAATGGTGTCAGTTAGTTGTAGAACATTACCACCTTGGCATACCGCATCAGCTTTCAAGCTATCAATGTACTCGGCACCCATGCCTGTCGTTTGTGCTTGCTTAATGTCTCCAACGTTTAGGTAAGTATGTAATGCGCCAGAGAAGGTCCAAGCCTCGTCATCAATGTTCATGACTTTGAGCGTCACTTTTAGCTCATCGCCCACTTCAATCACCAAACGAGCGTCAAACATATGGGGCCAAATATCGTGGATTTCTTCTGTCGGGAACAGAGCAAGTTCAACAATCACACCGTTATGGTTCTCACGATGTTCAACCAACTCCCATTCTGCGGTGCGGGCAAAGCCGTGAGCTGGAGCAGCAATACGCCCAAACCAAGGCCAACAAACCGGAATACCACCGCGAAGAGCAGCTTTACCATCGAAGACAGCTTTTTCGCTCATCCAGATCAGATCTTCTTGACCTTCAGGCGTGAACGACACGACATGACCACCGTATAGCGAGATGCCTGCCGTTGCTTTGTCATGAATCACGCGGACGATTTTTATCTGATCAACTTCAACGATAGTGACGTTATCAGATAGCACCGTTAGGGCTGGGAGAGTTTTTAAATCCATGTGTAGTTTCCTATCGCTGGGGGAGAGCTTTTAGACGCGCTTCGCACATTAAATGCAACATCGAGCCTGCATTCTCTCAAATTCCAGATACAAAAAAGGCGACTCTAGAGCCGCCTTTTCTTTAACGAAGTTATTCGCTAATTGCTAACTTTCTAATTACTTAGAGATGTGAGCGATTAGGTCTAGAACTTTGTTTGAGTAACCGATTTCGTTGTCGTACCAAGATACAACTTTAACGAATTTGTCAGTTAGTGCGATACCAGCTTTAGCATCGAATACTGAAGTGCAAACTTCGCCGATGAAGTCTTGAGATACAACTGCATCTTCAGTGTAGCCTAGAACGCCTTTTAGTTCGCCTTCAGAAGCTTCTTTCATCGCTTTACAGATGTCTTCGTAAGAAGCACCGTTAACTAGGTTAACAGTTAGGTCAACTACAGAAACGTTAGCAGTTGGTACGCGGAAAGCCATACCAGTTAGTTTGCCGTTTACTTCTGGAAGTACAACGCCTACAGCTTTAGCAGCACCAGTTGAAGATGGGATGATGTTTTGAGAAGCACCACGACCACCGCGCCAGTCTTTAGCAGAAGGACCATCTACAGTTTTTTGAGTTGCTGTAGTTGCGTGAACTGTAGTCATAAGACCAGATTCGATACCGAACTTGTCGTTAAGAACTTTAGCGATAGGCGCTAGACAGTTAGTAGTACAAGAAGCGTTAGAAACGATGTCTTGACCAGCGTAAGTGTCGAAGTTTACGCCGTTAACGAACATTGGAGTAGCGTCTTTAGAAGGACCAGTTAGTACAACTTTTTTCGCGCCAGCAGTGATGTGCTTACGTGCAGTCTCGTCAGTTAGGAAAAGACCAGTTGCTTCAGCTACAACGTCAACACCGATTTCGTCCCATTTTAGGTCTTCAGGGTTGCGCTCTGCAGTAACACGTACAGTTTTACCGTTAACGATTAGGTTACCGCCTTCAACTTCAACA
The DNA here is from genome assembly GCF_033344235.1 of Vibrio sp. Vb1554. NCBI lineage: Bacteria > Pseudomonadati > Pseudomonadota > Gammaproteobacteria > Vibrionales > Vibrionaceae > Vibrio > Vibrio sp. Vb1554. The sequence goes on along the minus strand of NZ_JAWPOJ010000041.1, from coordinate 308 downwards.
GTACCGTTGAAACGGCCGTGAGTTGAGTCATACTTAAGCATGTATGCCATGTAATCTACATCGATAAGGTCGTTAATACCTACTACTTCGATGTCGTTGCGCTCTTGCGCTGCACGGAATACGAAACGACCGATACGGCCAAAACCGTTAATACCTACTTTGATAGTCATTATAGTTGCTCCACAACTTAATTTCTGATTAAAGATAACTGGTAGTAAAATTACAGAATCCAGTAAACATCTGCAAGTGATAATCGGACTTAACTTGTTTAAAGTCAAAAAAAAGCGACGCTTTTTTTAACAATTCTT
>NZ_JAWPOJ010000416.1:0-1077 GCF_033344235.1 Vibrio sp. Vb1554 | reverse complement strand
TATCCCTTATCCGGCAACGAAATTATCGCACTGTGATTTCTTGACGTTTACGTAAGCATAGCACTAGCCTTTACAGTGAGGTAAAGAAACACATTGATAACAACCTAATTTTTATTCAGTCATGGTCAGATTTCGAGAAGCTGGATTTTTATTCGAGGTAAGTGTGTTATGGAAAAATACAAAATCAGTGATCTCGCCAAAGAGTTCGACATCACGACGCGCAGTATTCGATTTTATGAAGACGTCGGCCTGATTGAGCCAGAGCGAAAAGGCAATATGCGCGTTTATCAGCGTAGGGACAAAATCCGACTTAAACTGATTCTTAGAGGGAAACGGCTCGGCTTCTCGCTGGCAGAAATACGTGAACTGTTCGAACTTTACGACATGCAACAAACGGATGAACAGCTGCTCAAAATGCTTAATATCATTGAAGAAAAGCAAGCCGTGTTGCAACAGCAGTTAAATGACATTGGTGTCGTCATGGGCGAGCTCAATGCAGCAAAAGAACGCTGCCTTCAAACACTAAAAAACAACGAAAAGTAACAACGCCACTAACTCAAATTTCCCTCACTCAAGCAGTGCACGATTTTCACAGTCACACACCTGCAACAGGGAGACGTTATGAAAACGAGCTACATCCCGCTGAATTTCGGGCTCGGTGAAACCATTGATATGCTCCGAGATCACGTCAATGCGTTCGCGAGTGAGCATATAGCTCCTATTGCCGCCGATATTGACCATTACAATCAGTTTCCGAGCCATTTATGGCCACTTCTTGGCGAAATGGGCTTGCTTGGCGTGACCGTCAGCGAAGAATATGGTGGTGCTGAAATGGGTTACCTCGCCCACGTTGTAGCAATGGAAGAGATAAGCCGAGCATCAGCCTCCGTCGCGCTCAGCTACGGCGCACATTCAAATCTTTGCGTAAACCAAATCTTTCGAAACGGCACCCCAACGCAACGAGAAAAGTATCTGCCTAAATTAGTTGATGGTTCGCACATAGGCGCTCTGGCGATGAGCGAAGTCAATTCGGGTTCGGATGTCGTCAGCATGCAACTAAAAGCCGAAGACAAAGGC
>NZ_JAWPOJ010000415.1:0-1079 GCF_033344235.1 Vibrio sp. Vb1554 | reverse complement strand
TGTGGTCGCAGCGGGTGTTCATTCTAAAGCTTTGGTTCGCCAGTTAACCGGTGTGAATGTCCCGATACAAGCTGAGCGAGGCTACCATCTCATGATGAATGACAAGCGTGAGTCATTGCCGTTTCCTATCAGTTCTGCCGACAGAAAGTTCATTATGACGCCCATGTCTGAAGGCTTACGTTTGGCGGGAACAGTCGAGTATGCCGATGTGAAATCGCCACCAAACATGAAGCGCGCAGAGATGTTGTATCAGCAGGGGAACGCGATGTTTGAGTCCGGTTTAAATCCGTTGGAACAGCAGGAAAAGTGGATGGGAAATCGACCTTCAACAATCGACTCGTTGCCGGTAATCGACCAGTGTTTTAATGGCAAGGTATTGCTAGCATTTGGTCATCAGCACTTGGGATTGCCTCAAGCGGCGATCACTGCAGACCTAATCTCTGAGCTCGTTGCAGATAAGCCAACATCGGTGAATATTACGCCGTTCACACTACAGCGATTTGCCTAAAAAATTTTAAAATTAAATATTGTATAAAATATATTTAATGCTAATGTTAACGAAAATTTAACAAATGTGGTGTCCAACAGCCGTAACGGATACCTCCAGAAAAACAACCAAAGGAGTAAACCATGTCACGAATGACGAAAACACCACTGGTGATGTTGATTTCAGGAATGCTGTTGGGTACCTCGGCATACGCTGAAGATAAACTAACGGTCGTCTCATGGGGTGGCGCGTTCACCAAAAGCCAAGTAGAGGCTTACCACAAACCATTCATCCAAAAGACTGGTGTTGAGATCGTATCGGAGGATTTCAGTGGCGGTTTGGCGGAGATAAAAGCGCAAGTAGAAGCAAACAACGTGCGTTGGGATTTGGTCTCGCTGGATAAACCAGACATTGTTCGAGGCTGCGCGGAAGGGCTTTTGGAACCCGTCAACCCCAGTATTCTGCCTCCCGGCGCTGACGGGACACCAGCAAAAGAGGATTTTATCGATGGGGCGATCCACGAGTGTGCGATTAACACCATTGTCGTATCGACCGTCTTAGCGGTGAACGAGGATGCTTTCAAAGGTAAAGC
>NZ_JAWPOJ010000414.1:0-1079 GCF_033344235.1 Vibrio sp. Vb1554 | reverse complement strand
TTCGTTTTTGCCAAGTAAGATGTTGCGTTTGATCAATAACTCGACTTTTCCACTTGATTTAGGCGTTTTTTTATCCGCTTTATGCCAAATTAAGTTCTGTTTTGGCATGTGAGACCAGTTATCCACTTCTATATGAAAATTATTCTCCACAGCGTTTTGTCAGTTTGATTGCTTCTTGATAGGATGCTGAATCAGCCAAGAAATACCTCCCCAAAGCGCGTTGCGCTCTAGAGAGTAAAAACAGAATAAAAAAGGGAAACATTATGACAATTACCATGTTCGGCATTCCAAACTGCGACACCATCAAAAAAGCAAAGAAATGGTTGGAAGCTGAAAACATTGCGTTTGATTTTCACGACTACCGCAAACAAGGTATTGATGCTCAAATGGTGACTGAATTTTGTCAGGCGCTAGGCTGGGAACAAGTTCTCAACAAACGTGGCACCACGTTCCGCCAACTGACTCAAGAACAAAAAGACACGCTTAACGAAGAAAATGCTATTGCGCTGTTGGTTGACAACCCAGCGATGATTAAGCGCCCAATTCTGAACGTAGACGGCCAACTCCATATCGGTTTCAAAGCAGACCAATACGCTACGATTTTTAATTCATAAATGTAAGGAAGACTCAAGGATGACAGACAGTCCAGTACTGGCACTTGCAAAAGACCTGATCAGCCGCCAGTCCGTAACACCTGAAGATGCAGGTTGTCAGGACCTAATGATCGAGCGTTTAAAAGCGCTCGGTTTTGAAATTGAAGTCATGGTGTTTGAAGACACCACCAACTTTTGGGCGCGTCGCGGTAACGAAGCGCCATTGTTTGCTTTCGCAGGTCACACAGATGTCGTACCCGCAGGCAAGCTAGAACAATGGGATACACCACCGTTCGAGCCAACCATCATCGATGGCTACCTTCATGGTCGTGGTGCAGCCGATATGAAAGGCTCTTTGGCGGCGATGGTAGTGGCCGTTGAACGCTTTATTGCCGAGCACCCAGATCACAAAGGCTCGATTGGCTTTTTGATCACTTCTGATGAGGAAGGTCCTTTCATTAACGGTACCGTCCGCGTCGTAGAAGC
>NZ_JAWPOJ010000413.1:0-1080 GCF_033344235.1 Vibrio sp. Vb1554 | reverse complement strand
AACAAGTTTCGACATTTGAAGCCGAAATCTGGAGCAAAGAGCACGGCTCTATGGTGCTCGAAATTTCCTTAAAGCCGTTCTCCCAGCAGGTAGGCAAACAAAAGCAGTATCTGTTTGAGGCGCGTGATATCACCAGCCGTAAGTTGATGGAAGATAAGCTCTATCAGCGTGAGTCGAGCTTGCGTAATTACTACGAGCAGCAGCCCGTGATGATGGTGACGCTCGACAGCCACAACCGCATCCAAGAAGTGAACCGATTCGCGCAGCTGTTATTGGGCTACGAGCCGATTGAGATGCTCGGCCATCGCCTGCGAGAGTTCTATCTTGATGACAAAGCACTGTTCCCACGCCAGGTGTTGTTGCAACCGAGTCATCAAGTTCATGATGTGTGGCGACGTGAAATCGAGTATCGCCATGCTGACGGGCACAGTGTTTGGGTACGCGAAAACATTCGACCGCTCAACGATTCCGATCAGTTGCTGATTGTGGGTGAAGACATTTCTGAGACCAAACTTTTGGCTGAGAAGTTAGAGTATCAGGCGCGTTATGACTTATTGACGGGGACATACAACCGCAACCACTTTGAGTTGGAGTTGAAAACCGCGCTGCGTGAAGTGGATAGCCACCGCCGAGTGCATGCGATGTTATACCTCGATCTCGACCAGTTGAAAGTGCTTAATGACACCGTTGGGCACGATGCGGGCGATGCCGCGATTCAATTTTGCGCCAGCATGTTGGAAGAGGTGCTGCCATACAATTCCGTGCTTGCGCGCATGGGCGGCGATGAATTCGCGGTGCTACTGAAAGATTGCGACGAGTATGGCGCGATCAATATTGCGAAGGTGATTATCTCCACATTGGGTGAGCACCTGTTTATCTGGGAAGACACACGCTTATTCATCAGTTGCTCGGTCGGCATTCGTATCATCGACCACACGGCAGAAACGCCGCAAATGGTGCACGCGCAAGCGGATTCGGCGTGCCATGCGGCGAAAGAGCAGGGGCGTAACCGTTACAATCTATTAAGCAAAGATAATAACGGGGTGCAGCTTCGTCAGATGGAAAGGCAGAGAGTCAACT
>NZ_JAWPOJ010000412.1:0-1080 GCF_033344235.1 Vibrio sp. Vb1554 | reverse complement strand
CAGTGCAGAAATAAAGTGAATGCGAGCAAAGTCAACGAAACCTAGGCGGCGGTCTAGCTCTTTCTTCACGTTCTCTTTTACTTCGTTATCTAGACCATCCCACTTGTTTACCGCTAATACGATTGAACGACCGGCGTTCAATGCAAAACCTAGCAGGCTCAAGTCTTGGTCAGAGATGTTTTCACGTGCGTCGATAACCAATAGCACTACGTTTGCGTCTTCGACAGCTTTCAACGTTTTAACAACGGAGAATTTCTCAACCGTTTCGTTAATACGACCACGACGACGTACACCCGCAGTATCAATGATTACATACTCACGGCCATCACGTTCCATAGGAATGTAGATTGAGTCACGAGTTGTGCCTGGCATGTCGTATACCACAACACGTTCTTCACCAAGAATACGGTTGGTTAACGTCGACTTACCAACGTTTGGACGACCAATGATTGCCAGTTTGATTGGCTGTTCTTGTAGACGTTGGAACTCCGCTTCCGCTTCTTCTTCGGTGTATTCGTCTGGTGCAATTTCAGCGTCTTCAAATTCTGTCAGATCTTCAATCTCACCTTCTTCTGATTCACTTGTTAGTAAATCATCAAAGAATGGAGCTAGCGCACGCTCAAGCAATGCTGTAACACCACGACCGTGTGCAGCCGCGATTTGGTACATGTCATCAACACCAAGCTGCCAGAAATCAGCACACGCAGCGTCAGCATCAATACCATCAATTTTGTTTACCACCAGCATCGCTGGCTTTTCAATTTTACGCAGATGCGCCGCAATCGCTTCATCAGCAGATGTAAGACCAGCACGACCGTCAACAAGGAATAGCACGACGTCAGCTTCATCAATCGCTGCTAGCGACTGCTCTGCCATTTTGGTTTCCACGCCTTCTTCTGTGCCATCAATACCGCCAGTATCAATGACAATGAATTCGTGCTCTTCATCAAGACGAGCTTGGCCGTATTTACGGTCTCGCGTTAGGCCTGGAAAGTCCGCAACCAACGCGTCACGTGTGCGTGTCAATCGGTTAAATAGTGTAGATTTACCTACGTTCGGACGCCCTACTAGAGCTACAAC
>NZ_JAWPOJ010000411.1:0-1082 GCF_033344235.1 Vibrio sp. Vb1554 | reverse complement strand
TCTAGACTCTGAGAAAGTGCAAATAAGTTGCCTTCATGCCACTGTGCCAACATCTGTAAGGATTGCTGATCGGGCTTTAAACCCAATGCGCGGCAGCGCGTTTGCACAAACATAGGCAAACGCTGAAGATCCGGCGTTAAGCAGCTGACCCAGTCGCCTTTGGCATTCAGTGCTTTAAACCATTTGGCATTTTCTTGCGCTTTAGTCAGCTTCGTTCCGACGATCACTAGCATGATGTCATCATCCAGCATGTCACACAGGGTCTGTAGCTCTTTGCTGATGGCTGTGTTGACACCACTTTCTGGGATCTCAAGCTCAATGAGTTGTCGACTAGAAAATAAGCTCAGAGCTTGAAAGCAGTCATACACTTGGTTCCAATCTAAACTTGCATCGACAGCAAAACGGTGTCTTTCTTCAAAACCATGTTGTAGAGCGGTTTTTTGAATCGCTTGGCGGCTTTCTTGGATCAGTAGCGGTTCGTTTCCGAAGATCAGATAAACCTGCTTTAAGTGTTTGGCTAGATGGTCAGCTAGCTTGTCAGCATAAATTCGCATGTTGATTAAGAGTTTGTTTTCTCAGTTGGCGCGGCAATTTGCCCCGCTTCGTACTCGGCACGGATTCGGCCAAGCTGACGCATCATCTGTTTCGCTGCTTGTTGACGCATCTCGTCTTCGATTACGTCACGTTCAACCGATTTTGCCAATGCCGTTAACGGGTTGTCTAGGTAGTTGCGGTTCACGGTTGTGGTGAAATTTTTTGAGCCAAACCCTGGAATTGTGACGCGATATTGCACCACGTAAGTCAACTCTTTTTCTGCCGCACGACTGTTTTGGTAAAGCGAGAGCGTGCGCTCATCCATGGTTGCTTTGATTAAATGCAGATTTGGTACCGAAGATGACGGCTGAACTAGGTCAACTTTGTTGAGTTGCAGCTGAGAGCGTACATAGCGTGTGAGTTTGCTGTATTCATCGTAGCTAGAGAATGACATGGTGTGCAGCTCTTCCGGAACGGAATACTCGCCACGAAGGTGAAAACCACAGGCAGAAAGAAGCCCCGCTAGTACCAATACCACTGGTAGTTTA
>NZ_JAWPOJ010000410.1:0-1083 GCF_033344235.1 Vibrio sp. Vb1554 | reverse complement strand
TATTCTCATTTTAGGTCCGGGGGCCATTGGCTCACTGTGGGCAACAAAATTTCAATTGGCAGGACACCAAGTATCAGTGTGGGGCAGAACGTCTGAGCCGCAACACTCCCTTACGCTTGATGACTCACCTGCAATGGAGTTTCCTAACCAACATGTTCCCTCTTTACAACAAGCGGATTTGATTTTGGTCACGGTGAAAGCGTGGCAAGTGATCACTGCACTCAAACCTCTTATTGAGCACATTCATCACGATGCCATTGTTATGCTTATGCACAATGGTATGGGTACGGCCGAGCAGGTAGAAGAGATGCTATCCGGAAATCCCGTCGTTATCGCAACCACACCCCATGGTGCTTATAAGCCGAATAAAGAACTCGTAATGCACACGGGGCAAGGCATCACTCAAGTTGGCGGCTTTAATGCATCTGGCGCTCAATGCCAGTTTTTGCAAGATGTTATGCAGCACGCTTTACCAGAAGTGGTTTGGAACCCAAACATCAATGCCGCATTGTGGACCAAACTCGCCATAAACTGTGCAATCAACCCGCTTACAGCATTGCATCAATGTAAAAATGGCGACCTTGCACACGGTGATTTTCAAGACACCTTGAAAATCATCACGAAAGAACTTGTCGAAGTGATGAATAAGGAAGACATTGCGACGCAGTTCGACGTACTTTTCGAGACCATTATGCAAGTGGTGCGGGCAACGTCTGAGAACTATTCTTCAATGAGGCAAGATGTGTTTCATCAGCGCCCGACCGAAATTGATTTTATCACTGGGTACTTGCTAAAAGCGGCAGAGAAACATCGCATCAATACACCTGAGAATTTAGAACTTTACCAACGCATCAAACAAATAGAACAAAGCTGGACAGAACAATGAGTAAGAAAATCTTAGTGCCAATCGCTCCGGGCACCGAAGAAATGGAAGCCGTCACCGTTATCGACTTGATGGTTCGAGCAGGCTATGACGTAACGGTCGCAAGCGCAGATTTCGATGGTTCACTGACTATGAAAGCCTCTCGCGGTGTAACACTGACCGCGGATTGCAAGCTGGTCGATATTGCTGACGACGAATTT
>NZ_JAWPOJ010000409.1:0-1084 GCF_033344235.1 Vibrio sp. Vb1554 | reverse complement strand
AACGCGGGGACTAACAATATACTGCGCATAACTATTGCCCATAACTATGATTAAGCCGATCAATATAATCCTCGTTCCATGACCTTCACATTTTTAATGGATTATTTACTGCTCAAACGTGATCTACATCTCCATTTAATGAAATCAATTATCATTTACAAAACGCGACAAATCCTTACTTTACAAATACATAAAACAAACCGCTCTCGTATTAGGTTCTTATTTCTTATAAAGCTCAAATTCGCGACATAGCGCCAGTATTTATTTTGAGCAGTAAAATATAATCAATCGATGATTTCGGCGTCAAAACCGCTTTTCAGCGACGACGCCGAATCATATACGAATGAAAATAACCAATAACAAACTACCCCGCGCTTTTAGGTCAATGGGCATTAAGCCCGACACTTAACGCCGCTTGGGTACAAAAAATCTATTAATCGCTGCTATGTTCAAAAATTTATCACTGAAGAATAAACTGGCTATCTCGGCCAGTGCTGCCATCATCCTTGGGGGCGTGTTAGTCGAGGGCTTGTCTTTTCGAGATTCGTTACAACGGTTGGATGCGGAAGTTGCCCAGCGTCTGGAAAGCACCAGCGCGTCATACAACCAGTACGTAAGTGACTGGCTACTCTCTAAAGAGCGAGCACTCACCTCCCTTTCTGCTGAGTCAGAAAAACGAGCCATCGTGACGCACTTGAAGCAGGTACGAGATTCCGGCGCGTTCGATAACGTCTTCCTCGCTTACCCAGACGGCTCACAAGACAACGCCAATGGGGTGATTTTACCGCCAGGCAATAATGATCCTCGCAAGTGGGGCTGGTACACCAACGCCATTGCCAATCCATCGAAAGTCTTTATGGATAACCCGACCGTTGCTGCTGCAACTGGTGCGAATGTAGTGTCGCTCGGTAAGGCGTTACAACTGCACGGCCAAACAACTGTACTGGGTGCAGATGTCGAAATTGGAGATATTTTAAACAGCCTCAACCAAGTGATCCTTCCGGGTGAAGGCTACATGTTTATTGCCAACGATCAGGGCAATATTTTCACCCATAACGACAGCAAGCTCCTAAACCAACCGGTT
>NZ_JAWPOJ010000408.1:0-1085 GCF_033344235.1 Vibrio sp. Vb1554 | reverse complement strand
ACCACGATATTGATGGCTGACGCGATCTGCGCCCTTAAGTTTTTTGTCGAAACGTTCCAACCCGCCATAGAGAACATGTTTTCAATACGGCTGAGTGCATCCCTTGGTGTATTGGCGTGAATGGTCGCAAGTGAACCGTCGTGACCGGTGTTCATCGCAGACAACATATCGACCGCTTCCGAGCCACGCACCTCACCAATCACAATTCGGTCAGGACGCATACGCAGTGAGTTTTTCACCAGATCACGCTGGGAGATTTCACCCTTTCCTTCAATGTTGGATGGGCGTGTTTCCAAACGAATAATGTGCGGTTGTTGCAACTGCAACTCGGCCGAGTCTTCGATAGTAACGATACGTTGGTCACTCGGAATGAAACCAGACAGGATGTTAAGCGTGGTTGTTTTACCTGAGCCTGTACCGCCCGAGATAAGAATGTTCAGTTCCCCGACAACGGCTGCATTCAAGAATTTGCCCATTTCTGGTGAGAGCGAACCAAGCCCTAATAAGTTGTCCATATTCAAACGTTCGACCGCAAAACGGCGAATGGATACCGATGGCCCATCAATGGCAAGTGGAGGGATGATGGCATTGAAACGAGAACCGTCTTTTAGACGCGCATCCACCATAGGCGACGCCTCATCAATACGTCGACCTACTTGGCTTACAATGCGGTCAATGATGTTGCGAAGGTGGCGCTCATCCAAAAACGTATGCGGCGTTTTTTCTAGCTTACCAAAGCGCTCGACATAAATGTTTTTAGGGCCATTGACCAAAATATCTGAAATGGTTGGATCTTCAAGCAGTGGCTCAAGCGGCCCAAGACCAAACACTTCGTCTTCGATTTGGTGGATAACACGGTTGCGCGCTTCTGAACTTAAAGGATGCGTTTGGTCTTCGGCGATCAACTGAATCACCGCTTCCCTTAACTCTTCTTTCGCGCGATCTTCTTGCAAATGTGATAACAAGCCAAGGTCTAAAGTATCCAGCAATTTCTTATGGTAGTAGTGCTTAATAGCCAGATCTTGCTCAAGCTGTTTTTTCTGCTCTTCAATCGCTTTCAGTTTCGCTTCAACCGGCGTTAGTGG
>NZ_JAWPOJ010000407.1:0-1086 GCF_033344235.1 Vibrio sp. Vb1554 | reverse complement strand
GCCATTCTCAACTTGTATGCTCACTGGTTCTGTGGAAGTTGCGCCACGAGCGGGCTTAGCGGATGCGATTGCAGATTTGGTTTCTACAGGTGCAACATTAGAAGCAAACGGCCTGAAAGAAGCCGAAGTCATCTTCAGATCCAAAGCGACGCTTATCCAACGCATTGGTGAGTTCGACGCAGACAAAGCAGAGTTGATCAATAAATTGCTAACTCGTATGCAAGGCGTTCAACAGGCAAAAGAATCAAAATACATCATGCTGCACGCACCAGCTGGAAAGTTGGAGCAAATTAAAGCATTACTGCCGGGCGCAGAAGATCCAACCGTTTTACCACTATCAGCAGACAAACAGAAAGTTGCCGTTCATTTGGTGAGTACAGAGAACTTGTTCTGGGAAACCATGGAACAGCTAAAAGAACTGGGTGCGAGCTCAATTCTAGTGCTACCAATTGAAAAAATGATGGAGTAACGGCAATGAGAACTGTTGTATGGCAATCACTGAGTGAAGAGCAACAAGATGCAATTTTAGAGCGTCCTGCCATTGCGGAGGGCGCGAATATTACCGCTGCAGTTGCGGATGTGATCGCAAAGGTGCGTACTCAAGGTGACGCAGCGCTATTAGAACTTACAGAAAAGTTTGACCGTGTAAAACCGGAATCAATCCGAGTTCCATCCAAAGAAATTAATGCGGCTTCAGAACGCCTTTCTGCGGAAATGAAACAAGCACTGGAGCAGGCTTACAGCAACATTGCTAAATTTCATAAAGCACAAAAGCCACAACCAATTAAAGTGGAGACACAACCTGGTGTGATGTGTGAGCAAGTGACACGTCCCATTCAAAAAGTAGGGTTGTATATTCCTGGTGGTAGCGCGCCATTGCCATCGACAGTATTGATGCTGGGCGTGCCTGCAAAAATCGCTGGTTGTCGTAAAGTGGTGCTTTGTTCTCCTCCACCGATTGCAGATGAAATTTTGTACGTTGCCAAGTTGTGCGGCATTGATGAAGTTTACAATGTCGGTGGTGGACAGGCGGTCGCTGCAATGGCTTACGGTACGAAAAGCGTCTCCAAAGTGGATAAAATTTTT